>NZ_CP093341.1:2268294-2592336 GCF_022637455.1 Lysobacter sp. S4-A87
TTCGGTTGCCGTCGGCAGCGGTGCCGTTGATCGAACAGGTCTGGCTGGTGATCGAGCCGGTGAAGTTGATCGTGCCGTCCGAGGCAAACGCCGACTGCGAGGCCAACGCAATCGCAGAGAGCGCGAAGGTGCTTAGAATCTTGTTTTTCATACGGGTCCAGATTTGGATGGGGTCAGGGTTGACGAGGTGTCTGCAGGCGGTTTGCAACCACAGGCTTGGGCATGTCAGTGACCCCCGCCTGCTGCAGAACGGCGCAAGGTTAGGCACGCGACAGGACGCGGAGTATGAGAATCGTCTTGTTTTCCCGGCGAGACGCTGATGGCCGCGGGAGCGGTTGGCGACAGGCGTGTATATGCCGAAGATGCATTTGCCGAACCGGCAAATTGGATCGCTTTGCGCGATCTGCGCCGGGGTGCTGGCCTGGCTGCGCCGTTGCGGCGGGCGACTGTCAGGCGCGGATCCCTGCCAGGCGTCTAGCGGGTGACGGCACCGGCGACGCAGTGCGCCGCCACCGTCGTTCGATCAGGTGAGCAGGCCGTGCTCGCGGGCGTAGGCGTAGACCTCGAGATCGTTCTTGAGGCCGAGCTTGGACATGCCGTCCATTTTTTGCCGACTTACGGTCTTGATGCTGCGGTCGAGCTGCTCGGCAATCTGCGACACCGTCAGCCCGGAGACGAACAGACCGAGCACCTCGGCTTCACGCGGCGACAACGGCAGTCTGGTGGAATCATGACCCTCCATCTGCTCCAGTTGGTGACCGCCGCTGGCACTGACGTAGTCGCGGCCATGGGATACGGCCTGGATCGCCAGCGGCAGCTCCGACAGCGCGTCGGACTTGTTGAGCAGGCCGCGCACGCCGGTGGAGAGGATCGAACTGAGCACGCCGGGGTTGTTCATCATCGTCAGGACGATGATCGGCAGCTTCGGCCACTTGCCGCGAAGGTGCTCAAGCATCGCAAGGCCATCGGCGAGCTGGCCGCCGGGCATGCTGAAATCCGTTAGCAGCACGTCGCATTCGTGGCTTGCCAGCGCCGCGACAAGTTCATCGGTACTGCCGGCCTCGGCAACAACGTGCAGGTTGTTGCGCTCCAGCAGGGCGCGAACGCCGCTGCGGACTATTGGATGGTCGTCGGCCAGAATTATGCGTAGCGTCATGGCTTCGTTGTGGCCTGTTCAGGGTGGGATGATCGCTCGCACGGTGCACATCCGCAACTCGCAACCACAATTAGGACGATTCTGATGGAGGCACGGAATCAAGCTTATTAGCGTGGTTCCTTCAGGGGCTCAATTCAATGCGATCGGTCATGCCAACCCGACTTGCACGCCCGCTCCTGTTGGCGGCGATGTTGTTCGCCGTCTTCGCCTCGCTGTTGATCGTGACACGCACCGCCTCCGCGGAGGAAGGTGGCGTTGCGACGCTTGACGCCGAAGAAGCGCAATGGCGCAGGGAACACCCGGTGGTGCGGGTGGGAGTGTTCGCCGGTGACCACCTGCCTGCCGAAACCTGGGTGGCCGGTCACCCGGAAGGGCTGGGGCCCGATTACGCCAGGCTGCTTGCGGCCAAGGTCGGCCTGCGACTGTCGTTCGATCCATTCACCGACTGGGAGGCTATCTCCTGGCCGGCCGCTTCACAGCCACCTCGTTACGACCTGTTGCTGGCACAGCCGGACACGCCAGCCCGACGCAGCCACCTGTCGTTCCTTCGTCCTTACCTGAAGGGCTACGTCATGCTGGTGGCGCGTCGCGGCGACACCCGCATCCGCGGCGAAGCCGACCTGGCGCGTGCGCGGATCGTGGTGGAGCGACGCTATCTCGAGACGGCCGGTCTGGTGGTGAAGCGTTTTCCGCAGTCAATCGTCCTCTACGCGCAGGACGGCCGCGAGGCATTGCGCATGGTTGCCGATGGTGAGGCCGATGCCTATGTCGGCAACACCGAGTACCGCACGCGTACGCTGTTGCACCAGCGCTCGGTGGACGACCTGGTACTGCTCGGCGCGATGGACCTGCCGGCACTGCGGCTCAGCCTTGCCGTGCCCACCCGCGAAACGATGCTCCTGCGCCTGTTGCGCAAGGCCGAGGCCACGGTCAAGCCGGAAGAACTGAAGAGTCTCCAGGCGCGCTGGGGCGTGGACATGCTGCCTTCGACGACCGAACCGGCCGCGGTACTGACCGGTCGCGAGCGTCGCGTTCTCGAAGGACTGCCGGTTCTGCGGCTTGGCTACGAGACCAATCGGCCGCTGTACTCGTTCGTCAACGTCGATGGCGAGTTCGATGGAATGGCGGCCAACTATGTCAAGGCAGTGCAGAAAGGGCTTGGACTTCGTCTCGAGCTGGTGCCTGCGAAGGACTGGACCGACCTGCAGCGGATGGTCCATGCCGGCGAGATCGACATGGTCGCAGCCGCCATGGCCGACGACTTCCGCGGTGACGACCTGGTGTTCAGCAGGCCCTACGAGCGCTTCCCGGAAGTGCTCGTCGCGCGCGTGCACGGGCCCACCGTGGCAGGCCCGGAAGACCTGCGCGGACGGCGCGTGGCCGCGCGTGGCGAAGCAGGTCTGATGGCACGGCTGAAGATCGTGCTCGACCAGAGCACGCTGGTGCCGGTGGGTAGCAACGAGGAGGGGCTGGCCATGGTCGCTGACGGCCAGGCCGATGCGTTCGTGGGTACGTTTCCCGCGATCGATGCGCTGATACGCGACCGTTACGCGGCGCGCCTGCAGATGGTCGGGCCGACCGGACTCGATCACGAACTGTCGTTCGGTGTCCGCCGTTCGCACGCGGACATGCTGCCACTGGTCAACAACGCGCTGGCGGGGATCAGTGACCAGGAGAAGCAGGCAATCCGCACGCGCTGGTTGAGCAACGAGTACAGCTTCGGCGTTCCATGGGGTTGGGTGTTCGGCATCATCCTGGCCGGCTGCATCATCGTGGGCCTGATGTCGGTCGCGCACCTGAGCATGCGCCGCCAGGTGCGTGCGCGCACGGCTGCAGAGCGCAAGCTTGCGGATCAGCTGCAGTTCCAGGAACGGCTGCTCAACAACATCCACTATCCGGTATTCGTCAAGGACACGCAGGGACGTTACCTGGCGGTCAATCTCGCCTATACGTTGCGATACGGCGTCGAGGAGAGCGACCTTGTCGGGCGCACGCTGCTGGAAACCCGGCACCTGCCGCAGATCGAGATCGAGGCGATCCACGATTTCGAGATGTCGGTGTTCACGACCGGCAAGCAGTTGAGCAAGGAGCTTCGCACCGAGGCACCCGACGGCAGCGAGCGCCATGAACTGTTGTGGGTCCAGATGTTCGAGCTCGGCAACGGCGAGCCGGCGGGGTTGCTCGGCACGGCGGTGGACATCACCGAGATCCGCGTTGCCGAGGCGCGGGCACGGGCGTCGGAGCTGCGCCTGGCGCAGATCGCGCGGACCCTGCCCTCGGCGGTGTTCGAGTTGCGGGTGTGGCCCGACGGCAGGCGAGAGTTCACCTATGCCGATGGCGACACCCTTTCCACGATCGGCATCACTCCCGACGAGATGATGGCCGATGAGGCACTGGCCTTCTCGCACGTTTACGTGGACGACCGCCAGCTCGTGGCCGACAACGTCGCTGCCGCCGCTGCCGCGATGCAGCCAATGCCGCAGTTCGACGTGCGCCTTCACTCGGTGCAGGGCCTGCGCTGGGTACGCACCGCCGGCGGTCCGCCACGGCACGGCCCGGACGGATCGGTGGACTGGAGCGGCTACTGGATCGATGTCACCGACAGCCATGAACAGGCCCAGGCGCTGGCCCGCGCCAATGCCGAAGCCGAGGCTGCGGTGGCGGCCAAGGCAGCGTTCCTGGCGATGATGAGCCACGAGATCCGCACGCCGATGGCGGGCGTGCTCGGGCTGGTCGAACTGCTGGCGCAGACCCGGACCGATCGCGAGCAGGCCCAGATGCTGGCAATGGCGCAGGACTCGGCGCGCACGCTGCTGCAGTTGCTCGACGACATCCTCGATTTCTCCCGGATCGATTCAGGCCGCCTCGAGCTGGAAAACGCGCCGTTCGACCTGCGCTCGCTTTGCGACGGCGTGATCGGCCTGTTCACCGCGAAGGCGCACGAGAAAGGCCTGCGTCTTTATTGCATGATCGACTGGCGACTCGCGGCGGAGTTTGCAGGCGACGCGGTGCGCGTGCGCCAGATCATCACCAACCTGCTCAGCAACGCGGTCAAGTTCACCCACCGCGGCCATGTCGAGCTGCGCATCGAACTCCTCGAGGAGTGTGTTGAAGAGGGCGCGAACCTGCAGAAGCTTTCCGTCACCGTCACCGATACCGGCATCGGCATTTCCGGCGAACAGTTCCTGCGGTTGTTCCGGCCATTCACCCAGGCCGAGTCGTCCACGACCCGCCGCTTTGGCGGCTCCGGCCTTGGCCTGATCATCTGCCAGCGCCTTGCCAACCTGATGGGCGGGACGGTGCAGCTGAAGAGCACACCGGACGTGGGCACGCGCGCAGTCCTCGAGCTGAAACTGCCGGTGGTGGCGAAGTTGCGGCCCTTGCCGGAGTTCGCTGGCAAGCCCGCGGTGCTGTGTGCGCAGGACCCGATGTTCGCGCTGGAACTGTCCAATGCACTGTCATCGATGGGGTTCAGCGTTGTCGAGATCGAGGTGTCGGACCTGCCGACGCTGGACTGCGATCGCGCCGAACTTTTCCTGATCGATCGCCGTCTGGCGGAATCGGGGCAGCGGCCGCCACGCGGGCGGTGCCTGTTGCTGGAAGAAGTCGCGAGCAACCGGCTTCCGGCCGTGGCTGGTCGTGCGGCCGACAGGATCGTGCACGGCAATCCACTGCTCTGGCGTTCGCTGCGCGACGCCTGCCGCGCAGTGTTCGAGCGCGCATCTCCAGACGAACCCACCCTGGGCTCGCCACGGCTGTCGCTGCAGGCCGCGCGCATCCTGGTCGCCGAGGACCATCCGGTCAACCGGGCCGTGATCGCGCGGCAGTTGGCCCACCTTGGTTTCGAGTGCGTGGTGGCGGTCGATGGCGAGCAGGCATTGGCTGCGCTCGTCGGTGGCGGCTTCGATCTGCTGATCACCGACTGCGACATGCCGAAGATGGATGGCTACGCGCTGGCCCGGCGGATCCGCGCCGACGAAGCCGGCCAGGCGCGCCGGCTGCCGATCATCGCTCTGTCGGCCAGCGCACTGCCCGCGGACGTTCAGCGGTGCAACGACGCCGGCATGGACGGTTTCCTGGCCAAGCCGATGACGCTGCAGGAGCTCGAAACGATGCTGGCCCGGCACCTGTCCGCCGATCCGGAACCCGTGCCGGCCATGGCGGAGCCGTTGCCCGTTGATCCGATGACCTTCCTGACCGATTCGCTGGGCAGCGCGGAGGAAGCGCGGCGCCTGCTGCACGAACTGCTCTCTACCTGCCGCGAGGACATGCGCGCGTTCGATCTTGCGCTCGCATCCGGCGACACACGCACGCAGCACAAGCTGCTGCACCGGATGAGGGGCGCGTTGGCGCTGTTGCGCGATGCGCCTCCTGCAAATACCGACCACGACATGGTCATTCCCCTCGTGCGTCAGCGCGATGAGTTGCTGCTGCGACTCGACCGGCTCGACAGGTTGTTGCACGACCCGGACGTCGTTCCGGTCGCCGCGAACGAAGCCCGGCACCAGGCTTGAACCCGACAGGAAGACCGCGTCGATGCCACGCGACCGCTGCTTTGCGCGGTTAGTTCCTGCACGCCTGAGTTTAGTATTCAGGTTAAATTTCGGTTACGTCTGGATACTGTCGCCACCGGTGCCGGAAACGTTTCCCCCGAATGACTCTGATGTCGAGAGTGCGGCGCCGGATCCAAAACCATAACGAGGCTGAGACCTTATGAAGCGTTCCCTGCTTGCCGCCCTGACCCTGCTCGCTGCCGCCCCGCTCGCCGCTTCGGCTGCCGAAGGCGTGTCGTACACCTACGTCGAGGCTGGCTACGCCGCCACGTCGGCAGACAACAGCTCCCTCGACTCCGATGGCTGGGCCATCAACGGTTCGGCCGCCATCGCGCCGAATTTCCACATCTTCGGCGGCTACAGCGGCCAGAAGACCGACGACTTCAACACCGTGCTCGGCCGCGTTGACGGCATCGACGTCGACCAGTGGAACGTCGGCATCGGCTACAACCACGAGCTCAACTCGCAGGTCGACCTGCTGACCCGCGTCGGTTACCAGAAGGCTGAAACCGATGGTTACTCGGTCGGCGGCCTGAATTTCGGCGGCAACGATGCCGACGGCTGGAACGTTGAAGCCGGTGTGCGCGCTGCGCTCACGCCGAACATCGAAGGCTACGCGCTGGCCGGTTACGAGGACTACGAACGCGTTGACGGCGAGTTCTACGGCCGTCTCGGCGCCCAGGTGAAGTTCAACCAGACCTGGGGCGTCAACGGTGAAGTCAAGTTCGTCGACGGCTACACCTCGTACTTCGTCGGTCCGCGCATCAGCTTCTAAGTGGCACCCGTGTAGGTTGCACCCGTGTTCCTCCTGCCCAGCGGGAGGAACACGGCGAAGTGTGTTTCATCGCGATTGCTCTCTCTCCCCCACATCGCGACCTGGAAGCCCGGCTACCCAGCCGGGCTTCTTTTTTTGCGCGCGTCGCGGTGCCGCGCGCAACTGCGACCGGCATTGCAGTTCGGGCCGCAGGGCAAAGACAGATTGTTACGAATTCGTGAAGTTCCGCGATAATGCCGCGACCCCGCATGCAGCGGGCCGGATTCCATCAGAAGGACACCATGAAGAATCAACTGATCCTGGCGCTTGCGCTCGCCGCCGCACCGTTCGCGGCCAGTGCCGACGGCCACAGCTACACCTACATCGAAGGCGGCTACGCGCAGCTGAACCAGGAACTGCCGCAGATCGAAGGCTTCCGCATCGATGACGTCGAGGCCGGTGGGTTCTTCGTCGGCGGTTCGGCCGCACTGGGCGACTCGTTCCATGTGTTCGGCAGCTACCGCATGGGCGACGACGACGTCGGCGTGTCGGCGCCGATCATCGGCGACCTCGGCGACGCCGGCATCGACATGAGCCAGGCGATTGTCGGCCTGGGCTATCACCACAGTCTGTCGCAGCGCACCGACCTGATCACCGAGCTGAGCTACCTCAGCACCGAGATCGACGTCGAGGACGACGGCGAAGGCAGCCAGGAAGGCGACGATTTCCGCGTCGCGGTGGGCGTGCGCCATCTGATCGCCAACAACGTCGACATCTGGGCCAAGGGCAACTACACCGATGGCGACGTCTACGACAGCGCCTTCAGCGCCACGCTCGGCCTGCAGTACCACCTGACGCCGGTCTGGGGCATCGTCGGTGAAGCCGAGCTGGGCGATGAGTTCTCGCAGGTCACGGCGGGCATGCGCGCAAGCTTCTAAGCCAGGCGCCGCAGAAGAAAAAACCCGGCTCAGGCCGGGTTTTTTTGTGCCTCCGCGACGCGGCGCAATCAGCCGAACAGGTCGCGCGGGTACTCGGGCTTCTGTTCGCGCGAGAGCAGCAGGCGCAGGCCTTCGGCCGGCGTGATCTCGCCATGCAGCACTGCCTGCACGGCGCTGGAGATCGGCAATTCCACGCCATGGCGCTCGGCCTGGCGCATGACTTCGTCGGCAGTCTGCACCGACTCGACCACCTGGCCGATCTCGCGCACGGCATCGGCAATCGATTGGCCACGGCCGAGGGCCAGGCCCAGACGGCGATTGCGCGACAGGTCGCCGGTGCAGGTGAGCACCAGGTCGCCCAGGCCCGCCAGACCCATCAGGGTCTCGGCCTTGCCGCCGATGGCGTGGTTGAGGCGCAGCATTTCGTTGAGGCCGCGCGTGATCAGGCCGGCGCGCGCGTTGAGGCCGAGCTGCATGCCATCGGCGACTCCGGTTGCCACGGCCAGCACGTTCTTCATTGCGCCGCCGAGCTCGGCACCGAGCATGTCGTTGCCGGTGTAGGCACGGAAGGCCGGGCCATGCAGTGCATCGGCGACCTCCTGGGCAAAGTCGGCGTGGCTGCCGTGCACGGTCAGTGCAGTCGGCAATCCCTGCGCGACTTCCTTGGCGAACGACGGGCCAGTCACCACTGCCAGGGGCACGTCGGCACCGAGCACATCCTCGGCGACTTCGTGCAGGAAGCGGCCGCTGCCGGGTTCGAAGCCCTTGGTCGCCCAGGCCACGCCGGCGTGGGCCGGTCGGTGCGGTGCGAGCTTGCGCAGCGTTTCGGCGAACGCGTGCGACGGCACCACCACCAGCACCAGGTCGGCTCCCTTCAGGGAGGCAGCCAGGTCGGTGGTTGCGCGCAGCGATTCGGGCAGGGCGATGCCCGGCAGGTAGCGCGGGTTTCCGTGGGTGCCGTCGATGGCCGCGACGCCGTCGGCGTCACGGCCCCACAGCACGGTCGGATGACCGTGCCGTGCGATCAGGGCCGCCAGGGCGGTGCCCCAGGAGCCCGCTCCCAGAACCGCGACGGTGGGCAGTGCGTTCGCCTCCATGCCGCGGTCGCGATCAGGCGTTGCCGGCGGTCTCGGCGTCGGCCAGGCCGGCCTCACCACCCTGCTGGGCGGCGCGCTGGCGCAGGCCTTCGGCGTACAGCGCTTCGAAGTTGATCGGCTGCAGGTAGAACGGCGGGAAACCACCGGTCTGGATCAGCTCGCTGATCAGCTGGCGCGCGTACGGGTACAGCACGTTCGGGCAATGGGTGCCGAGCATGCCGTCGAGGGTCTGGGCGTCGAATCCGGCCAGGCCGAACACGCCGGCCTGCTTCACTTCGGCCACGTACATGGTCTTGTCGCCGGCGTTGCAGGTCAGGGTGATGCCGAGCACGACTTCAAACGCGTTCTCGTTGAGGCGCTGCACGCTCTGGTTGAGGTTCATCTGCAGCTGCGGCTGGGCCTGCTCGTTGAACACGGCCGGTGCACCGGGGACCTCGAAGGAGACGTCCTTGGCGTAGATCTTCTCGACGGTGAATGCCGGGCCGTTGGCTTCGGCAGACGCTGCGCCGCCGTTGACGTTTTCTTCGGACATCTCGTAACTCCAGACAATTAATGCGGAAAGTGGTCGATTATGGCACGCACCCTCGGTGCGGCCGGCTGTTCAGATTGCGCGAGGTGAAGTGTCTGCGGCAAGCCGTCATCGCCTTCCCCATTCAATCCCCAAGGGTTGTGTTTGGGGCGCCGGGACGGCTATCAAGCCCGCCCGTGAAACTTCTTTCGCGGCGCCAGCCGGCTAGCTCAGGCGCGACCCTTCACCAGCGGCAGGTCGGCCTGTTGCCATGCCGCAATGCCACCGTCGAGCCAGAAAACCTTGGTAAAACCGGCCTTCTTCAGGCGCTTGGCGGCATCGGCCGAGCCCTGGCCGGTACGGCACACCACCACGACCGGCAAATCCTTGGCGTTGGCCAGCAGCTTGTTCTCCGGATCGAACTGGCTGGGCTGCACCGACTTGCTGCCGGCGATGTGGCCCTTCTCGAAGTCGTTGCTCGCCGACAGGTCGATGACCAGTGCGTTGTCGCGGTTGATCAGGCCGGTCAGCTCGGCCGGACGCAGCGCCTTGTAGCCGCGGAACAGGCGCGCGATCTCGGTGTAGATGATCGCGATCGTCAGGCCGACCAGCGCCAGCGACAGGTAGGGGTGGCGCTCGGCGAAGGCCAGCAGTTCTTGGAAGGTCACGGCATCACGGCAGCTGAAACGGGGGCGGGATTGTCTCCCAGTGCCGGCGGCGGCGCAAAATTCGCGGCGTGGCGGCCTGCCTGCGGGCTCTGGCAGGCTGCAGGCCAGGCGTTGGCCCGCGGTCCGGCGTCGTCCGGTTTCCCGCCGACGACGGTTACTGCCCTTCCCAGAGGTCCGGCAGGCCGCCGGTGGCCCACCAGTTCTTGGCTTCATCGTCCCAGCGCCATTGTTCGCGGTAGCGCACGGTGCGCTCGGCCTGGGTGTGGCGGTTGACCACGGCGATCTCGACTTCGCGCACGGCAACCCCGGCCTTCAGGTCGACGCTGCTGCCGCGGTCGCGGTAGGCGGTGATCTGGACCTGCTCGTAACGGGCCAGCTCGATCTCGCTGACCGGGTGCTCGGCAAGGTACGTCGGGTCGACCAGGGTCAGGGCAGCGTCGAAATCGCCCCAGCGGATCGCACCGGCCCAAGCGTACTGGTTGCGCTCGAGCGTATCGGACTTGCGACTGGCCGCGGCGCTGCCGGCGACCGTCAGCAGGCCCAGGAGCAGGGCCAGGTTCATCAGTTGGGTCAGACGGCGCATTAAGACAGTTCCCCCGGGTGCCGACGCCATCCTAAGGGCAAACCGCGGCATTTCGCCGCGGCCCCGATCACGCCCGCGGGGGTTGCTTCAGGATCGCGACATAGCGGGCGGTGAACTCGGTGGCGATGGCGCCGTCCGGCAACATCGCCCGCGCCACCAGGCCGGTGCGGGCACGCCCGCGCTCGCGCAGGGTGGCGATGAAGCCGGGCCAGTTCGAATCCGCGGCCAGTTCGGCCTGCACGTCCAGATCGGCGAACAGGGGCGCCAGGTAGCGGATCTGGCTGTCGGCGACGAAAACCTCGGCTTCCAGGCCGGCCGCCTCGATGTGCAGCGAGACCACGCCCCAGGACGCCAGCGTCATCATCGAGGCCAGGCTGCCGCCGAAGGCGCAGCCCTTGTCATTGACGTGTCGCGACAACGGCGCATGCAGACAGAGGCGTTGACCGTCGTAGGCCGCAACTCGCACGTCCATCGCCGCGACCGGCGGCATCGACTGGTAGTGGTGTTGCAGACGCTCCAGGGCAGCGGCGTGGTCGTAATCCTGTTCGGGGGAGAGGGTGTTCGGGTTCATCCGGCGTGCGTGGAAGCGATGGGGGACGCGGGCGGGACGGCTATGCTGGTGCCATGCCAACCCCTGCGCCGCCCGGATGGTACGTGATCTCGCTGCGTCCGCGTGGCGAGCATGCGGCCTTGCGTCGCGCCGCCGCGCGCGTGGGTGCCGGATTCGTCGCACTTTCGCCGTGGCAACTGCGCCTGCGCGACGACGAGGCCACCCGCGAGGCATTGCGCATCGCCACGCAGGCAACGCGCGTCGTGGTCACAAGCCCGACGGCGGTGCGTGCGGCGCGGTCGCTGCAGGCGCTGCATGCCCGGCCGGGGCAGCAATGGTTCGCGGTTGGCGCCGGCACCGCGGCGGCATTGCGCCGTGCGGGAGTGGCCGATGTCGCGGCGCCGACGAGGATGGACAGCGAGGGGCTGCTGGCGTTGCCGGGATTGCAGGACCTCGCCGGGAGCGCACTGGGATTCATCAGCGCACCGGGCGGCCGCGGCGTGCTCGTGCCGGCGTTGCAGGCCCGCGGGGCGCGGGTGCTGCGGGCCGATGTCTACGATCGTGTCGCGATCACGCCGTCAACGCGTGCGGTGAACCAACTGCTTGCACTGGCCGCGCCCAGCGTGGTCGCGCTGTCGAGCGGGGACGCCATTGAGACCATTCTCAATGCATTGCCTGCGCCGGCGCGCGAACGGCTGCTGCAATCGTCTGTCGTTGCCGCCAGCGAACGACTGGCAGGGCTGGCCCGGCAACAGGGCTTCGCCGACGTGGCCGTCGCCCGCAGCGCACGTCCGCAGGACCTGCTGGCCGCGGCGCCAATCAACGGGCAGGGCCGGCAAACGCGACAAAGGCGCGCCTGAACGACCGTCCGTGACGCGCATCGCATCCGGTAGCATGACGGCGTCCCTTCCGACCTGACCCTTGCCGTGTCCACCACGCCTGAATCCACCCCTGCGCCCGTCCCTGCCTCTTCGGCTCCGCGTCGATCGCGCGGCTGGCTGTGGCTGGTACTGCTGGCGGTGGTCGCCGGCGCCGGTGGTTACGGCTGGATGCAGTGGCAGGCCAAGCTCGAACGCGATCGTGAGCAGGCCAGCGATGCCGGGCAACGCCTGGACGCGCTCGATGGCCGCATCGATTCGATCCGCCGCGACCAGCGCGCACAGGTCCAGCGCCTGCAGCAGGCCGACGCGACCAACCGCGTGCTGCGCGACGAACTGCTCGGTATCGGCCAGCGCGCGGCACTGCTCGAGGACACCGTTTCCAAGCTGGCCGATCCCGACCGTCACGGCGAGCAGGCGTTGCGACTGGACGAGACCGAGCTGCTGCTCAGCCTCGGCCAGCAACGCCTGCTGATTGCCGGCGACCTCGACGGCGCGCGACGCGCGTACGCGCTGGCCGGTCACGTGCTCGACGGCGTCGACGACCCTGCCTACCTGAGCCTGCGCCAGACACTGCAGCAGGAGCGCGCCGGCCTGGAAGCACTGGGCATCGAACCGCGCGTGCAGGCCATGGCCGACCTTGATGCGCTGGCGCAGACGGCGATGATCGCGCCGGTCGAATCCACCACGCAGGCGCAGCCCGAGGCGCCGTGGTGGCGTCGCGCGTTCGCCACCCTGATCGATGTGCACCCCAGTGACCGCATGGTCGCGGTGCAGGCTTCCGACCGGGTTGCCGCGATGGCGGGACTGCAACTGGAAATCTCGCTCGCGCGCGCCTGCGCCGAGCGTCGCGACCAGGCCGGCTTCCGCGCCGCACTGCAGCGCGCCGAGGGCTGGCTGACGCGACTGTGGCCGGACTCGCCGTCGTTGCAGAAGCAACGCGCGCGCATGCAGGCGCTGGCGCAGCAACCCCTTTCACTGACGCTTCCGACACTCGGCAGCACACTGCAGCAACTGCGCCAGATGCGCGCGGACTGACGGACGCCCAGGAGCCACGCGCCCATGAACATCTTCCGCAACCTGCTGTTCTGGATCGTGCTGGCGCTGGCCGGCGCGCTGGTTGCACAGGTACTGCTGCAGGATCCGGGCTACGTGCTGGTGCGTTACGGCGGCAACGACTACATCACCAACGTACCCAAGGGCGTGGCGTTGCTGTTGCTGGTGTCGGCCGGACTGTGGCTGCTGTGGAAACTGCTCAGCCTGCCGTTCGCGGCGATGCGACGGCACCGCAAGCGCCAGGCGCGCGCGCAGCTGATCGACGGCCTGTCCGCGCTCGATCAGGGCCAGTGGACCCGTGCCGAGAAACTGCTCGACCAGGCCTCCGCGCAGGCCGACGTGCGCGCGCTCGCGCATGCCGGTGCCGCGCGGGCCGCGGCAGCGCGCGGCGACGACACGTCCGCGCAACGCCACCTGGCCGCACTCGACGCTGGACACGCCACCACCCGCGCCCTGGCCGGTGCCGAACTTGCACTGGAGCGCGGCCGTCCCGCCGATGCACTGGCGGCACTCGATGCGGCAACGGCGACGCCGCTTCCGCCGCGTGGCCTGGCCTTGCGCGCACAGGCGCTGGTAGCCCTTGGTCGCAGCGGCGAGGCCTACGGGCTGCTCGGTGCGTTGCGCCAGCAGCAGGTCTGGCCGGCCGATCGGCTGTCAGCGCTGGAGGCGCAATGGGGCGCGGCCTCGCTGCGCGAAGCCGGCGATGCCAACGTCCTGGCCGATCGCTGGGAAGCACTGCCCAAGCCGCTGCGCAGCGATCCGGCTGCCGTTGCCGCCTACGCCGAACGCGCCGCGGCGCTGCGCTGGGACGAAGCTGCGGCCAGGAGCATCGAGCAGGCCCTCGATGCGCGCTGGGACGAGTCACTGGCTGGCCTGTATGGGCGGCTGGCCATCGGTCGCCTCGATGCCCGCCGCGGCAATGCCGAGCGCTGGCTGGAGGCGCATCCGGCAAGCCCGGCGCTGCTGTTGACGCTCGCTCGCCTGGCACGCGCGCAGGGCCAGTGGCCACAGGCGGAGACCTATCTGCATCGCGCGCTGGCGCAGGGCGCCAACAGCGAAGCATGGGAAGAGCTCGGGCACGGCTTCAGCCAGGCCGGCGACGAGAAGCTTGCGCGCCTTTGCTATGCCAACGCATTGAACGCCGCGCGCGGTGCGGCGACCCAGGAACTTCCCGGGCGCGACCTGCGCCAGAAGATCTTCGACCAGGCCGTGGTCGAGGAGCGCAACGAACACGGCGTGCCGCGATTGCGCGGTTGAGCCGTAGCCCGGATAAGGCCAAAGGCCGCATCCGGGACGCACCAGCCCCCGGGTGCGCTTCGCTTACCCGGGCTACGGGGATGTGAGCCGGCAGCCCCGGATGCGCCTCAACGCTCGAGGATGGCGACCACGCCCATGCCGCCGGCGGTGCAGATCGACACCAGGCAACGGCCGCCACCGCGCTGCTTGAGCTCCTTGGCCGCGGTGGCCACGATGCGCGCGCCGGTCGCGGCAAACGGATGGCCGGCGGCCAGCGAAGAACCGTTCGGGTTGATCTTCGCTACGTCGATGCGACCCATCGGCGCGTCCAGGCCGAGGCGGTTGCGGCAGTACTCCTCGCTCTCCCACGCGCGCAGCGTGCACAGCACCTGCGCGGCAAAGGCTTCGTGGATCTCGTAGAAGTCGAAGTCCTGCAGGGTCAGGCCGTTGCGCTTGAGCATCTCCGGCACGGCCACGGTCGGCGCCATCAGCAGGCCCTCGCCATGGACGAAGTCGACCGCGCCCACATGCGCGTCGCGCAGGTAGCACAGCACTTCATGGCCGTGCGAGCGCGCCCATTCCTCGGAGGCCAGCAGGCACGCGGAGGCGCCATCGGTCAGCGGGGTGGAGTTGGCAGCGGTCAGGGTGCCGCGGCCGGAGGTCTTGTCGAAGGCCGGCTTGAGCGAGGCCAGCTTCTCCAGGGTGCTGTCGGGACGCAGGATGTTGTCGCGCGAGACGCCGCGGAAACTCACCACCAGGTCGTCGAAGAAACCGCGCTCGTAGGCGGCGGCAAGCTTCTGGTGCGACGACAGCGCCCATTCGTCCTGCGAATCGCGCGAGATGTTCCACTGCTTGGCCATGTCCTCGCAGTGGTCGCCCATCGACTTGCCGGTGCGCGGCTCGGCCACGCCCGGAAACTCGGGCTTGAGTTCGCGGAAATGGAAACCCTTGAACGCGGCCAGCTTGTCGCGCGGCGTCTTGGCGCGGGCAGCCTCGAGCAGGCGACGGCGCAGCTTCTGGCCGTAGACGATCGGCACGTCGGAGGTGGTGTCCGAGCCGCCGCCGATGCCGACCTCGATCTGGCCGGCGGCGATCTTGTTGCCGATGTGCACGATCGAGTCGAGCGAGGTGCCGCAGGCGCGCTGCAGGGTGATGCCCGGGGTCAGCGGCGACAGGCCGGACGACAGCGCCGCCTCGCGGCCGAGGTTCCAGTCGCTGGAGTGCTTGATCACCGCTCCCATCGCCACTTCGCCCAGCTGCTGGCCATGCAGGCCGTACTTCTCGACCAGCGCGCCCAGGGTGCGTACCGACATGCCCAGGTTGCCAACGTCCGCATAGGCCGTGTTCTGGCGGCAGAACGGGATACGGACGCCACCGAGCACGGCAACGGGACGGGCAGGACGCATCGTTAACACCTCACGCAGAATGGCTGAAGGGGGATGAACACCCGGGCCTTAACGGCGCCACGGGCATAATGTCCGCAGTGTAGCGCCGCCTTCGCGTGCGACCAAACGCCACCGTATCCATGAGTCTTCCCGGCCCCGCCCCCGCTGTCCCCACCACTACCCTGCACGTGCTCGGCGCGCTGGCGCTCGAGTTGCGCGGCGATGCCCCGGTGTCGCGCCAGGCCCTGGCGCAGGTCGAGGTCGGTGCCCTCGCCGAGCTGGTCGCGCATGACCTGGCGGGCTTCGCGCCCGAGGCGGCCGCGCTGGAGCTGGTGACCGTCGGCGCCCATTACGACCCGGTCGAGTTGCTGCGGCCGGGCTGGCCCCTGCACCAGGAACTCGACCAGCTGGCCGCGCGGGCACCGCGTTCGGCGGCGCAGGCCGGCGGCCGGATCATTGCCTTCGGCGCGCACGACGCGCAGCTGCCTGGTGCGCTGACGCCGTCGCCGGATTTCGCCGGCGGCCCGCTGCGGCTTGTGCCGTTCGTGCTCGGCGGCGATCCCGACATCGCCACCCGGGTCGGCGACGCCTTCGAGCGCGAACTGCTCGAGCGCGGCATGGCCGGCGCGGCGACCGCGCTGGCGGCACAGGAGGCCTTCGGCCTGCAGGTCGAACATGCGCGCTACCTCACCGTGCACGACCTCACCGCGATGATGGCGATGCAGTACGACCACGCCGGCCTGGGGCCGCTGTGGCCGCTGCTGGAAACCGCCCTGCTGGAGCCCGAAGGCGAGCACTGGCTGGATGCGCCACCGGAGCCGCTGGTGCACTACGCCAACGGCGAGGCACGCATCGCGTTGTTCGAACCGCGTGCGTGGAAGGCGCGCTATGCCACCGAGGCCCCCTGCGAGACGCCCGAGTGCCGCGACAAGCTTGAACGGCTGCACCAGCATTTCCAGTCGCGCCAGCGCCAGATCGCCGCGGTGCTGGGCGCGCACGGCGTACCGGTCAACTTCGTGCATTGCGCGGGCGAACAGGCGCGCGAAGCGCTGGATTGAGCGTTGCGCCGGCGCAGATGCATCCGCGCAGCTGTCGACCCTAGGGCAACGTGAACTTGCGCGTGGAGCGCAGCGGCCACAGTGAGGTGAAACGCGCGCCGCCGACGAGGCGGTATGCGCTGGAAACGCCCTGCACCAGTCCCATGCGCTGCAGAACCTCCCTGGCGCGGCGGAACGACTGTCGCGGGTCGGCGGTCACCATGAAGAGGTTGATCTCGTTCTTGCTGACGTCATAGCCGTCAAGCTCGGCAGAGTCGCCCAAGGCCTGCTTCAACTCGCCCTCGATGGTTGCAAGGAAGGTTTCGTCGGCCAGGGACTTGCGCCAGAACTTGATGACGAGCTGGTAATCCATCTCCTGATTGTAGGGACAATCACCGGGGGTGGCGATGACTGCCTTCCGAACTCGTCAGGTCGGGAACTCCGCTTCGTAGATCGCGTAGCCGGCATCGACCATGCCCAGCGACTGGTAGGTGCGATGGGCCTGGGCATTGTCGCGTTCGACGTACAGACGCAGGCCAACCACGCCGGGGGTGGCACGCGCCAGCGACTCGACGTGGCGGTACAGCGCGGCGAACACGCCCTGTCGCCGATGCACGGGGGCGACGTACACGCTCTGGATCCACCACCAGTCACCGTTGCGCCAGTCGCTCCATTCGCGCGTGAGCATCAGCGTGCCGGCCGCGCTGGAGATGGTTTCGCGGCCGGCGACGGTGGCCTCGCGGACGGCGACGAAATAGCGCGCCTTGGCAGGATCGTCGATCGCCGCTTCGACGCCGGCGAGCACGGTCGCCGGATCCAGCTGCTTGTGCTCGGTTTCCAGCGCCATCGCCAGCGCCCACTGCGCGAGCAGGTCGCGGTCGTGGGCATTGGCAGCGCGTATGCGCAGCGGCGCCTGCGCCGGGTGGTCGGACACGGTGGCGTTACTGGGTGACGGTGATGACGCCGCAGGCGACGCGGCCGCCTGCGTTGCCGGTGGGCTGCGTCTTGTAGTCGTCGGCGCTGGCGTGGACGATCACCGCCTTGCCGGCGACATCGTTGGCCGCGCCACCGCCGAGGGTGACGCCACTGGCGTGCACGTCGACCCTGGCCACGCCTTCGCCGTCGGCAACGATGTTGTTCATGTCGCCGCCGTGGTGCGCGCTGCTGTCGACCTTGCCGTGCGGCGAACCGGCCGGATTGAAATGGCCGCCAGCGCTGCTGGCATCGGCGGCGCTGCAGTCGCCCTTCTCGTGGATGTGGATGGCGTGCGTGCTGTTGGGCGCGAACCCGCCGACCTCACCGGTGAGGTGCACGCCATCGCCCATCGGCACCACGCTGAGCTTGCCGCTGACCAGGCTGGCCGACGCCGATGCGAGGTTGACCGTGGCGGCCCTGGCGGTCGACACCGCGGTCGGCGCGGCGGGCGCCTTCGTCTTCGGCGTGGAACTGCAGGCGGTCACGGCCACCACGACGGCGGCGGCGAGCAGGGTGTTCAACGTGGTGTTCATCGACTTCTCCATGTTGTTTGGACGGGGACTGGCAGCAGGCCCCTATGCAAAGCCAGATCGTCACGCAGCCTAGCTGCGCGCCGGTCATCCAGCGGTGAAAGACGCCCCGGCCGGTGTTCACGCCAAGCTCGCAAACCCAGCCGTACGCGTCATTGAAGCTTCGCAGCTTCGGTCGTGGCGATCACGACCGGTCCGTTGCGGCGCGGGGTCAGGTTCGACGCCGTCCGGGGCCAAGTTTGCGCGTCAGCGTGTTGCGGCCCAGGCCCAGGCGCGCAGCCGCTTCGGTGCGGCGACCGCCGGTGTGCTCCAGCGCTGCCTCGAACAGGGCGCGTTCGAAACGCTCGCGAGCCTGTGCGTGGATGTCGTCGCTGCCGAGCGTGAGTTGCGCACGCGCCCATGCCGCAAGCCGGGTGTCCCAATCATCGTCGTCGCGGTTGCCGCTGTCCTTGCCCGGCGTGGCGGCAAGTGCCTCGTCCAGGTCGGCGCGCGCGATGGTCTCGCCCGGCGCGAGTGCGGCCAGGCGCCAGCACAGGTTTTCCAGCTGGCGCACGTTGCCGGGCCAGTCGTAGCCGAGCATGCGCTCGAGCGCCGGCTTGGCCAGTCGCTTGGCCGGCGCATCGAATCGCGCGGCGGCCGACGCCAGGAAGCGTTCGGCCAGGCGCGGGATGTCCTCGCGCCGCTCGCGCAGCGGCGGCAGGTGCAGGCGCACGACATCAAGCCGATGCAGCAGGTCGGCGCGGAAGCGGCCATCGGCCACCAGCGCTTCCAGATCCTGGTGGGTGGCGGCGATCACGCGGACATCGACGCGGATCAGCTCGCGCCCGCCGACACGAAAGAATTCGCCCTCGGCCAGCACGCGCAGCAACCGCGTCTGCAGCGGCAGCGGCATGTCGCCGATTTCGTCGAGGAACAGCGTGCCGCGATGGGCCTGTTCGAAGCGTCCGGTATGGCGGCGCTGGGCGCCGGTGAAAGCGCCGGCCTCGTGGCCGAACAGTTCGCTTTCCAGAAGCTCCGACGGGATCGCCGCGGTGTTCAGCGCGACGAAGGGGTGCTCGGCGCGCGGGGACTCGCGGTGCAGCGCGCGCGCCACCAGCTCCTTGCCGGTGCCGGTCTCGCCGGTGATCAGCACCGACAGCGGCGCCTGCGCGAGGCGGCCGATCGCGCGGAACAGCGTGCGCATCGCCGGCGTGTCGCCGATCAGCGCGTCGTCCTTGGGCAATTCGGCCTGCGCTGGCGCGGCCGCCTCGCCCACCGCGGCGAGCGTGCGCGCGGCCAGCGCCACGGCTTCATCGAGGTCGAAGGGCTTGGACAGGAACTCATGCGCGCCGCCGCGGAAGGCACCGGCGGTGCTGGCGACATCGGTGTAGGCGCTCATCACGATCACCGGGAGCTGCGGCACCTGCGCCTTGAGGCGCTCGAGCAGCACCAGGCCATCGTCGCCGGGCATGCGCACATCGGTGAACAGCAGGTCCGGTGCGCCGCGTTCGGCCAGCGCGGCCAGGGCATCGGCGGTGTTCTCGAATCCGTCGACCGTATAGCCGCCCTCGCGCAGTGCGGTGGCGAGCACGAAGCGCACGCCACGGTCGTCGTCGACCACCCAGATCCTTTTCACGCGCCCACCTCTTCCTCGATCTGCAGCGGCAACAGCAGCGTGAACACGGTGTGGCCCGGTCGCGAGCGGTAGGCCAGCGAACCGCGGTGCTCGCGCGCGACCTGTTGCGCCAGCGCCAGGCCGAGACCGCTGCCTTCGGCACGGCCGGAGACCAGTGGCAGGAACAGCTGTTCGGCCAGCTCCTCGGGAACACCGCGGCCGTCGTCGACGATCTCCAGCCGCATCGCGATCGGATGCACGGCATCGCCGATCCGCACCGCATGCTCGGCGCGCGTGCGCAGGGTGATGTTGGCGGCGCCGGCTTCGATCGCGTTGCGCACCAGGTTCCAGACCGCCTGCACCAGGCGATCGGGGTCGCCGCCGAGCTCGGGCAGGCTTGGGTCGTAGTCGCGCACCAGGCGTACGGCCCAGCCGGCGTCGCTTTCGGCCAGGCGCAGCACGCGCTCGAGCACGGCGTGGATGTTGAGCGGCGCGTGCGGACGCGGTGGCGCCGGCGTGAGCAGCTGGTCCACCAGGGCGGTCAGCCGCTCGACTTCGCTGCCGACCAGCGCCACCAGCTCGCCGGCATCGCCGCTGCTGTTGCCGGTGTCTGCATCGATGCGCCGCGCCAGCAACTGCGCCGCGCCCTTGAGGCCGGCAAGCGGATTGCGCAGTTCGTGTGCCAGTCCCTTGAGCGATGCCGACAGCGCCGACGGCAGCAGCAGTGCCGGGTCGTCGCCGGGAAACTCGTCGACCGGATGCGCTTCGAGCAGCCAGCCGCCGTCTTCGCGGCGACTGAGCCAGACATCGGCGAAGCATTCGTCACCATCGGCGAAGCGCAGCCGGCTACGGCGCAGGCGCAGGGGCGCATCGGCGGCCGCATCCAGGCGGCGCATGGCGTGGGCGAGATGGCCGTCGCCGCCGTCCAGGCCGGCCAGCGGCCAGGCCACGAGCCGGCGGGCGCTGACCCCGAGCCAGCGCGAGAAGGCGGCATTGCAGCCGACGATCGCGCCTTCCTCGTCGCTCCACGCCAGCGGCGTGGTCAGGCCGTCGAGGTCGGGCCGGTCGAGGTCGGGCCGATTGGAACCAGTCGGGGCGGGCGCGGACATTGCACCATGTTAGTGCATGAGGGCGACGTCCACGTGGGCGACTCCCCTGCGGCGGCAGGCGCTCAGGCGGTTTTGAACGCTGCCTCCACCGCGCCGATGCTGACCGGCTTTTGCAGGACGTCGTCGAAGCCGTTCTCGACCAGGGTCTCCATCTCTTCGGGCAGCACGGATGCGGTGTAGGCGACGATCCGCAGCGGCCCGCGCTGTTGCTGCCGCAAGGCTTGGCAGACCTCGCGTCCGTTCATGCCGGGCAGGCCGATGTCGAGCAGCACCGCGTCGAAGTGCTCGCGCTGGAAGCACTCCAGCGCGGAAGCGCCATTTTCGCATTCCACCGTCGTCCAGCCTGCGCGCTCGAGAATGGCGCGGGCCAGCTTCCGGTTGACCAGGTCGTCATCGACTATCAGGACGTTCGGCATGGCTTGTGCCCTCGATGGTTGCCGCTTGCGCAGCGCCGCTGGCATCGCCTGTGCCAGGCCCGCGAAGCGGGATCCAGAACGTGACCGCGGTGCCTTCGCCCTGCTCCGACACCACATCGATACCGCCGCCGTGCAGGGCGATCAGCTCCCTGGAGAACGCCAGGCCCAGTCCGGCGCCGGCCTGGGCCATGGAGGCCTCGTCGCGCCCCTCGCTGAAAGGCTCGAACAGATGGCTTTTGACTGTGTCGCTCATGCCGATGCCGGTATCGGACACGCGGACCATGGCACGGTCACCCTCGGCGTACAGGTCCAGGGCGACGCGACCGGCGTTGGTGAACTTGATGGCGTTGTGCAGCAGGTTGTTCATGACTTCGCGCATTCGCACGCCGTCGCAGATCACCTTTGCGGGAAAGCCGGCGGCAATGTCGAGGCGATACTCGAGCCCTTTGCGTGTCGCGACGATCGCGTGGGTCCTCGATACGCTCGTCGCGAGCTGGCGCAGGTCGGCTTCGCCCAGTTGCAGCTGCAGCTTTCCGTGCTTGATCTTGGTCAGGTCCAGGATCATGTTGACCAGATCCAGCAGATGGCCGGCGCTGTCGTGGATGTATTCACCGTACTGGCGCTGATCGGCTTCACCGGCGGTGGTCTTGACCAGTTCCGAGAAGCCCAGGATGCCGTTGAGCGGCGTGCGCAGGTCATGCGAGATCCTGGCCAGGAATTCGGACTTGAATTCATTGGCTTGTCGTTCGCTTGCGACCAGCCGCTGCAACGTCCGCTTCTGGCGCCTGGCCAGCACCGCCGCCAGGATGGTCAGCATGCCCACGCCCAGCGTGAACGCCGTCGTTCCAATGAGATAGATGCGCCGGTGCCGCTCGAACTCGCGCAACGCGTCCTGGCGGGAAATGCCGACGACGATGATCAGCTGGTAGTCGCCCAGGTAGCCGCCGGACCATAGCCTCGGCACGGCATCCACCGCCGGCTGCGAGATCTGCTGGATGGTGCCGTCCTTGAGCCGGTAGATGACCGGTGTCGTCGGCCAGCGGCTCGATGGGATCGGCTTGCCCCCCACCAGCACCGCCCGCACGCGTCCGTCCAGGCCGAGGATGGCGGCGATGTCGCGCGGCCCCAGTTCGACCGTTCCAAACTGGCGGGACATGGGGCCGACGTTGAGCCTGCGCAGGTTGGTGAGGAGCTGTTCCGGGCGGACGCTGACGATCACGGCACCGGACAGGGCGCCATCGGGCTGTCGGACCGGACGGCTGAACATGAGCATGTCCGGACGCCCGGCGTGAGCCAGCAGTGGCTTGGACACCTGCGGCCGGTCAACCACTTCCGCTGTCCACGGCAACACCGTCGACAGCCAGCCACGATCCATCGGGACCGTGCCCGCGACGGTCCGGTAGGCGGCATCTACTATGCCCACCGTCATGTCCTGCGGCCTGACATATCCGGCGCCTTGCAGCAGCCGGCGGATGTCGACTTCCGGTTTGCCGGCGACGTAGGCCTGCCGGATCACGCGCGCGACCCGGTCGAGATCATCCAGGCGGTGCTGGGTCTGTGCCGCAAACGAGCGGCTGAGACCATTGGCCTCGCGGTAGCCCTCGACCAGCGCGCGGCTGCGGTCCTTGGCGATCTGACCGTAGGTAACGCCCCAGGCGAAGAAGATCATCAGCGGACCGACCAGCAGCATCAGCAACGCGGGATCGATCCGGCTGGTCAGGCGCCGCAGGCGCGACTCGCGGCGTGCAGGCGACTCGGCCATGCTATTTCCACTCCACCCGCCAGCCCACGATCGCTTCGGTTTCGTCGCCCAGCGTGCGGTGTTCGATGCCGAAGGTGATGGCCTGGTGGCGCGGCAGCGGCCATACGCCGCGCACATGGGAAATGAAGTTGGACGGGTCGGTGCCGTAGCCGATGCCGCCGGTCAGTTGCAGGCGTTCGCGCTCGTAGGTCAGGTCGGCGACGTAGGCGGTCGACTTGTCCGCGAATGTCGGATCGCCGAAGTACGCGACCACGGTCGCATAGGTATGGGCCGATGTCGGCATGCTCAGGCCCAGGTGCCACAGCCGGTCGTGCGCGGGCGTGGCGCCGAACTGCTGGCGCACGCCGGCGAAGCCCTGCACGCGGCCGCCGAGCCGGTGCCCGACGTTGAGCTCGACGCGCTGTTCGTCCTGGACGCTGTCGTGTTGGCGGTACTCGTAGGCGACTTCCCAGAAGAACTGCCCGGGTACGCGCCGCATCCAGCTGACGCGGCCGGCGTTCAACGGCAGCACGGCCAGGTCCCTGGGGTCGAGCGAGATCAGCTCGCGGTCGTTGTTGACGTAGGTCGCGCGGAACACGTCACGCGCGTTGAGCGCGATTTCCAGGTCGGCGAGCAGCCGGTTGGAGTTGCCTGCCGACAGATCCTCGCGACCGGCCATCAGATCAAGCCGATAGCGCCAGCCCAGCGCAAGCTCTTCCAGGCCAGCGCGCACCTGCGGATCGTCGGGAGTTGCCGCCTGCAGCGGCTGCAGGCGCTCGCGGGCCAGGTCGTAACGCCGCTGCTGCAGGGCCACCATGGCCATTCCGGCCTGCGCTTGGCGATCGTCCGGATCGGCGGCAAGCAGGCCGCGGTAGATCGCTTCGGCCTCGTCGGGGCGGTACTGCTGGCGCGCGACCCTGGCAAGGCCGAGTTGCGCCGGGCGTGATCCCGGATCGGCCTGCAGGACCTGATCGTAGAGAACGCGCGCCTTGTCGGGGCGTTGCTGGAATTCATGCGTGACCGCCAACTCCAGCACGGGCGCCACCTCATCCGGCGCCTGCTGGTGGGCCCGAGCCAAAGCGGCGGCGGCATCGTTCAGACGCCCGTCGTCGCGCGCACGCACGCCGGTCAGCAGGTCGACGCGGTAGTCCGTAGCGGCCAGCGCGCGGCACTGGTCCAGCATCGTGTCGATCTGCGCCGTCGGTTGCGGTTGTTGCCCCATCAGTTGCTGTGCGCGGTCGAGCTCGCACTGCGCGGCAGCGGCCGCAGGCGCAGCCGCGGGAAGCAATGGCGCGGCGCCAAGTACAGCCATCAGCGGCACGATGGCGGCCCTCATGGCCAGACGCCATGACGCAGCAGGGCCAATCCCACCAGCACCGCCAGGATGGCGATCTCTGCATACAGCAGGCGTCGCTCGCGCCGGATGTCGGCCTGCAGGTCGGTGCGAAACCGGGCCGCGCGGGTATCGGGCTCGCTCATTCCAGTTGCCTCACCTTGCCGATCTTCACGGTCTTGTCCCAGCTGCGCTCCGCGCCACGCCACTCGGCGACATAGGCGGCGAACGAGACAGCGCACAACACCGGGCCATAGCCGACCACCGCCAGCAGTGGACGCACCAGCCAGGCCGGTGCACCGGCGCGTTCGAGCCGGTACAGGCCCCAGCCGGCGGCCATGCAACCGCCGACCCAGGCGTACATGAACACGATGACCAAGACGCGCCAGTCCCAGGCTTCGTGCAGCGTCGGGAACGACTGCACCAGGTGGTACGCCCGGTCCGGGAAGAGCGACAGCGCCATCAGACCCAGCGACATCAGACCGGGAAAGAGGATGCCTTCCAGCCAGGCCCGCTTCGCCGTCGCCGCATCGATCAGGCACGAGAACAGCAACACGAACAGATAGACGAAGGCGTTGATCAGCCATAGCACGTGGAAGGCCCGCCATGCCCAGCCATGATGAAGCAGCAACAGGGCCAGGCACGCGGTCATGGCCGCGAGCATCAGGATCGGCGTGAGCAGGGTCGAGAACCAGATCAGCCCGAACATCCAGCCGCCAATGCCACGGTGCGAGAACGGCCGGAACCAGGCATGGCGGAACGCCCAGGTCAGTTGCAGGTTGCCGCGCGCCCAGCGCAGGCGCTGCTTCCACAGGCTCACCAGCGCGTCGGGCTCTTCGGCCCAGACGATCGCGTTGCCGTCGAACAGCGCGCGCCGGCCACGCAGCTCGGTCAGGAACGTGGTGTAGGTGTCCTCGGCCAGCGTCGAGGTGTCGATGGCGCCGCCGATGGCGACCAGGTTCTCGCGCGAGTGCAGCTGCGCGCCGCCGGCGACGCAGGCCATCACGCCCATCACGTTCTGGGCGCGCCGCGAGGCCGCCTGCGCGGTGATGTACTCGAAGGCGATCGAGCGCGAAACGAATCCGCCAGGATCGCTGCCTTCCTTGATGTACGCCGTGACCGCGCCCACTTTCGGGTCGGCGAGGTGGCGGACCATCCTGTTCAGCGCATCTCGCGAGAACACCACGTCGGCGTCGGTGATGAGCACCGCCTCCATCCAGTCGCTGTCGAGCACGTGCGCGAGACCGAAGTTGAGCGTGTGCGCCTTGCCCTGCCCGCCCTTCTCGCGACGCAGGTGGAAGACGCTGCCGGGATAGCGCAAGGCCGCGTCACGGGCGAGCTGCGGGGTCTGGTCGGTGCTGGCGTCGTCGATCACGTAGACGCGCAACGCATCGCGCGGATAGTCCAGCGACATCATGTGCTCGATCGTGTTGGCGATCACCAGGCCTTCGTTCCAGGCCGGAATCAGCACGGCGATGCGCCGGGTTACCGGCGCGCATCTGGCGTAGTGGTTGCGCACGCCATGCACGCCCACCAGCAGGAACTGGACGAACGCCGCCAGCTGCGGCGCGGTGCCGAGGAAGACGGCGAGCACACACACCCAAACCCAGACTTCCTGCATGCGCCTAGCCTCCGGATCGCCTGCGGGCACGCATCCGGCGATGACCGTCGGGCCTGTTTACCACAACCGTCGAATGCGGCCTGCGAACGCCGCGACACGTGAAGGCAACCATCACAACGAAGCGGCTAGCGTTCCATCGCACCAGCTCCCGGATAACGAATCCATGCGCGTGTTGGTCACCGGTGCCGGTGGTCCTGCGGCGGTCAGCGTCTGGAAATCGCTGGCCGACGAGCACGAGCTGCTGCTCGCCGACATGGACCCCGATTCGCCCGGCCTGTACCTGGTGCCGGCGCAGCGCCGTTTCCTGATTCCCCGTGGCGAGTCGGCCGAACTGGTGCCGGCATTGCTCGAACTGTGCCGCGCGCAGTCGGTGGAGGTATTGATCTCCACGGTCGATGCCGAACTGGCCCCCGTGGCCGAAGCCGAGGCCTCCTTCGCTGCGATCGGCACGCGCGTGCCGTTGTCGCCGGCGCAGGTACTGCACCGCTGCCGCGACAAGTGGGCGCTGCTGTCGCACCTGTCCGGGAATCCGTTCGTCCCGTCGTGCGTGCAATTGTCGGCACGGACGTTGCCCGCCATCACCCGGTTTCCCTGCTTCGCCAAGCCTCGTGCAGGCTCAGGCTCGCGCGGTATTGCCCTGATCGAAAGCGCGCAGGACCTGGCCGAGCTGCCGCTGGACGATTCCTATCTGGTGCAGGAACTGTTGCCGGGCCCGGAGTTCTCGGTCGATGTCTATGTGAGCCAGCGCGGCGAGCTGGTCGCCGCGGTTCCGCGGGAAAGGATCCGTACCGATTCGGGCATCGCGATCACCGCACGGACCCTGCACATGCCCGAACTGATGGAGGCCGCCGCCAACATCGCCCGCACCGTGGGCATCCGTTACGTCGCCAATGTCCAGTTCAAGCAGGCCAGCGATGGCCATTACAAACTGCTGGAGATCAACCCGAGGTTCCCCGGCAGCCTGCCGTTGACGGGCGCTGCCGGAGTCGACATCCCGCGCCTGCTGATGGACGATCTGCAGGGCAAACCGTTGCCGTCCGGGCCGATGCCATTCAGGGAGATACTCATGGTCCGCTATTGGACGGAGAAGTATCTGGACCCGTCGGAATGGCAAGCGCTGTGCCGCCACTGAGTGTCCAGCTGATACGACATGGGCAAACCACCGCCAATGCCGGCCAGGTCACGGACAACCATTCCGACATCTGCCTGACTGCGCTGGGCGAGCAGCAGGCGCGCGAGGTGGTGGCGAAGATCCTGCATCCCCCGGACCTGATCGTGGTGTCGCCGTTCCGCCGCACCCTCGATACCGCCCAGCCCTTGATCCAGGCCCATCCGGCGACGGCCGTGGAGACCTGGCCGATCCAGGAGTTCTCCTATCTGGCCCCGGCGCGGGCGAACCGGACCAGCTACGCCGAACGCAAGCCGATGATCGCCGAGTACTGGCAGCGCGCCGATCCCGACCACGTGGATGGCGCTGAAGCAGAGTCGTTTGCGCAGTTCGTCGCGCGCCTGCAGGCATTTCACGAGCGGCTGTGGCAACAGGCCGGGCGCGTGGTGGTGTTCGGCCACGGCCAGTTCCTGCGTGCCTTCACCATCGGGCTGCGTGATGGCTTCTCGGCAACGTCCAAGGCCATGCTGGCGTTTCGCCAGGCCGAGATGTCGAAGCCGGTGCGCAACGGCGAGATCATCGCCGTCGCGCTGCCGCCGCCGGGCGAGGTGATCGGTGGACGCTGATGGCGACCTGGATCTGGCGTCGGCCGCGCGCCTGCTGGGAGATGCCGCGCTGGTGCCGTTGGTGGTTGACGCGTTCGCCACGTCCGCACCGCCACTGCTGGCGCAGCTCAGGCAACGCATCGTGGCGAACGACGAAGCCGAGGTGCGGCGTCACCTGCACCGGTTGACGCCAACGTTGGCGCTGCTGGCCGGCGGTGACCTTCAGGACCAGTGCGGACAGGTATTCTCGATGTGGCACGCGCCGCGGACGGCCGCGCGCGAGGCCCGCTCGCTGGCGCTGGTCGACCGCCTTGAAGCGCTCGTGCGCGAGGCCGCTCATAGCGGCGCGTCCAAGTGAAGGTTCGCCCCTGCCCTGATTCACGCCGACACCTTCACCGACCGCGCTGCCGGATCACTTCCAGCGGTTCGGCCATGACGTAGCCGGCGAACCGACCCCAGTAGCGTGCCGTTGCCACGATCAGGTCCGGGGCCAGGTACGCGCGCAGCGCCGTCTGGCTGGAGTAGGCCTCGATGGCCTGGAGCTTGCGCTGCATGTGGTCGCTGATATCGATGAACAGCCCGGGACGAAATTCCACAGTGGCCGAGGGCGGCTGGTAGCAATAGACATTGGCGATGCTGCGCGCGGCGACCATCGTGGCGCGGTAGGTGTTGCGATGGTCCTGGTGGGTGTCGTGCTGGGAATGCGTGTACAGGTCGGTCGGCTGGATCTGCGCGATCGCCTCCTCGATCAGTTCGATGCTGGCGCCGCCCTCGGGCACCATGGTGTCGTGCAGGTCGGCCAGGATCAGCCGGGCCTGCAACAGTTCGGCGGCGGCGTGCGCCTCGCGCGCGCGAATCCTGGCATCGCCGCCCTGTGCGCCATGGCTCAGGGTGAGGATCGTCACTTCGTCCTGCCTGGCCGCATGCATCGACAGCGTTCCGCCGCAGCCGATCTCGACATCGTCCGGGTGCGCGCCCACTGCCAGCACCGATCGTCGCTCCTTCTGGCGGCGCTGGCGGGTGAGCTGCGCCAGCTTGCGCACCTGCTCCAGGAACACCTCCTTGGCGAAGGGCTTGAAGAGCATGCCGTCGGCATCGTTCTGCACGGCCGTGCGCGCGTACTCGGCGTTGACCACGCCGGTCATCACCAGCACGCAGGTCCACCTGTGTGCCGCCTTGACCTCCTGGATCAGCTCCAGCCCGTTGCCGCCGGGCATCTCGATGTCGGTGATGACCAGGTCCCAGTCGCGGGTCGGGAATGCCGCCCTGCCCTGCATCGCATCGGAGGCGAGCGTCACCTGGGCCAGGTCGCCCTCCTCGAGCCATTGCCGGACGATCAGCGCGTACTCGGGGCTGTCCTCCACCACCAGGATCTGGAAGGGTCGGCTCTGGAACGGGCGGGTAATGGACGGAGGCATTTGCGCTGCCTGTGCATGGCGTTGATCGACGGCAAGCTGATCTAAAGCACGCTGATCTAAAGCACGCTGATCTACAGCACGCTGATCTACAGCACGCGCTCGAGCTTCTGCTGCAGGGCCGTCGCTTCGGCGGCGCAATCGCGAGCGGGCGCGAGGCCTTTGCTGCGTGCGTCGGAGATCTCGGCCTTCGCCGCGGCCATGTCCGCCTCGAAGGTCGGGTCGGCGTGCAGGCGGGCGACGGTGCTGGCGCCCATGAAGCGGCCTTCGAGGATGTCGCTCTGCCAGTGGACGTTGCAGACCAGGCGGCTTTCGCCGAACGAGCGGCCGCGCGCGAGCACGGCGTTGGCGTGGTCGGGGGCGAGTTCGGCGAGGATCAGGGCCCAGGCCCAGCCAATGGTGGTGTGGCCGGACGGATAGGAACCGTCCTTGCGCAGCGCGGCTTCTTCGTCTGGCGTGCAGCTGGCCTCCTTGGCCATGACGAACGGGCGGGTGCGGTTGTAGTGGTTCTTTGCCTTGTAGGTCGCCAGGCCGGCGTCGACCATGCTGCGCTGGAGCAGCATGTACAGCCGCGGCGTTGCCTGCTGCGTCAACGGGATGCCCAGCGCGCACTCGAAGGTGCCGGCCGCGTGCGGGAAATGCAGGTCGGCATCGCTGACGGCCTGCTGCCAGCGTGGCGTGCCGCGCAGGGTGATCGCTTCCTCGCGGACGGCCTGGTCATGGGCGAACGCGGCCGATCCGGCGGCCGGTGGGGCCGGCACCAGCGCCAGGCTGTCCGGGTACTGCGCCTGCTGCAGATAGCCGGCGGGAATGCCGGGGCGGATTTCCGGCACGGCAGACGGCGGCGCAGGCGCCGACTGCGCCGCTTCGGATTTCGGCGCCTGGCTGGCGCAGCCGGCAAGCAGGACGAGGGAAGCGCACAGGGCGAGGTGCAAGGCGGCGGTTCGGGGGCGCATGTCCGTGCTCGCGTGGAAACAGTCCGCAAACCTTCCCGGCGGCGCAGTGAAAACACCGTGAGAGCTTGCGCCTGGCATCCGGCCAGCTCCGTCGAAGCACAGCGGCAGGATCGGCCAGTGCTGCGCCGGCCGGACACGCTATTGTGGCGGCCCAACCCGTTGCCGGATCCCTTGATGGCCTCTCCCGTCGCCCCAGCCGCAGCACCGACCCAGCTCAAACACGCGCTGCAACCACGGCAGCTGATCATGATGGGCCTGGGCAGCGCGATCGGCGCCGGCCTGTTCCTGGGATCCGGCGTGGGCGTGCAGGCGGCCGGACCGGCGGTGCTGGTGTCGTACCTGGTCGCCGGCGCGCTGGTGATCATCGTCATGAACGCCCTGGGCGAAATGGGCGCGGCCAAGCCGTCCAGCGGTGCGTTCTCGGTGTACGCGGCCGATGCGATGGGCGCCACGGCCGGCGCGACGGTGGGCTGGTTGTGGTGGGCGCAGCTGGTGATCGTGATCGCGGCCGAATCGGTCGGCGCCGCCGGGCTGCTGGCTACCGTGTGGCCGTCGTTGTCGGTTCCGCTGGCGTCGCTGACCTTCATGCTGTTCTTCACCGCCATCAACCTGCTGGGAGTGAAGAACTTCGGTGAGTTCGAATTCTGGTTCGCGATCCTCAAGGTCGTGGCGATCGTCGCCTTCATCCTCATCGGCGTCGCGCTGCTGCTGGGCCTGCTGCCAGAGGTGGCGTCACCGGGGCTGTCGAACTTCACCGCCAATGGCGGCTTTGCGCCCAAGGGCCTCGCCGGGATCGGCGCGGCGCTGCTGGTGGTGGTGTTCGCCTTCGGCGGCACCGAGATCGTCGCCGTTGCCGCCGCCGAGACCCAGGATCCCGAGCGCAGCATCGCCCGCGCGATCCGCACGGTGGCCTGGCGCATCCTCGTGTTCTACATCGGTTCGCTGAGCGTGATCATCGCGGTGGTGCCGTGGACGAGCCCGGCGCTGTCGTCGCCGTTCGCGGCGGTGCTGGAGGCGGCGAAGATTCCCGGTGCGGCCACGGCCATCACCCTGATCGCGGTGATCGCGCTGCTGTCCGCACTCAACGCCAACCTCTATGGCGCCTCGCGCATGATCCATTCGCTGGCGCAGCGCAGTGAAGCACCGCGCTGGCTGGCGCGGGTGAGCCGCAGCCAGGTGCCGGTGGCGGCGGTGCTGTCGTGCGTGGTGTTCGGTTTCATCGCCACTGCGATGGAACTGCGCTACCCGGGCAAGGTGCTGCCGGTGCTGCTCAACGTGGTCGGCTCGACCTGCCTGCTGGTGTGGACGATTTCGCTGGTGTCGCAGTTGATCCTGCGCCGCCGCGCCGATCGCGCCGGCACGCCGCTGCCGTTCCGCATGCGCGGTTTCCCGTATTTGACGGTGATCGCGCTGGCGATCCTGGGCCTGATCTTCCTGTTGCTGCTGTCGGGCAGCGAAACGCGGATTCAGTTCCTGTCGATGCTGGCGCTTACGCTGGGGATTGCGGCGGTGAGTGAGGTTGCGCGCCGGCGACGCGGCTAGTGGTTGCAAGTCCCGGGTGCGCTGCGCTTACCCGGGCTGCGTTCGCGCAGTAGCCCGGGTAAGCGCAGCGCACCCGGGGATCACGTCAGACCCCTCTCCCTTTGCGGGAGAGGGGCGGCCGCCAGTCAGTTCTCGTAGGCCGATTCGCCGTGCGAGGTGATGTCCAGGCCTTCGCGCTCGGACTCTTCCGACACGCGCAGGCCGACCGTGTACTTCACGATCAGGAAGCTCGCCAGCGCAACCACGCCCGACAGCACCACCGTCACCAGTACGCCCTGCAGCTGGATCCAGACCTGCGAGGCGATGCTGTACTCGGGCAGCGCAGTCTCGGTAACGTAGTCCCAGATGCCCGAACCGCCCAGCGCGGGCGAGGCGAACACGCCGGTGAGGAGCGCGCCGAGGATACCGCCGATGCCGTGCACGCCGAACACATCGAGCGCGTCGTCGGCGCCGAGCAGGCGCTTGAGTCCGTTCACGCCCCACAGGCACACCGCACCAGCGAGCGCACCGATGATCAGCGCACCGCAGAGGCCGACGAATCCGGCCGCCGGCGTGATCGCCACCAGGCCCGCGACCGCACCCGACGCCGCACCCAGCATCGACGGCTTGCCCTTGCTGATCCATTCCAGAGCCGTCCAGCCAAGCACGGCGGCGGCCGTGGCCAGGAAGGTGTTGACGAAGGCCTGTGCCGCAACGGCGTTGGCTTCGAGCGCGGAACCGGCATTGAAGCCGAACCAGCCCACCCACAGGATCGATGCGCCGACCATGGTCTGGGTCAGGTTGTGCGGCTTGATCGCTTCGCGCCCGTAACCCACGCGCTTGCCGATCACGTACGCGCCGACCAGGCCGGCCACCGCGGCGTTGATGTGCACCACCGTGCCGCCGGCGAAGTCGAGCGCGCCCTTGGCGAACAGGAAGCCGGACTGGGCCAGCACGCCCGGCACGACATCATTGCCGGTGAACGCATCCGGGCCGGGGAAGAACCACACCATGTGCGCCATCGGCGTGTAGGCGAAGGTGAACCACAGCACGGTGAACAGCATCACCCCGGCGAACTTCACCCGCTCGGCGAACGCACCGACGATCAGCGCGCAGGTGATGCAGGCGAAGGCGCCCTGGAAGACGAAGAACACCAGCTCCGGGATGTAGACGCCCTTGGTGAAGGTCGCTCCCATCGCGGTCGCCGTCAGGCCCTTGGCGAGCAGGCGGTCGCCGCCGCCGATGAAGGCGTTGCCCGTGGTGAATGCCAGCGAGTAGCCATACAGCGCCCACAGCACCGCCACCAGCGAGAACACCAGCATGCACTGCATCAGCACCGACAGGACGTTCTTGCTGCGCACCAGTCCGCCGTAGAACAGCGCCAGTCCCGGCAGGGTCATGAAGATCACCAGTGCCGAACACACCAGCAACCATGCCGTGTCGCCCTTGTCGGCGACCGGCGCGGCCGCGGCCGCGGCGTCCTGTGCGAGGGCGAGTCCGGGCGTTGCCAGCATGGCCAGGGCGGCGAGCAGGCGTGGCTGGCGGAATGCAGCGACCATCCGGCTGCGTTCCATGGAGGGCAACGCCGGTCCTCCACTACCGTCATTCCCGCGAAGGCGGGGATCCAGTGCCTTTGAAGCTGTCATGTCGTCGTTCCTTTCGATGGCGTTGATGGACGAAGCGAAGTCGCTGGAGTCCCGCCTGTGCGGGAATGACGGCTCTGCCGGGTCGAGTTTGTGCGTGGTGTCCATGGGCTCACCCTCACAACGCATCGTCATCGAGCTCGCCGGTGCGGATGCGCACCGTGTGCTCCAGGGCTTGAACAAAGATCTTGCCGTCACCTACCTTGCCGGTGCGCGCGGCGGTCTGCAGGGCTTCCAGGGCTGCCTCGAGGATCGACTCGGCAACAGCGCACTCGACTTTGAGCTTGGGCAGGAAATCGACGACGTACTCGGCACCGCGGTAGAGCTCGGTGTGGCCTTTCTGCCGTCCGAATCCCTTCACTTCGGTGACGGTGATGCCGGACACGCCGACTTCGGTGAGCGCTTCGCGCACCTCGTCGAGCTTGAACGGCCGGATGATCGCGGTGATCAGTTTCATCTCGCAGCTCCGTGGGTCTGGATGGCTCGTGTGGGTTGGGTCATCGCGGGCGCGCCCTGCCTCAGAAGGTCTTGGTCAGGGTCAGCACCACGGTGTCGTCGCCGAGGTAGTTGCCGTAGCGGTTGGTGTAGAGCGCCTCCTCCGCGTCGGTGTCGAGGTAGGCCAGGGCGATGGCGAAGCCGCCGTCGAAGGACTTGGTGACGCCGAGCTTCCAGTCGACGTACTCGAAGTCTTCGTTGTTCTCGATCCACTGCTTGCCGGCGTGGGCGTTGAGCGTCCAGGTCGGGACGAACTCCCAGTTCACCGCGGCGTCGAGATAGCCGCTGCCGTCCGAATCGGCGTAGCCGAACAGATCGGTCAGGGCATAGGAGTACTTGGCGGCAAACACCCCGGCGCTGATGCCGAAGTAGAGCTCGCCGGTGTCGGGGCTGTTGAAGCCCGAGGGATAGTCGCCGGGATACCAGTAGTACAACGCGCCGACGTCGAATCCCACGGACTCGCCGAACTTGCCACGGTAGCCGCCGTAGAAGTCGAGCTCGACGCTGTTGGAAATCGAATCCGGAAAGACGTTGGTGTCCGACAACCAGCTGACGTTGCTGCCCCAGCTGCCGATGTAGAAGCCGCTGTCGGCGGCATATTCGATGCCACCCTGCAGGGCCGGTTCCTGGTTGTTCTGCGAGATGCCGCGGAAAAGGTAATCACTGGTCAGCGCCAGTGAGCCGGACGTGCCGGCGTGTGCGTTGCCCATTCCAACGCCAGCGAGCGCGATGGAGACGATGGTTGCAGCACAGGTCTTGCTTGCAGTGGTTCGAGACGACATGACGCAGGCTCCTCATAAGCGGTGGCCCCTCCCCGGTCATTGCTTCGTGCTCTTGCAACGCGGACGTTGGTGTCGTCTCCCGCGCCATCACTGGGACGCACTTCGCCTTGCGGCGGGCGCAGCCCGTCGATTTGGGTTACCTCGTGGTGGTGGAAGCAGCTGCTGACCCTCCCCTGCTTTCGCAGGGGAGGGAGCGTGTTGCGTCAGACGGTGTAGTACATCTGGTATTCGAGCGGGTGCGTGGCCGCGCGGAAGCGGGTCACTTCCTGCATCTTCAGGGCGATGTAGCCGTCGATGAAGTCGTCGGTGAACACGCCGCCGGCCTTGAGGAAGTCGCGATCCTTGTCGAGTGCTTCCAGCGCCTGGTCGAGGCTGTGGCACACGGTCGGGATGTTCTTCTCTTCTTCCGGCGGCAGGTCGTACAGGTCCTTGTCGCTCGGTGCGCCCGGGTCGATCTGGTTCTTGATGCCGTCCAGGCCGGCCATCATCAGCGCGGCGAAGGTCAGGTAGCCCGACTGGATCGGATCCGGGAAACGGATCTCGATGCGGCGCGCCTTCGGGTTGGCCACGAACGGAATGCGGCAACTGGCCGAACGGTTGCGGGCCGAGTAGGCCAGCATCACCGGGGCTTCATAGCCCGGCACCAGGCGCTTGTAGCTGTTGGTGCCGGAGTTGGTGAAGGCGTTGAGCGCTCGGGCGTGCTTGAAGATGCCGCCGATGTACCACAGCGCCATCTGCGACAGACCGCCGTAGCCGTCGCCGGTGAACAGGTTGACGCCGCCCTTGGCCAGCGACTGGTGCACGTGCATGCCGCTGCCGTTGTCGCCGACGATGGGCTTGGGCATGAAGGTCGCGGTCTTGCCGTTGCGGTGGGCGACGTTCTTGATGACGTACTTCATCGTCATCAGCTCGTCGGCCTTCTTCACCAGCGAGTTGAACTTGGTGCCGATCTCGCACTGGCCGGCGTTGGCCACTTCGTGGTGGTGCACTTCCACTTCCATGCCGACCAGTTCCAGCGTCTTGCACATCTCGGCGCGCAGGTCGTGCAGCGAGTCCAGCGGTGCGACCGGGAAGTAGCCGCCCTTCACCATCGGACGGTAGCCGGTGTTGCCACCGTCGTATTCGCGGCCGGAGTTCCAGTGCGCTTCTTCCGAGTCGATGTGGAAGAAGGTGTGGCCCATTTCATTGGCGAAGCGGACCGAGTCGAAGATGAAGAATTCCGGCTCCGGGCCGAAGAAGGCCTGGTCGGCGATGCCGCTGGACTTGAGGAAGGCTTCGGCGCGCTTGGCGACGCCGCGCGGATCGCGCGAGTAGGCCTGCATGGTCGCCGGGTCGAGGATGTCGCAGGTCAGCACCAGCGTCGGGTCGGCGGTGAACGGGTCCAGGAACGCGGTGCTGGCGTCCGGCAGCAGAACCATGTCGGACTCGTTGATGCCCTTCCAGCCGCTGATCGAGGAGCCGTCGAACATCTTGCCGTCTTCGAACAGGCCCGGCTCGACGATCGACTTGGGGAACGTCACGTGATGCTGCACGCCGCGCATGTCGACGAAGCGCAGGTCAACGAATTCGACCTTGTGGTCCTTGATCAGCTTTTCTACGTGTTCGAGCGACATGGGTACTCCGGGACAGGGGACGTGTTGGAAAGACGGACTTGGGAAAAAGTCGGCCGCGTTGGCCGCACTTGTCTAGAAGAACGCAATGAACGTGCCAACATTTCCGTGTTCGTAACTGATTGATTTTAAAGAGTGCGCTCGAAGCCTGGAGTCGGCAGCGCACCATTTTGGTGCGCGCCTGAGGCCTGATGCCTCAACCGGGTGCAAACACCGATCCGGTATGCTGCCGCGTCGCGCGAACCTCGCCACCACCCTATTCCGACCGGCCCATTGCATGACTGATCTGCTCGCCGCGCTGCTGCTCGGCATCATCGAAGGCATCACCGAGTTCCTGCCGATCTCCAGCACCGGCCATCTGCTGATCGCCGAACGCTGGCTCGGCCACCGCAGCGATCTGTTCAACATCTCGATCCAGGCCGGCGCCATCCTCGCGGTGGTGCTGATCTACCGGCAACTCCTGTGGGACCTGGCGATGGGCTTCATCGGTCGCCGCGCCAGCGCCGAGCACAGCCCGGCCGGCATGGCGCTGACCCCGGCGCAGGCGCGCGACTACGCCTTCAAGCTGGCCGCGGCATTCGGCGTGACCGCGGTGCTGGGGCTGGTCGTCAAGAAGCTCGGCTTCGAGCTGCCGGACCAGGTGACGCCGATCGCGTGGGCCTTGGTGATCGGTGGCGTGTGGATGATCGCGGCCGAACATTTCGCCGCCAAACGCGCCGCCAAGCTCGGCGAGCGCGCCGCGATCACCTGGACGGTGGCGATCCTGGTCGGCATCGCCCAGGTCGTGGCCGGTGTGTTCCCGGGCACGTCGCGCTCAGCGGCGACGATCTTCGTCGCGCTGCTGGCCGGTACGACCTCGCGCGCAGCGGCCACCGAGTTCGCGTTCCTGGTCGGCATCCCGACCATGTTCGCGGCGACCGCCTATGAGCTGATGCACGTGCTGGGCAACGGCGAAGCCGCGAACGAAGACTGGACGGCGCTTGCGGTAGCATTTGTCGCCTCGGCGATCACTGCGTTCGTGGCGGTGAAGTGGCTGCTGCACTACATCCAGAGCCATCGTTTCACCGCGTTCGCGATCTATCGCTTCGTGCTGGGCGCGGCGCTGCTGTTGCTGGTGCCGAGCGGTAGCTGAACCGGCGCTGGCGCGCGCTGGCGCGCCTTCACCCCGTTTTAGGCAGCACTGCGTTCCCATTGGCACCCGCAATGGAGACCGCAATGAATCCGGCACAAAAGAATTTCGCCCCGCTCGCCCTCACCCTGGCACTGACGCTGGCCCTCGCCGCCTGCGCCAAGGCGCCGGCACCGCCAGATGCGACGGCTCCGTCCGCGACGCCGGCTCCGGTGGCGGCCACGGCCACCGCGCTCGACGCCGCCGAACTCGGCCGCCAGCACTGGAAGCTCGAGCGGGCGGTCGATGCCAAGGGCCAGCGCATCGACGCGCTGTTCGCCCGCAGTGACAAGCCGCTGCAACTGGATTTCCGCGACGGCCGCGTCAGTGTCGGCAATGCCTGCAATCGCATGGGCGGGGGCTACACGCTCACCGGCGACCGCCTGCAGGTGGCGCGCATGGCCGCGACACTGATGGCCTGCACCGATCCCAAACTGATGGCGCTCGACCAGGCCATCGGTCAGCGTCTCGAGGTGCCGCAGACGGTCGCGCTGCGCAACGAGAGCGAGCTGACGCTGACGTCCGCCGATGGCGATGTGCTGACGTTCCGCGGCGAACCCACGGCCGAAACCCGTTACGGCGCGCCAGGCGAGACGGCCTTCCTGGAAGTCGCCGCACAGACCAAGCCGTGCAGCCACCCGCTGATCCCGGACATGCAGTGCCTGCAGGTGCGCGAACTGCACTATGACGATCGCGGCATCAAGACCGGCACGCCCGGCGAATGGCAGGCGCTGTACCAGGACATCGAGGGTTACGAGCACACCGATGGCGTGCGCAACGTCGTGCGGGTGAAGCGTTACACGGTCAAGAACCCGCCGGCCGACGGCTCCTCGATTGCCTACGTGCTCGACATGGTGGTCGAGTCGGAGAACGTTGCGGCCGCGCGCAAATAAGGCGCGGGGCGGCAACTTCGCCGCTGGTCAGGCCGGCACGCGTGAGGGCTTGCCGGCCTTGATCGCATACATCGCCGCGTCGGCCTGGACCAGCAGCTCGGACAGGGTGGCGCCGGGCGTATCCGCCGGATCGATCACGCCGACGCTCAGCGACAGCACATAGGGCTGGTTGGCGTGCAGTGCCGCCAACTGCTTCAGCCCGGCTTCGACGCGACGGCGCACGGTGGCCTCGTCGATGGGGTCGAGCGCGAGCACGGCGAACTCGTCGCCACCCCAGCGTGCGAGCACGTCGGCCTCGCTGAACACCACGCGCATCAGCTCCGCGGCCTGGCGGATCATCACGTCACCGGCGGCATGGCCGTGGCGGTCGTTGACCTGCTTGAGGCCGTCCAGGTCGATGAAGATCAGCCGGCATGGCTGGTGCAGGCGCCGCACCACTTCCAGCTCCTGCGTCGCCAGCACCTGGAAGCCGCGGCGGTTGTGCAGGCCGGTGAGTTCGTCGGTCAGCGACAGCAGGCGCACTTCACGCTCGGCGCGTTCGCGTTCGAGCATTTCCTCGCGCAGCAGCTGGTTGGTGCGCGCCAGCTCCTCGGTGCGGTCGAGCACGCGCTGTTCCAGTTCGGCATGCATCTGGATGTTCTCCAGCGCGACCGAGGTGGCATTGGCCAGGGTCTGCAGCAGGTGCGTCTCGTCCGCGCTGGGGGTGTGGTGCTGCGCCCAGTAGCTGCCGATCGCACCGATGGGTTCGATCGTGCGGATCGGCGTCATCAGCAGACTGCGCACGAAGGTCGGGCGATAGGCCGCATGCGGGATGCGCTCGTCGGCGTAGATGTCCTCGATCGCCACCGCGGTGCGGTTGAGCATGCACCAGCCACTGATGCACTGGCTCAGCGGGAATCGCTGGCCTTTCCACAACGGCGAGATCGCGTCTTCATCGAAGTAGTAGCACTGGCCGGCATCGCGCAGCACCAGCGAGGCGCCGTCGGAACCGGCCAGCTTGCGCGCGGCACCGCGCACGATCGCGGCGACGCTGTCGAGGTCGCGTGCCAGCGACAGCTGCTGCACGGCCTCGACCAGCGATTCGAGTTTTTCCTGGTATTGCATCGCAACTCCCCCGTGCGACGGCAGTTGCCCGCGACCGCGGGCGAGGAGTCAGTCCATGACGTTCAGTCTTTGACGCTTGGGTTGAGCGAGTACGTGCCGTAGATCGCCACTTCATCGAGGACGTGGCCGTGCATGGCCTTGAGCACCTGGGTGGCGGTGAAGCGGTCCGGTACCGGCAGGTGATCGATGTCGAGGGCGAACAGACGGAAGAAATAGCGGTGCAGGCGCAGGTCGTTCGGCGGCGGGAACGGGCCGTCGTAGCCGAACCAGTCGCCGCCCAGCGATGCGTCCTCGGCGAACCAGCCGGTGTAGTCGTTCATGCCCTGGCGCGCCCCGGCCGGTCCGGCCGGATGCGTCTTGCCGTGCGGCACGACACCATCGCTGCAGCTGCCGGCGACGATCTGGCTGACGCTGGTCGGGATGTCGACCATCGCCCAATGCACGAAATCGCCGCGCGGCTGCTCGGACGGAATCAGCACGCCGGGCTTGCCGACCATCTCAGGCTCGGTCGGCACATCCGGATCGATGCACAGCAGCACGAAGGATTGCGTCCCCACCGGGGCATCGCCCCACGCCAGGTGCGGGTTGCGGTTGGGCGCGAAGCCGAAACCGTCGGCCGTGGCCTGGCCGGCGGCGAATTCGGCCGGAATGCGCTGGCGGTGCTCGAAGCTGTCACTGCGGATGTACATGGATCGACCCTCCTTGCCGGACCGGTCGGGGCCCGGGTGCAATGTCCGCGCAGGCTACGCGAGAGCCGCGCCGGACCGCCACTGCAGTCCGGCCGACTGCCTTTACTCCGCCGGCTGCCCTTACTCCGGGTAGCCCAGGCGCTGCGCCACCGGGGTGAGCAGGGCGAACTCCTCGGCCAGCGCCTCGCGGTAGTGGCGCCAGTGTCCGGCGCCGAAGTGCATCGGCCCCATCCGCTCGCGCGGCGCGATCGGTACGCGGGTGCCCAGTGCATCGGCCAGCGCCTGGGCGATGCCGGTGGCGTCCTCGCCGATGTCGTCCATCCGGATCAGGCGGTGCGGGAACAGGTCCTGCTCGTGCAGGTCGGCGATCTGCGCCAGCGTCGCCGCCAGCCAGCGTGCGCCGTCCCTCGGCGAAGACAGGGACAGCGGCACCGGGCCGCCGAAGGCGAGCCAGTCGAGCAGCATGTCGCGCGGGTCGCGCACGGCGACCATCAGCATCGCCTCGGGCAGGTGCGGGCGAAGGCCCAGCAGCAGCGCGTTGTCCCACCACAGCAGCCAGTCGAAGACGTTGCCGTCCTGGATGCCGCGCGTCGGCAGCGCGGCGCGCCACAGGCTGACCATGTAGGCCGGATCGAGCGAGCCGTCGTGCAGGCCGGCCACGGTGTTGTAGCGCTGCAGCGGATCGTTCGGCGGCTGCGCGGCGAAACGGTCGACGCGCAACGGGCCGCCGGCGAGCTGGAAGGTCAGGGCGATGCGCTCGACCAGCGAGCCAGGCGCACCCCACAGCAGCAGCACGGCCGGCGCCTGTTCCGGCACCGGTGCCAGGGCGGGCCATTCGGTGATGGCCGGGCCTGGTTGCGGCAGCGGCAGGCGCTCGGCGACGGCTTCGGTGTGCAGTTCGGCCCAGGTGGCGGCGGCCGCAGCCGCCTGGCCGGCGGCGTCGAAGCAGCGACCCAGCAGCTGGCGCAGGCTGCGCTTGACCGCCGGGTCGGGCGCCTGCGCGAGCAGGCCTTCCACGCGCAGCACGGCGGCGTCGGGGTCGCGACTGAGCAGTTCATCGACGATGCGCATTTCGGCCAGGGTGTGGCCCGGCTGCAGTTCGGTGATGCGCTGGGCGGTGGCGAAGGCCAGGTCGCGTTCGCCGGACTGGTCGTACAGCGTCGACTGGGCTTCCAGTGCCGGGACGTAATCGGGCATCGCCGCGCGCCAGCGCGCGATCACTTCGCGTGCCTGCTCACCGGCGAATTCCTCGAACAGCAGGCGTCCGCGCCACAGGTCGGGCGCCTGCGGATGTTCGAGCAGGACCGTGTCGAGCGTGCTGCGGGCTTCGTCCTGCAGTTCCAGGCGGCGCCAGGCCTCGAGAACCGCCAACAGCGCGCGGCGGTCGAGCGGCTGGGCCAGGAACGCCTGGCGCAGCAGCGTCAGCGCGCGGTCGTTGCGGCCGGCGTCGAGCTCGAGCTCGCCGACCAGGCGCTGCATGCCCGGGGTGGCGCCGTCGCCTTCGAGCAGCGGGGCGAGTTCGTCGGCGGCTTCGGCCGGGCGCGATTGGCGACGCAGCAGGTCGGCGACCAGCATGCGCAGCGGGCGCGAGGTCGGCTCGGATTCGAGCAGGGTGCGGAAAGCCTGCTCGGCGAAGGCGAAATGCCCCTTGCCCAGATAGGCGAAGCCGAGCGCATGGCGCAGCTGCGCGTCGCCGGGGGTGCGCTCGGAAGCGCTGCTGAGGATCGCCAGGGCGCGATCGGCTTCGCCGCGGCGCAGCGCCAGCGTGCCTTCGATGGCGGCCACGTGCGGATGCTCGGGCGCGATGCGGGCGGCGGTGCGGCCCAGGCGCTCGGCCTCGGTGAGGTCGCCGCGGGCGATCGCGAGGTGGGCCTGCATGATGTAGGCGGGGAACTGGTTCGGGTCCAGGCCGGTGGTGCGGGCCAGGGCGGCCTCCGCCTCGCCGATCTGGCGCTCGCCCAGCAGCATGCCGGCGTGCTCCAGGTGCAGGTTGGCGTCGTCCGGGGCCAGTTCGATGGCCTGGCCGATGGCAGCCAGCGCAGCCTCGCGGTCGCCGCCCAGGCGCAGGGCCGCGGCCAGCAGGCGGTGCGCGTTGGCGTCCTGCGGCTGCGCGGCGATGGCCTCGCGCGCTGCGGTGAGCGCTTCGCTGGCCGCGCCGCGGCGCAGGGCGTCAATGATCGGTTCGTACATGGACTGCTCGATGATTCAGGCGAAACCGCGATTGTAGCGGCTGCCGACCCCCGGCCCGGCTTGCCGCAGGCGGTTTTTCAGGGCCTGTGGAGCGATTCGGCCCCGGGCGGGCCGCTGCCGGGACTAGCCGGCCGCGTCGAGGATGCGCTGGGCGATCCAGCGCTCGGCGAAGCCGTCCAGGCTGGCGCTCTCGAGGAAGCCGCAATGGCCGCCCCAGGGCGCGATCTCCAGTTGCGCGTTGCGCGGCAGCGTCAGCGCGTGGAAACCGTCGACCGGGATGACCGGATCGTCCTGCGCCATCAGGATGCTGGCCGGGACCTGCAGCGCGGACAGGCGGTCGCCGGCGATCGAGTAACCGTCGAAGTAGCGCTCCAGCGTGCCGAAATCGGTGTGGCGCTCGACCATCCACTGCGTCAGCGGGCGCATGCGCAGGCCCAGCACCTGGTCGTCGAAGGCGTGGACCTGCGGGAACAGTTCGCGCTTGCGCGCCAGCGAGTCGCGCCACTTGCGCTCGAAGTACCACAGGTAGAGCGGCAGGCCGTTCTCCATCGACTCCATCGTCCGCGCCGGATCCAGCACCGGGCAGACCGATGCGACGTGGACCAGGTCCAGGCCCGCCGCCGGCGCGCGCAGCGCCAGGCGCAGGGCGAAGTTGCCGCCGAGCGAATAGCCGGCCACGGCCATGGGCCGGTCAGGGAAGCGCCGCGACACTTCCACCGCCGCCCGCACGACTTCGTCGATGCGATTGGAGTGGAACAGCCCTTCGTTGAGGTGGTGGGTGTTGCCGTGGTCGCGGAAGTTGAGGCGGAACACCTCGAATCCGGCCTTGAGCAGCTGCACCGCGGTCAGGCGCATGTAGCTGGAGTCGACGCTGCCTTCCCAGCCGTGCAACAGCAGCACCAGGCCGCGCGATTCGCGGTCGGGCATGGCGCTGTGGAGGCCGTGCAGGCGGGCATCGCCGGCGTCGATCAGGTGCTCGGTGCTCACCGCGCCCAGTTCGGCGAGGCTGCGCTCGCCATAACGCCGGCGCAGCGAGCTGGAACCGAGCGCCGACTGGACGTGCGCGTTGCGCAGCCAGCGGGGTGGTCGGTAGTCGGCCGCAGTCAGCATGCCTTGGACCATAGCCATCTGAATTCGAGTGCGCCCACTAATTTTCGATTGTCGATGACGGTACCAACGTACAACTCAGGCCGTCATGGCCTCGACAATTCGCGAGCGGGCCAGATCGGCGATCCGGCGGCGGCCGTCGGTCTGGCCAGGCGCGATCGGCTCGAGGAAATGCACCTCGGCCAGCCGCGTCGGTTCGCCGAGCAGGCGCACGAAATTCCCCAGGAAACTTTCGCCGGGCTGGAACGCGACGACGTGCTGGGCTTCGCCGCCCTCGCCGTAGCGCAATGCCACCGGCTGCACCGGCACGCCGGCCTCGACCGCGGCCAGGAAGATGCGCGCATGGAACGGGCCGATCTCGCGACCGCCACGCGTGCCGCCTTCCGGGAACACGCCGACCGAACGGCCGCCGCGCAGGCGCGCCAGCATCTCGTGCAGCACGCCGCCGAGCGATTCGGTGCTGCCGCGCGAATGAAAGATGGTCTCGCCGCGCGCGGCCAGCCAGCCAACCAGGGGCCAGCCTTCGATTTCGCGCTTGGCGACGAAACCCATCATGCGCTGGCTGTGCAGGGTTTCGATGTCGATCCAGCTGACATGGTTGGCGACGAACATCGCCGCGCCCTGCAGCGGCTCACCGAAACGGCGCAGGCGGAAGCCGAAGATCCACATCAGGCCGGCCGACCAGGCGCGGATCGCGCGATGGTCCAGGCGCTCGTTGCCGACGCGCATGCCGGCGGTCAGCGGCGTGCCGAGCAGCAGCACCAGCGGCAGGTCGACGACGACGTGCCACAGCAGCATCGGCACGCGGACGAGATAACGGAGGACGCGCGCGGCGGGCGCCGCGGTCGGCGCCGTCGCGCCGGCATGGGGGGACGGCGCATTCATTGATGGCACGATACCGAAGCGATGTCGCTGCGGCCAGCGTTGATTCGCCATACGTGGGTGGATGTTGCGGCGATGAATGGCCGCCACGTCCGACGCAGGAGCAAGTCGCCCGGCTCCTGCACGGATCACGCTCGGATTACCGGCGCGAATGGTTCACTTGAGTGCGCAGGCCATCACCTTCTCGGCATCGCCCTGCGCACCGAGCGCGACCTTCGACAGCGACAGCTGCCTGGGTCCCTTCGCCTGCAGGCTCAACACGGTGTCGACCTTGCCCATGTCGGCGCCGGCGGCCTGGAAGCACTTGAGCGGAATGCCCAGCGTGGTCCAGCGCGCGGGTTCGAGCCCGGCCAGCGTTTCAGCGAGCGGCAAGGTCGCGCCGCAGCCCGGGCCGCAGCCCACGCCAATCGACACGTCGCCCTGCGCCGGCGAATCCACGCGCACCGTCAGCACCAGCATCACGTCGCCGTTGGTCTCGCGGATGAGTTCCTTGGCCGCATCGGAATGCAGCGCTACGGTGGCCGCGCCGGCACCGGACCATTCGATGCGGCGTGCGTCCTCCTGCGCCAGGTGGTCCACGCCGCGCACCTTGATGCTGCCGTCGGCAGACGCCGCCGGCAATGCCGGTGCATCGACGGCCGCACCGGTCGCGCCCTGCAGGCGCATGGTGATTCCCGGCGTCAGCACGCCACGGGCGTAGTACACGCCCGGGCGTCCCATCGCCGCCGAAACGCCCGGCTCTTCCGGCAGCATCGCCAGGTTGCCGTCATCGCCGTAACCCAGGCCATGGCCGAAGGCGAACTGCGGCGAGTAGTCGGCCTGGCCGACGTTGTTGACGTACTGGTCGGCGCGACGCGGCCAGGAGAATCCCAGTCGACCCTTGAAGTCGTGGGCGACCTTGCCGTCGCTGCCACGCAGCAGTACGTCGGCGATGCCGCCGCCCTCGCTGCCCGGCAGCCAGGCGGCGACGAACGCATCCGCCGCGTTGATCTCGCGGTTCATCCACAACGGCCGACCGCTTAGGAACACCGCCACCACCGGGATGCCCTCGGCCTTCAGACGCTTGATCAGCTCCAGGTCGCGGTCGTCGCCGGGCTTGTACCAGAGGGTGGGAATGTCGCCCTGGAACTCGGCGTAGGGATCCTCGCCGAACACCACGATGGCGGCGTCGGGCTTGCGCTTGTAGCGGCCGTCGATGGCCAGCTCGGCGTGGCCACCGGCGCTGCGCACGGCGCTGTCGAGTCCTTCCCAGATGGTCTGGCCGTTCGGGAAATCGGCGCGGGTGCTGCCCACGCCCTGCCAGTTGAGGGTCCAGCCGCCGCTCTGCTTGCCCATGTCGTTGGCGCCGTCGCCGGCCACGAGCAGGTTGCGCTTGGGATCGAGCGGCAGCACGTGGTTGCTGTTCTTGAGCAGCACCAGCGATTCGCGCACGGCCTGGCGCGCGATCGCGCGGTGCTCAGGTGCGCCGAGGAGCTCGAACTTGCCACCGAGCGGGCGCTGCGACGGCTTGCCGGCGTCGAACAGGTGCAACCGGAACTTCACCCGCAGCACGCGGCGCACGGCGTCGTCCAGGCGCGCCTTCGGCAGTTCGCCGGAGCGGGCCGCGGCAAGCGTGCTTTCGTAGACCGCCTTCCAGGTATCGGGGGCCATGAACATGTCGATGCCGGCGGCGACGACCGCCGGGCAGCCATCGTTGCTGCAGCCCGGGACCTGGCCGTGGGCGTTCCAGTCGGTGACGACGAAGCCGTCGAAATTCATCCGCTGCTTCAGGACGTCGGTGATCAGGCCCTTGTTCGCGGCCAGCTTGACGCCGTGCCAGCTGCTGAAGGAGGTCATCACCGCCTGCGCGCCGATCGCCACCGCCGGCGGGTAACCGGCCGCGTGCACGTCGCGCAGCACCTGTTCGCTGGAGAGGTTGTCGCCCTGGTCCTTGCCGTCGGCGGTGCCGCCGTCGCCGACGTAGTGCTTGACCGAGGAGATCACGTGGCTGCCGTCGAGGAAGGCCGGCGTCCCGGGCGTGCCCTGCAGGCCTTCGACCATCGCTGCGGAGTAGGCGGCCACGACCTGCGGTTGTTCGGAATAGCCTTCGTAGGCGCGGCCCCAGCGGTCGTCCTGCGGTACGGCCACGGTCGGGGCGAACGCCCACTCCATGCCGGTGACGCGGGTTTCGATCGCGGTGACGCGGCCGATCTCGCGAATGAGCGCCGGGTCGCGCGCGGCGCCCAGGCCGACGTTGTGCGGGAACACGGTGGCGCCGACGACGTTGCTCTGGCCGTGCACGGCGTCGATGCCGAACAGGATCGGGATGGCCTTGCCGCCGCCGCTGGTGTCCATGGACGCTTCGTAGAAGGCGTCTGCCAGCGCCAGCCAGTCGGCGGGCGGGGCGTTGTATCTGGCGCCGGGGTCGGAGTTGCCTCCGGCGAGGACGGAACCGAGTCGGTACTTGCGTACGTCGTCGGGGGTGAGGGTGGCGATGTCACCCTGGACGATCTGACCGACCTTCTCTTCGAGGGTCATCTTCGCCAGCAGTTGTTCGATCCGGCGTTCCATGGCGCGGTCGACGGGCAGTGCGCGTGCGACTTTCGGCCAGAGTTCGGGGTGGATGCTGGCGTCGTCAGCGGCCACGACGGCGCCGGGGCCTGTCACCAGGCCTATCGCTACAACACCTGCCCAGATGCTCTTCCTGCGCGGGCTCGCCGCACGTGCTGCTGTGTCCAAGGCCGTCTCCGTGATCCCCACGCCAGGCGCTTTAGCTGGCGGGGCAAGACTGCGGCTCATCGACTGGCGGCGTCAATGAACCTGGCGCCCTGGACTGCTGACTGGACTGCTGATGGGAGCCCCGCTCCCGCTTGCGGGAGAGGGGTCGAGGTGAGGGCCGCCGAAGCAGCAAGCCGCTCAGGTCCGCGGAACGACCGCCAGCGTCAGGCGCGAGATGCAGACCAGGCGGCCGCGCTCGTCTTCGATGCGGATGTCCCAGACCTGGGTGCGGGCGCCGATGTGGATCGGTCGCGCGGTGCCGGTGACCACGCCCTCGCGCGCGGCGCGCAGGTGGTTGGCGTTGATCTCGATGCCGACACAGACCTCGTCGCTGCCGACGCACAGGTTGCCGGCGCTGCTGCCCAGCGTCTCGGCGAGCAGGACCGAAGCGCCGCCGTGGAGCAGTCCATACGGCTGGCGGGTGCGCTCGTCGACCGGCATGGTGCCGCGGACGAAGTCATGGCCGATTTCGGTGAAGACGATTCCCAGCGGCTCCATCGCGGTGCCCTTGGACAGCGCGTTGAGATCGGCCGGGTCGGTGGTGCCGCGGAACGGCGAGCGCTGCGGCGCGGGGGAAGTGTCGTCGCTCATGGCGCAACCTTAGCCCAGCGTGGGCGGTGGCAGCCAGCCGTACAGCGGCTCAGAGCGCGATTGCGGACAGAAGGCCTGCCGGGGAAAAAAATCGGCCCGGTGGACGGCGCGTCGCCACGGAGAGAGTCCGACGAGCCGGCCCCGGGCCAGGGGGAAGTGAGAGATGCGTTGTATGGAGCGGTGCTACGGGTACTGCTTGTGCTGCGACAGCGTCATTCGATCCGTTCATCCGATGTGTTCTTCGCTCGGATCACGCGCAGCGGAAGCGCGGCTGCATCCAGTCCTGGGCATAGCGGCGGTCGCTGGCGTAGCCGCTGCTGTTGCCATAGCCGACGCCGTAGTCACGCTCGCGGTGAACATGGCGCTGCGGCATCGGAACAACGTTCGAGCGCGGAGCGGTGGCGGTGGCGGGGACGGTCGGGGTGCGGGTGAAGGCGTTCATGGCGTGATCCTGGCGAAGAGGTGTTGCGGTGTGGCGAGTAGCGGTTCAGGCGCAACGGAAGCGCGTCGGGCCCCACTCGGAGGTGTAGCGGCGGTTGCTGGCGTAGCCGCTGCTGTTGCCGTAGCCGATGCCAAAGTCGCGTTCGCGATGCAGGCGGGCCGGGGCGGCGTTGAGCAGGTTGGCGGTCAGGCGGGCCGGAGCTACCGGCTTGGCAAACAGGGAGGAGAGGCGGATGGCGTTCATGGCGGTGTCCTGAGTCAGCGGGGGTGTGACTTGGTGTGTTGGTAGACTACAACACCAGATCGATTCCGCCATGGGCCATAAGTCACCCCACCTAAGACCTACCTGGTGAAGCGCAACCGCAGTCGGAACTTGCTGATATAGATAGCTATTTCGAGCGAACCGTTGCCATGACTGATGGCAGGGGTAACAGCTCGAGGCAGCCGACGGGGCCGCCGGACCCCCGATCCGGGCCAACGGGGACAGTGACGAGCGTCACGGTCAGGCGACTGAACAGGGCTTCGTCGGCGGGGGGCGAAGCGGCCAGTGCGCGAAATGGGGTGGTTGGGGTGCGTCCCCAGGGCCTTCGGCACGTAGCCCGGGCAAGCGCAGCGCACCCGGGACCCGGTGGCCTCGACCGCCCCCCACCTCAAAGAATCGGAGCCAACCCCGCGCCAAAGGCGGTAAAGATCCGCGTGGTGATCCCCTTGAACCCCAGCGCCACTTCCGGGAAGTCCCCGACCGGCTGGTAGCAGGCACGGAAACCCGGATCGCTCGGCAGCAGCGGCTGCGGGCAATCCGGCCCCGGCACGAACTCGTAGCTGGTGGCGTAGCGCATCGGCCACAGGTCGAAGATCGGCATCGCCTCGAACATCTTGCCGATGGAGTAATCCAGGCCCGAGAACACCGGCGGCTTGTCGCGCCGCGCGATCACCCACGAGTTGGCCGGCTCCATGTCGCGGCGGATGCTGCGCGCCAATGCCTGGGCGAATGCCACGTCCTCGATCACCACCGCGCTCTCGGTGTTGTAGTGGTCGCCGCGCGGATCGAAGTTGTGCGTACCGACCACGCCGATCTTCTCGTCGATCACCATCGACTTGGCGTGCATGCCGATGCGCACGCCGGCGCGCTCGAGCGGCACCGGCTGGTTGGCCTTGCGCGAGCCGTAGCGCAGCGCGGTGTACTCGCGCGACAGCGCGCGCCGGTACTGCTCGCGCTCGACCACGCTGCGACGGTCGTAGCGCTCGCGCAGTTCGCGATGGGTTTCCTGTGGCGTCGCCGAGCCGCGCGCCGTCGGCTGCGGTTCGATGCCCTCGTCGGACAGCGCATTGGCGGGTTCGAGTGACGAGGGGTCAGCGTCGTCGTCGATGTCGATGACCGGAGTGGCGGTCTGGCCGCCGGCGTCGTCGAACGCCGGCAGGGTCGCACCGGTGGTGGCGACATCGATCAGCGCATCGCGCGGGAACGGCTTGTATTCGAAGATGTTGAAGCCGAACTCGCGCAGGTAGCGACGCTTGTACTTGTACGACAGCGCGTAGGCGATGAAGGCGTCGGTCGCGGCCAGGCTGTTGGTCGAGACGATCACCTTCGGGCGCTCTTCGCGCGGACGCTGGTGCAGCTGGCGGAACATGTCCTGCGCGGCGTCCGACAGCACCAGGTAGGGCGTCTGCAGCAGCACTTCCTTGCGCGCCGACTCGATCAGCTCGCGCAGCGATCCCGAGGCCACCGCCTCCTGGTTGGCGCCATTGCTGTGGTGCTTTTCGGGCGTGTCGGAGATGTAGCGCACCTGCCCTACCGGCAGGGCCTGCTGCGCCAGGCGCATCGTCACCAGGGTGGCGTCGGCGGCGTCGCGCCGCATGGCCTGCGCACGCTGCGGTTGCTCGTACACCGCCGTGGGCAGGGTCGGGACACCGCCGTGCAGCAGGCGCTGCCCGACGTCGTTGAGGCGCTCGACCGGGACGCTGCGGCGATCGTTCCAGAACAGCGAGAAGTCCTCGCCCATCACGTGCGCGACCGGTCCGGCGACGAGCAGGTCGCGATCGCGGAAGTTGTACTCCTTGTCCCAGTCGTAATAGTCGTCCTGGTAATTGCGCCCACCGGTGATGCCGACGGCGCCATCGACCAGCAGCAACTTGGTGTGCATGCGCTGGTTGAGCTTGTTCCAGCAGCATGCCGCCGCCAGCGCGTACTGCGGATAGCTGGTCTGGGCGCGGCCGAGCACCGGGCTGTACAGGCGCAGCTCGAAATTGGCATGGGCGGCGGCGAGCGCGGCCAGTGTGTCGACATGCTTGAGCGCCGACAACTGGTCGATCAGCACGCGCACGCGCACGCCACGACGGGCGGCCGCCAGCAGCTCCTCCATCACCAGCCGGCCGGCATCGTCCTCGTCGAAGATGTAGGTCTGCAGGTCCACGGCGGTCGTGGCGCTGCGGATCAGGTTGATGCGCGCCAGCAGTGCGTCCGGGCCGACATCGAGGATCAGCGCGTAATGGCGCGGCGCCTGCGCGGTCGATTCGGCGAATGCGCGCGAGGCCAGCTGGCGCAGCGGCGAAGGCTGCGCGCAGGCGTCCTCGCGGACGCAGTCGACCTGGGTGGGGCGCGCCGCAACGACTATCGCGCTGGCGCGGTCGCGCTCGGCGTTGGACAACGAGGCGCAGCCGGACACCAGCAGCGCCAGCAGCACCGCTGCCAATCGCAGCCGCGCGCACTTCACGCCTGCTGGCTTCAGCCCGCCTGTCTTCACCACCACTGCCATCAGCGCGCCTCGATCACGCGCACGCGCATGTTGAAACGGACCCGGTCGGTCAGGGCCAGTTGCCAGCCATTGAGGTCGTAGTCCGCGCGGCTGATGCTGCCGCTGGCGACGACATCGCAGTCCTTGCCGGGCCGGTCGCACACGGCCGGCGCCAGATAGAAGGTTTCAACGCGGCTGACCCCGTGCATGGTGAGGCGTCCGCGCAGGCGCCCGCCGGTGCGGATCAGCGGCTCCGGGTGCGGATCGGATTCGAACTCGATCACCGGGTGGTGCTCCGAATCGAAGAAGCTCGGCCCCCGCGCCATGGCGGTATAGCGTTCGGAACCGGCGACTTCGACGCCCCCGGTGCGCAGCACGATCCGGACCGAGTGGCGCCCGTCCGGCAGCAGCGTCACTTCACCTTCGTATTGGGGAAACATGCCGACCACGCGCTGTCCCCAGCGCGTGCGCAGCTCGAAGCCGAAGCGGGTGAAGCGCGGATCGAATGCCTGCACCGATGCCGCCCTGGCCGGGACCGGAGCGGCAGACGCGGTCGCCTGCCGGGCCAGCACGGGCGGGCCTGGCAACAGGCACGACAACAGCACGCAGCACAGCAGCGCCACTTGGGCGCATCGCGAACTCGTTGTCACGGCCACCAGAAAGCGCTGAGCTGGGCCACTCCCGGTTCGAGGCTGGTCTGCGCAGGAACACTGAGCACCGCGATCCCGCCCGGCGGCATGCCGCGGTAATCACCCGACTGGCCGCTGTGGAGCAGCGCGGCCAGTCGTTCCAGCCCGGGGTTGTGGCCAACGACCATCAGCCGCTCGGACTCGCCGTGGACGTCGGCCAGGGCGATCAGCGTGCCCGGGGTCGCCTCGTAGATCGACGGTTCGATGCGCTGGTCGACGTAACCGATGGCACCCAGCACCGCTTCGAGGGTTTCGCGTGTCCGCCGCGAGGGCGAACACAGCACGCAGTCGGGCACCAGCTTGTTGGCCGCCAGCCAGCGGCCGGCAGCTTCGGCCTCGGCCAACCCTTCGGCCGAGAGCGGGCGGTCCAGGTCGGCCTGGCCGTTACCGGCAGGTTCGGCATGGGCATGGCGCAGCAGGATCAATTCACGCATTCGCGTTGCTACCTTTTCGCGTCTGGACCGAGGGATCGGCGGAAGATCGAGCGTTCATTATCCTCGACCGGCGTGACGTCGCACTGATCGACCGCGCTGACCTGCGCGGTCGTCACGCTTTCTTCAACCACTTGAGCAAGGGTTGCCAGTCGTCCTGGTGTTCGCGCACCTGCGCGGAGTGGTAGTCGAACAGGCTCTTGCCCAGTCCGGTCAGGACCACGTAGGCCTGGCTGTCGCGCAGCTGCGCCACCACCGGGTACGGCCAGGCGGAGAGCAGTTCCAGCGCCTGCTGCGAAGCATTGGTCCATGGCTTTATCTTGTTGCCGACCAGGCCCACGCGAAGTGAACCCTTGCGGACGCGCGGGTGCCGGGCCAGCGAGTCCAGGAACGGCACGGTCGCGTCGATATCCAGCGCCGACGGTTGCACCGGGACCAGGATGGCGTCGGCATGGTCGAGGAAGCTGTCGAGATCGTCGGCCATCGCGCCGGCAGGTGCATCGATCACCAGGCGCTGGGTGTCATCAGGCAGGTGCTTGCGCCAGGCCTTGCGGCGGGTTCCGTCGAGCGGCAGGACGGCACTGTCGAGCAGTGCGCGGCGTTGCGCCCAGCGGGTGGAGGACTCCTGCGGGTCGGCGTCGACCAGCGCGGTGCGCAGGCCGTCGATGGCCGATTGCGCGGCGATATGGGTGGCGATCGTGGTCTTGCCGACGCCACCCTTGGAACTGGCCACCAGCACGGTCTTCATGCGAACTCCCTCTGGATGGAAGCCGCAGCGTACACCGGGGCGCCGTGGCGCGACCATCGCCGGCGGCGACGGCTCAGCCGGGCGGGCCGGGCAGATTCCGCGCCTGCGGGCCCGGCCTGCGAGCGACCGCCATGCCAGCGCCGTGGCGAATGCCGGGTCTTCCGCCTTGCACCACTCTGGCAACGGCTATCATCAGCCACAGACACGGACGCGCCGGAAAGCCACACGCGATGAGCGAACTGCAGGACCTGACCGCGCTGATCCGCGCAAATACCCCTCTCATCGTCATCGAGACCCGCGACGAGGCACGCGTGGTCGAGCTGTTCCGGCAGGCACTGATGCAGGTGTGGCGCGCGCTGCACCGCTGGTCGATCACCGAGGGCCTGCGCCGGATCGACCTGGACAAGGAAGATCCGCCCGAGGTCGCACCCGATGCGTCCACGACCCTGCATGCGATCCGCGATGCCACCCAGCGCGGCATCTACCTGCTGCTCGATATCCATCCCTACCTGGGCTATGCCAGCACGCAGCGCCTGCTGCGCGACATCATCCAGCGCCGCGACTGCGAGCCGCACGTGCTGGTGCTGGTCGGGCACAAGGTCGAGCTGCCGCCGGAACTGGACGCCCTGGCGGTCCGCTTCACGCCGCGCCTGCCCGATGCCAACGCCCTGCTCAAGCTGGTGCGCGAGGAGGCCGAGGCCTACACGCGCGAGCATGGCGGGCGCCGGGTCGAAGCCGATGCCGAGACGGTGAAGCAGATCGTGCGCAACCTGCGCGGCCTCGACCCGATCGATGCGCGCCGCATCACCCGCCACCTGATCCACAACGATGGCGCGCTGGGCCCGGGGGACCTGCCGCAGCTGGCCAAGCTGAAATTCGAGCTGCTCAATCGCAGCGGCCACCTGCATTACGAATACGACAACGCGCGCATGGACGATGTCGCCGGCGCGCGCCGCTTCAAGCGCTGGATCGAGCAGCGCCGCGGCGTGTTCACCAGCGGCGACGCGCCGCCGGGGCTCGACCCGCCCAAGGGCGTGCTGCTGCTGGGCGTGCAGGGCTGTGGCAAGTCGATGCTGGCCAAGGCGGTCGCGGCCGGCTTCGGCGTGCCGCTGGTGCGGCTGGATTTCGGCACGCTCTACGACAAGTTCCATGGCGAGACCGAGAAGAACCTGCGCGCCGCCTTGAGTTCGGCCGAACAGCTGGAACCGTGCGTGCTGTGGATCGACGAGATCGAGAAAGGCCTGGCCGGCGATGGGGGCGACAGCGACGGTGGCGTCTCGCGCCGCGTGCTGGGCTACCTGCTGACCTGGATGGCCGAGCGCAAGTCGCGCGTGTTCCTGGTCGCCACCGCCAACCAGATCGATGCGCTGCCGCCGGAGCTGCTGCGCAAGGGCCGCTTCGACGAGATCTTCTTCATCGACCTGCCCGATGCGGCGGCGCGCGAGCAGTTGTTCGCCCTGCACCTGCGCCGGCGCGCGCTGGAACCGTCGGGCTTCGACCTGGCGTCGCTGGTCGCGGCCAGCGACGGCTTCTCCGGCGCCGAAATCGAGCAGGCGATAGTGGCTGCGCTCTACGCGGCGCACGCGGCGAAGGCACCGCTCAACGACTTCACCTTGCGCGCCGAGCTCAAGCAGACGCGGCCGCTGTCGGTGCTGATGGCCGAGCAGGTGCAGCAGCTGCGCGAGTGGGCGAACGGGCGGACGGTGCCGGCCGACTGATCGGCCTACTGATCGGCCGGGTGCCCCTCCCGGGTCAGTAGCCCGCCGCCTGGCCGTCCTTGCGCGATTCGCTGGCGCCGATGTAGCCGCCGTTGGGATTGACCATGATTGCCTGGTAGCCGCCGTACGGGCCGTCGGCGAAGCGCACCGAGTGACCCTTGCGCATCAGTGCGCGCACGGTCTCGTAGGAATAGCCGGTTTCCAGGTCGAGCTCGCCGCCGTCGCTCATCACCGTCGCCTGCCCGGCCGGTTCGGTGCTGCCGTCGTGCTGGATGCGCGGCGCATCGCCGGCTTCCTGCAGGTTCATGCCGAAGTCGATCAGGTTGAGCAGGATCTGCACGTGTCCCTGCGGCTGCATCGCCCCGCCCATCACGCCGAAGCTCAGCCACGGCTTGCCGCCCTTGGTGACGAAGGCCGGGATGATGGTGTGGAACGGACGCTTGCCCGGCTGGAACGAATTGGGGTGGCCTTCCTTGAGCACGAACTGCTCGCCGCGGTCCTGGAAGATGAAGCCCAGGCCCGGCGGTGCCATGCCGCTGCCCATGCCGCGGTAGTTGGACTGGATCAGCGAGACCATCATGCCGTCGGCATCGGCCACGGTCATGTAGATGGTGTCGCCTTCGTCGAGTTCCTTGGGCGTGGCCGGCTGCACTTCCTTGAGCGCCTTGTCCATCGAGATCAGCTTGCGGCGCTGCGCGGCGTAATCCTTGGAGATCAGCTTCTTCACCGGCGAGGCGGCAAAGGCCGGGTCGGCATACCAGCGCGCGCGGTCGGCGAAGGCCAGCTTCTTGGCCTCGGCGAACAGGTGCACGTGCTCGGGACTGCCGAAGCCGTACGACTTCATGTCATAGGGCTCGAGCAGGTTGAGGATCTGCAGCGCGGCGATGCCCTGGCCGTTGGGCGGCAGCTCCCACACGTCGTAGCCACGATAGTCGGTGCTGACCGGCTCGACCCATTCGCCCTGGTGGGCGGCCATGTCCTCGTAGCTCAGGAAGCCACCATTGGCCTTGAAGTAGGCGTCGATGGTGTGGGCGATGTCGCCCTTGTAGAACGCATCGCGACCGCCCTGGGCAATCTTCTCCAGGGTGTTGGCCAGGTTCGGGTTGCGCCACATCTCGCCAGTGCGTGGGCCGCGCTTTCCATCGATGGTGAACTGCTCGGTGAAGCCAGGCCACTTCGACAGCGTCGGCACGCTGCGGCCCCAGTAATAGGCGATCACTTCGTGCACCGGATGGCCTTCGCGGGCGTAGCGGATCGCCGGTGCGAGATCGTCGGCGATGGGCTTGCGGCCGAAGCGGCCGTGCAGCGCGAACCAGGCATCGACCGCGCCGGGCACCGTCACCGGCAGCGGGCCATGCGGCGGGATGTCGGTAAGTCCGCGGCGCTGGAACTCGGCCAGCGTCAGCGACTTGGGTGAACGGCCCGAGCCGTTGTAGCCGTACAGCTTCTTCGTTTTGGGATCCCACACGATCGCGAACAGGTCGCCGCCGACACCGCTGCCGGTCGGCTCCATCAGGCCAAGGGCGGCATTGGCGGCAATCGCGGCATCGACCGCGCTGCCACCGTTCTTCATCACGTCCAGTGCGATCTGCGTCGCCAGCGGGTGCGACGTCGCGGCGATCGCGTGCGGCGCGTAGACCTCGCTGCGGGTGGCGAAGGGCTTGCCGGTGATGCGGTCGGCGCACATGGCGGAGAAAGGTAGGCTCAGGAGGACAGCGGTGAACAGCAGACGCATTGCCGGAGGACCCGCGCGGGAAAACCGCATCGTAGCGCGGGCCGCGGGCGTGGCGACTGTGCCGCTTCGTCCAATTGCGCGTACGGGGGCGGATGGGCTGCCGGCCCTTCGACCTTGCGGCCAGGCCGGCATGCTCAGGACTAATGCCGACCCCGTCCCCGGCCCCCATGGCAAATGACCCCGCAGCGCGGGGTCATTCGATCAAGGCCACCTCGGCGGATTGGCGGCCCATGCGGCCTGCACTTCGGCCAGCGTTGCGCGCTCGTCGTCGCGCCAGTCCGGCAGCAGGCGCGCGAACTGGTTCGGCGTGTTCCATTGCTGCGGCTCGCTGCGCACGGCGGCGGCGTACCACTGTACGGCGTCGTCCTTGCGGCCTACCGACCACAGCGCCAGGGCGAAGGTCGGCGGAATCCAGGTCGCGGTCACGCTGCGCGATTCCACCAGGGTGCGCCACTGCACCAGCGCATTTTCGCTGTCGCCGGCGCGGTAGAGGTCCCAGCCGTAGTTCCAGACGACCGAGCGCCACAGGCCGTCGCTGCGGTCGATCGCGCCCAGTGCGCGGCCGTAGAGCTGTCGACCCAGTTCGACGCGGCCGGCATCCATCGCCAGGTGCGCGAGCTGCGCGACCTCGGCCTTGGCATGCGGGTTGCGCTCGACGGTCTTGGCGAGCTTCTGCATCGCCACGTCGCCGGTTTCGCGCACCGCCACGACCGGTTTGACGGTATTGGCATCGGCGGCGAAGTAGAACTCCGCGGGCTTTGGAAAGGATTGCGCCGACGCGGCGCCGGTGGCGGCCAGCAAGGCCGTCAGTAGAAGGCTTCGAGCGAGCATGTTGTGGGGTCCCCTGTAACGCGCCAATCCTAACCCGCATTTGGCGCCGCGCGTCACGCTCGGCGTGTGCGATTGCGACGATTGGCCGCCCCCCGGCAAGCCGGAGGGCAGCACTGGCAAAGCTGCGGGAACGTCAGGGCAGCAGCGCGACCTCGTCCACGACCCACATCGGGTTGTATTCCCCGGAGGCGAAGGTGAAGCACAGGTCGTGCTTGCCGGCGGTGGCCGGAAGGATCGCCTGCAGCGTGGTCAGGCCATCGGACTTGCGCGCCGGGGCCAGCGGCAGCGTCGCTACCGGCTCGCCCTCGCAACTGTCGAGGCGCACTTCCAGGGCGCCGCCGGCGATCCTGGCCGGACGCGTGACCACCAGCTTGGCATCGCGCCACAACTGGAAGTTGTGCGGCAGCTGGCCGACGCGGACTTCCAGGTGGGTGATGCCGTCGAGGCTGGCGTCGTCGTAGACCCAGCACGGGTCGAACACGTCGGCCAGCAGCAGCGCGCGGTCGCTGCCTTCCCCGGCGGCAGGCGCATCGTCCTCCATGCGCAGTGCCAGGCCCTTCTTGCACGATTGCAGGGCGTGGCTGCCGCGAGCGCGCAGGCTGCGCTGGTCCACCGCGAACTTGCGTGGCGCGGCCAGGGCGACGCCGTCGGCGAATGCGTTGGCGGTGACGGTCGTCGGCAGGGCCACGGACAGCGGCTGGCTGTACGCCGGCGACGCCGCCGTCGGTTCGCTGCCGTCGGTGGTGTAGCGGATCTCACCGAACTGGCTCTGGTTGGACAGCGTCAGCGAGCCCTTGCCATCGGCCGCCGGGGCCGCGGCGAAGCGCACGGCGAACGCGCTGTCGGACGCCTGGAAGCCGCTGGCGCGGTAGCGCGCCATGTCCGGCACCATGCGCCGCAGGAAATCCTGCCAGTCGTGGCGGTCGGCCGGCGTCCAGACATTCTCGGCCAGCGCCGCCACGCGCGGGAACGCCGCACGCTGCATGCGCTCGTTGGTGCGCTGGTGTTCGGTCCACAGGTTGGCCTGCGCGCCGAGCACGTGCCTGGCCTGGTCCGGATTGAGCTGCGGCGGCACGACGTTGTAGGCGTAGTAGTCCTTCAACGCGAACACGTCCAGGCGACCGGGCGTCTCGTCCGCGGCGTCGCTCTGGATATGGTCCAGGTACAGGTCCGGCGCCGGTGCCAGCACCACATCGTGGCCAGCGCGCGCTGCTTCGATCGCGCCGTCGGTGCCGCGCCACGACATCACCGTGGCATCGGCCGGCGGCCCACCTTCGAGGATTTCGTCCCAGCCGAGCAGTCGCCGGTCGTGGTTCTCGATGTAGCGGCCGAGCCGCCCCATGAACCAGCTCTGCAGCTGCATCTCGTCCTTGAGCTTGAGTTCGCGCAGCTTGGCCTGCACGGCCGAGGACTGCTGCCACTGGTCCTTGGCCGCTTCGTCGCCGCCCAGGTGGATGTACTTGCCGGGGAACAGCTCCATCACTTCGTCGAGCACGTTCTCCAGGAAGGTGAAGGTGCCGTCGTCGACGTTGAACAGCCAGGTGTGCACGCCCCAGTCGGGCGACACCGGCGGCGCCTTGCCGGTCACGCCCAGCTGCGGGTACGCGGCGATCGCGGCCTGGGCATGGCCCGGCAGGTCGATTTCGGGAACGATGGTGATGAAGCGGTCGGCGGCGTACTTCACCACGTCACGGATCTGGTCCTGGGTGTAGTAGCCGCAGTAGGGCTTCGGCTCACCCTTGGCGTCGCGCCCGGCAGCACCGGCCGGGATGCGGCAGCCGCCGACCTGCGTCAGCTTCGGGTACTGCTTGATCTCGATGCGCCAGCCCTGGTCGTCGGTGAGATGCCAGTGGAAGGTGTTGATCTTGTGCAGCGCCAGCTGGTCGAGCAGCGCCTTGACCTCGTCGGTGCTGCGGAAATGGCGGGCGACGTCGAGCATCATGCCGCGCCACTGGAAACGCGGTGCGTCCTCGATGCGCTGGGCGGCGATGCGGGTCGCACCCTGGCCGCCGTCGGCGGTGGCCAGTTGCCACAGCGTGACCGCGCCATAGAACAGGCCCGCCGGGGCACGGGCCGTGAGCTTGGCGCCCTGCGGGGTGATGTCGAGGGTGTAGGCCTCGTCGCTGGCGGGTGCCGCCTTGGCATCGATCGCGAAAGTGATGGCGGCGGCGGCGTCGTTGCCGACGACCGGCGCAAAGCCGCGCGACTTCTGCACGCGTGCGGCGAAGTCCTGGGCAATGCGCAGGGCCTCGGCGTTGTCGCCGACCACGGCGATGCGCGCATCGGGCCCCAGCGTGAACTGTCCCTGCGCGGCGTCGACCTTGGCCGGGCGCGGGATGACAGGCGTGATGGCAGCGGGGGTAGCGGCAGCCGCCGACGGCGCGGCGGTGCTGGCGGTGGTGTCTGCACGGGTCGCCGCGTCCTCGCGCTGGCAGCCTGCCAGCCCGATCGCCACGGTTGCGCCCGCCATTGCGGTCAGTATCGATTGCAGTTTCATCGGTCCTCTCTTTCCTTCAAGAGGCGGCACCGCTGACGGGGCCGCCGCCGACAACAAGCGGGCCCGGCATGACCGGGCCCGCTGTTTTTACCTCAATGACCACCGTGTTGCCCCGGGGCTGCGCCCGGACCGGTAGTTGCCACGTCAGTAGTTGAAGCGGAAGTTCAGGTAGTACTGACGGCCGTTCTCGTAGATCGAACGCGGGCGATCCTTGTTCTCGGCGAAGTAGGCGATCTTCGGGTTGTTGAGGTTCATGGCGTCGAGCTGCAGCGACATGTTCTCGTTGATCTTCCAGCCCACAGAAGCCGACAGGGTGCCGATCGAGTCCTGCCAGAAGGCCGAGGCACGATCCAGGCCGCTGAAGAACTCGTCACGCCAGGTGTAGTTCACGCGGGCGTTGAACATGTCGTTCTCGAAGTAGGCACCGACGTTGATGGTGTTCTCCGAGGTGCCCAGCATCGCGTCGGTCTCGACCGTGGCCGGGTTGCCGTCGTCCGGGTTGTCGGCTTCGCCATCGGCGTAGGTGTAGTTGGCGAACGCGCCGAAGTTGTCGCTCAGCGGCTGTTCCCAGGCCAGTTCGAAGCCCTTCACCTTGGCGTTGGTGTTCACCGGCACGGCCAGGTCGTACGGCACGTCGGCGCCCTGCGGGTGCAGGTTGTCGATCGTGAAGAACGACTGGCGGACGTTGCCCAGCGAGACGTAGTTGTCGATGTCCATGTAGAACACGCCAGCCGACACCAGCGAACGCTCACCGTAGTACCACTCCCAGGTCGCGTCGAAGTTGGTCGACAGGATCGGTTCGAGGTTCGGGTTGCCACCGGTGCCGGTGCCCACGCCGCCGACGTTCGCCGGCGGGCTCAGGCTGACCGAGCCGGCCAGTGCCGAGAAGTCGGCGCGGGTCAGCGTGCGCGACAGGGCCAGGCGCAGCACGGTGTCGTCATTGACGTCGTACTTGAAGTTCGCGCTCGGCAGCCAGTCGTTGTACTCGTTCTTGGTGATGATCGGCTTGTACGGGCCGAACGCCGAGGTGGTGATGGCCTCCGGGTCCTGCGCCGTCGTCTGGACGTAGTTCTTGACCTCTTCCTCGGTGCGCACGTAACGCACGCCGAAGTTGCCGCTCCAGCGGTCGCCGCGGAAGTTCAGCTGGCCGTAGGCGGCGTCACTGCGCTCCTTCAGGCCGTATGCCGCGTTGTAGCGGAAGCGGCTGATCGGGTCGCGGTTGCTGAAGTTGCTGCCGAACTCGTGCAGGTCGTCGGCCGAGTAGTACCAGATGTCGCGCGGGAAGGTGCCACCGAAACCATCAGCGAAGTCGCTGGGGTAGTCGCGGAAGCTCTGCGGCCAGTTGGCCGGGTCGAACGCACCCGGGCCAGGGCCCTGGCCGGTGACCTGCGGCAGGTCGCGCTCGTGGCGGGCGCTGCGGATGCCGAAGTCGACCGAGGAGATGGTGCTGCCCTCGACGAAGTAGGTGCCGTCGATCTGGCCCCAGTCTTCGCTGTCTTCCACGTCGATGTCGTTGTCGCCGAAGACCCAGTCGAGGCGGTAGTCGGTGTTGGCCACGCCCGGCTGTGCCGTGTTGGCCGTACCCAGGTTCCAGTCGGCCGCGCCGACGCCGTGGATGTTCCAGGCGGCGCCGGTGTTGAGGCCGGTGTCGAACTCCATCACGTCCTGGGTCGGGGTCTTGCCGTGGCCTTCGGAGGTACCGGCCTGGGCCTTCAGCGTCAGCTTGTCGCTGACGTCCCACTTGCCGTCGACGCTGAAGAACTCAGCCGAGGACTCCGAGTTCGGACGGTTGATCATGTCGTAGATGCCGAACGCATGATCCTGGCCCGGGGTCGCGGCGAACTGCGCCGCCACCAGGGTGTTGTTGCGCACGACGTAGCCCGGCAGCGGCACCTGGCCGATGTCGGTGCCGCCGGAGCCGTTGATGATGCGGCGGCCCCACAGCATGTAGTTGCGGTTGTAGTTGTCGGCTTCCATGTCGGAGCGGAAGTAGTTGGCTTCCAGCTCGACGGAGTCGGTCGGCTTCCACTGCGCGGAGAACATGCCGCCGGTGCGCTTGCGCTCCTGCTCGAACAGGGCCGAACCGATCAGCACCGGGAAGTAGACGCCGACCAGGTCCGGATGGGCGATGCCCGCCGCGGTACCGGCACCGATCGTCTCGTAGCCCAGCAGTTCCTGGCCGTCGCGGCGCAGGTGGCGCTCTTCGCTGAACGCCTGCACGGTCAGGCCGAAGGTGCCGTCGCTGTTCTTCCAGTTGCCCAGGACCGAGATCTGCGGGTCGGTCTTGCTCGGCTGGTCGGCGTACACGGCGCCGATCGAACCGAAGATGCTGAAGCCTTCTTCGAAGTTGAGCGGGTTGCGGGTCTGGATGTCGACGCTGCCGACCGCGCCGCCTTCGACCAGCTTGGCTTCGGAGGACTTGCGCACGATGACCTTGTCGACCAGTTCGGCCGGCAGCAGCGAGTAGCTGACGCTGCGGCCCACGGTGCCGGTCTGGTTGAGCACGAACCAGTCGCCCGAGGCGATGTTGTGGCCGTCGACCAGGGTCTGGGTCAGGCTCGGGCTGGTGCCGCGCATGCTGACGCGGTCGTTCTCGTCGAACGCACCTTCGTTGGCGCTGGCCGCGCTGATGTTGACGCCGGGAACGCGCGCCAGCGAGTCGGCGACGTTCTTGTCGGGCATCTTGCCGATGTCTTCCGACGTGATGACTTCCACGCGGGTGACGTCATCGCGCTTGGTCTCGAGCGACTGCTCGATTGCGCCGCGAATGCCCTTGACGACGACGGTGTCGAGGTCCTTGGCTTCCTGCGAAGAGGCGGCAGCCGGAGCGGCCGCGTCCTGCGCCATGGCGGTGCCGGCAAAGCCGAGCGCCGCGACGATACTCACCGATAGCATTGACTTGCGAAGTTTCATTGCTCTCCCTCCCACGGGCTGTGTGCGACTCCGCTATGCCGATTCTTGCGTCGGCGTTACGGAGCCAGTTTCCTGGTCCGCGCCCGGCTTTCGCCGCGGCCCGGTTCCGTTGTCCTGTGACTTCTGGTGCGCTGTGCCTGGTTCATTCGCCCGCCTGCTGCTCGGAGGCATGCTGCTCGGAGGCATGCTCGAGGTACCAGCTGGCAGCGCCGATCACGCCCAGGCGCTCGTTTTCGATCAACCGCACCGGCACGCGCTCGAGCGCGGCATGCATCACGCCCTTGTCGAGCAGGCGCGCATGGAACTGGCTGTGCGGCAGGAAGTCCTTCAACCGCGGCAGGATGCCGCCGGCGATGAACACCGCCTTGGCGCTGCTGATCGTGACCAGGTCGCCGATGACGCTGCCGAGCAGGGCGCAGAAGGTCATCACGGCTTCGCGCGCGGGCACGTCGCCGCGGCGCGCGGCCTCGGTGATCGCAGCCGGGGCGCGCAGGCTCGGCTCGATGCCGTCGATGGCGCAGATCGCGTCATACAGGTGCACCAGGCCGGGGCCGGAGACGAAACGTTCGGTCGGCACGTGCGACTGGCCACGCTGGCGCGCCCAGTCGAGCATCGCCGCTTCGCGCGCATTGCCCGGCGCGAAAGCGGTGTGGCCGGCTTCGGTCGGCAGCACCACGGTGCCGCCGCGATGCGGGATGCGGATGGCCGCACCCAGGCCGGTGCCCGGGCCGACCACCAGGACCGGGCCGTCGGCGGCTTCGCTGACACCCGGGGTGAGCAGCAGCGAATCTCCCGGGTCCATGCACTGCGCGGCGTGCGCGGCGGCCTGGAAGTCGTTGATGAACTGCAGTTCGCTCAGGCGCAGTTCGCTGCGCAGCTGCGACAGCGAGATGCGCCAGGGCAGGTTGGAATTGATGACGGCATCGTCGAGGACGACGCCGGCGCTGGCGATGGCGACGCGGTCGATGCCGGCGCAGGCGTTATGGCCGGCGACGAAGTCGGACAGGATCGCGGCCAGGCTCGGATAGTCGGCGCAGACGTACTTGCGGTGCGCCAGGACCACCACGTGCGATTCCTCGGCGCCACCGGCGCGGACCAGGCCGACGCGGGTGTGGGTGCCGCCGACGTCTGCGGCGATGAAGCGGGTGTCGGCATGCACGAGCGGAGCCACGGCGCTCACCCGCGGACGGCGCGCATGGACTGCGCGCTCACGAGAGGGCATGACTGGCTTGGCATTTCCGTCGAATCCCACTGCATGTTCCCTCCGCTGGCGCCGGCTCCCCACCGGCACGGGCCGAGATTGGCTCGCCTCTGACAACGTTGTCAACCAAAAGTTACGAAATTGTCAGATTGGCCGGAATCGTGGCCCGGAGAGGGTCTTTTTTTGCTGCGGCGCAGCATGCCGATTCGGCTGTTTGGACCATAAGCGCCTTATACGAAAGGGTCTCTGGCGTGCCGGCCCGACTTGTGACAACGTTGGCCGACGGATGTCGTACGAGTCATCGTGCGACATTGACCGCATTCCTTGGGAGGGGAACCTTGAGCATGTCCACCACCACTGCCACCGGGTCGCGCAGCCATTACGGCTCGATCGCGATCATCGGCGCCCTGTTCTTCATCTTCGGCTTCGTCACCTGGCTCAACGGCCCGCTGATCTCGTTCGCCAAGCTGGCGTTCAACGTCAGCGAGACGCTCGCGTTCCTCATCCCGTTCGCCTTCTACATTTCGTACCTGGTCCTGGCGCTGCCGTCTTCGATGATCCTGAAGAAGACCGGCATGAAGAAGGGCATGGCGCTGGGCCTGTTCCTGATGGCGATCGGCGCGATGGTGTTCGGCCAGTACACAACCGGGCGCGTCTACGGCGGTGCGGTGACGGGCATCTTCATCATCGGTGCGGGTCTGGCGATCCTGCAGACCGCTTCCAACCCCTACATCAGCATCCTCGGCCCGATCGAAGGGGCCGCGCAGCGCATCGCGGTGATGGGCATCTGCAACAAGGTGGCCGGCATCCTCGCCCCGCTCGTCATCGGCACGCTGGTGATGCACGGCATGGGTGACCTGTCGGCGCAGGTTGCCGGCGCCGATGCGGCGACCCGCGAGCAGCTGCTCAACGAGTTCGCTGCGCGCATCCACGACCCGTACATGATGATGGCCGGCCTGCTGGCGCTGCTGGCGGTGGCAATCCTGTTCTCGCCGCTGCCGGAAATCCGCCCCGAGGACGCCAATGCCGATGCCGACCCCGGCAAGGCCGGCAGGTCCAGCCTGTTCCAGTTCCCGCACGTGTGGCTGGGCGCGCTGTGCATCTTCGTCTACGTCGGCGTGGAAGTGATGGCCGGCGATGCCATCGGCACCTACGGCCAGGGCTTCGGCCTGCCGCTGGACAAGACCAAGTTCTTCACCTCGCTGACCCTCGGCGGCATGCTGCTGGGCTACCTGATCGGCCTGCTCGCGATCCCGCGTTACATCTCGCAGGAGCGCTACCTGTCGTTCTCGGCGGTGCTGGGTGTGCTGCTCGCCATCGGTGCGTTCCTGACCACCGGCTACGTGTCGGTCGGCTTCGTCGCCGCACTGGGTTTTGCCAACGCGATGATGTGGCCGGCGATCTTCCCGCTGGCGATCCAGGGCCTGGGGCGCTTCACCGAGTACGGCTCGGCGCTGCTGATCATGGGCATCTCCGGCGGCGCGGTGATCCCGCAGCTGTTCGTGCACTTCAAGCAGCACTACGACTTCCAGCTGGTGTTCGTGCTGCTGATGGTGCCGTGCTACCTGTACATCCTGTACTTCGCGCTGCGTGGCCACAGCGTTGGCCACGCCCCGGCGGTGGTCAACGGCACGGCGGCATCGCAGCACGGCTAAAGCAGGTACGTACAGGTACGTGCAGGCATGTGCGCTCATACGCGACCGGTCCAGACACCACCGCATGTGGTTCGCGGCAACGTGAACCACTTCACGGCAATCCACGCCAGCGCGATTCCCATCGCTGGCGGCGGTGGTTAGGCTAGTCGTCTTTACGCCGCGTCACCGGACGCGGCGGTTCCACCGGCGGCGAATCCGCCGGAACCACGCGAGGCTTCGGTGCGCAGACCCACGATAAAAGACGTCGCAGAGCGCGCCGAGGTGTCGCTCAAGACCGTCTCGCGCGTCATCAACGACGAACCCAGCGTGCAGGCGAGCACGCGTGCCCGCGTGAAGCGCGCCATCGACGACCTGGGTTACCAGCCCGATCCGTCGGCGCGCAGCCTGCGCAGCGCGCAGAACTACGCGCTCGGCCTGGTCTACGACAACCCAAACCCCTATTACGTCATCGCGGTGCAGAACGGCGTGCTGTCGGTCTGCCGCGAGACCGGCTACGGCCTGCAGATCCATCCCTGCGATTCGTCCTCGCCCAACCTCGCCAGCGAGCTGATCGACCTGGTCCAGCATTCGCGCCTGGCCGGGCTGGTGCTGGCGCCGCCGATGTCGGAGCGAAATGAGCTGGTGACCGAGCTGGTCGCGCATGGCATCCGCCTGGTGCGCATCGTCTCGGCCGCCGCCGACCCGCAGGACGGCAGCGCCTGCATCTACGTCGACGACCGCGACGCCGCCTACGAGATCACCGAGCACCTGATCCAGCTCGGCCACAGCCGCATCGGTTTCCTCTGGGGCGGCAAGTCGCACGGCTCGTCCTGGGAGCGCTACAAGGGTTACGAGGACGCGCTTCGCGAGTACGGCATCACCCTCGACCCGGACCTGGTGGTCGAGGGCGACTACTCCTTCGACGACGGTTTTCGCGGTGCCCGCCGCCTGTTCGCGCTGGCCGACCGGCCGACCGCGATCTTCGGCAGCAACGACGAGATCGCCGCCGGCGTGCTGGCAGCCGCCAAGTCCAGCGGCATGAACGTGCCGTACGACCTGTCGATCGCCGGCTTCGAGGACAGCCCGTTCTCCAAGCAGAGCTGGCCGGCGCTGACCACGGCCAAGCAGGCCACGCAGGAGATCGCGCGCCACGCCGCGCACCGCCTGCTGCAGGAGATCCGCGAGCACGCCCCGAGCCGGCCGCTGCCCAACGAGGGCTTCAGCCCCGAGCTGGTGGTGCGCGGTTCGACTGCGCCGCCGCGACCGAAGGCCTGACCACTTCACCTGCCTTTATCGCCCCATCGCGCAGGCTGCTGCGGCCTGCGTTTCCTCGCGAGGGGAGCTTCGATGTCGGCCTTGCCTGTTGCCCCGCCCGCGCCCGAGGCCCTGAAGGATCCGGCGCTGGTTCCGCTGTTCGAACAGGACCGCACCCTGGTCAAGCTCGGTCGCGGCATCCGCGTGCTCAAGGCCATCGACTGGCCGATGGAACTGGAAGAGCGCTTCCTCGCTGGCTGGCGCGTCGGTCGCCCCGAATTGCCGGAGCCGCCGACGCAGCCGCATCCGATGGAATCGGAGATCGAGGGCCTGGATGACCTGCTCGGGCGCATCGATCGCGGCCACCCGCTGGGCATGTGGCTGTACAAGTCGGCCTGGAGCTACCGCGTCGCCGCGCAGATGCTCGGCGCGATCGGCACCCCCGAGTACACCCGTTGTTCGGCGCTGCTGTACGGACGCCCCGACCACCTCTACCCGAGCCAGGACTCGACCAATGCCGACGTCGCCCGGGAATTGCTGCGCGTCACCGATGAGCTGATCAACGACCGCCTGCTGCCCGAAGTGCCGATGGACATCGAAGCGCCCGAGTTCGCCCGGCGCCTGCGCGAGCGCATCGATCCGTTCTTCAACCACGACAAGGTCGAGGTCGTGCTGGATCCGAACCTGGCCTCCAAGGCCACGGCCGGCAGCAAGCGGGTGACGCTGCGGGCCACGGCGATGTTTTCCGAGCGCGACCTCGAGCAGCTGATCCAGCACGAAGCCTTCATCCACACCCTGACCGCGCTCAACGGCAAGCACCAGCCCTACCTGACATCGCTGGGCTGCGGCGCGCCACGCACCACGCGTGCCCAGGAAGGCCTGGCGACGTTCTCGGAGATCATCACCGGCGCCATCGACATCGCCCGCCTGCGTCGGGTCGCGCTGCGCGTGGTGATGGTGGAACAGGCGTTGAAGGGCGCCGATTTCATCGAAGTGTTCCGCGGATTCCTCGATGCCGGGCAGAGCGAAGTCGAGAGTTACCGCAGCGCGGCGCGCGTCTTCCGCGGCGGCAACGTCCGGGGCCTGGTCTGCTTCACCAAGGACGGCGCCTACCTGGAAGGCGTGCTGCGGATCTACGCCTTCATCTGCAAGGCCCTGCACGAAGGTCGCGGCGAGCTGTTGCCGCTGCTGTTCTGCGGGCGCGTGACCGTCGCCGACACCGTGGTGCTGGAGCCATACCGCAACAATGGCCTGATCGTGCCGCCGCGCTACGTGCCACCTTGGGCGCGCGACCCGCAACGGGTGCTGTCGGTCATGGCGTTCTCGACCGTGGTCCAGCGTCTGCGCCTGGAAAACCTGACGCTGCAACGCTTCGTCGACGCCGAGGCCGAGACGGTCGAGTCGTCCGGCATCGGCGACTAGCCTCCCAGGGCGCATTGGCCTGCCTGCGCCCTGCCCGGCGTTTACGTCTGGGCCGGCTGGCTCTGCAACTCCCCCGATGCGGAGGACGCCAACGGAAACGGTACCGACGGAGGGTGCCGCGCCACATCGAGGTCCGCCCGGCTACCCGGCCCCGGGGCGGAAGGGCGCTTGAGGTCGGGATTTCCGAACTGCGAGTGACCGCTCCGGCTTCATCCATGCCTGCAGACATGCCCTGACATCGGACCTTCGCGCTCGCGGCGAGCCACGGAGAATCCACCATGAAACCCATCCTCGTACCGGCCCTGTGCGTGGCCGCTTTCGCGTGCGCGTCCGTTTTTTCGGCCGCCTGCGCCCAAGACATGGCCAAGACCGCCGGCAAGAACGCCAAAGTCCTGCTCGACAACGACAAGGTGCGCGTCCTGGAATTGAACATGCCACCCGGCGCGAGCACCGGCCTGCACTCGCACGGCGACAACGTCGTCTATTTCGTCACCGGCGGCACGGCAACGCAGGTCACCAATGGCGAGTCCAAGACCATGACCCGCAAGCCCGGCGAAGCGATCTGGAGCGGCCCGGTGACGCACGACACCACCAACTCCGGCAAGACCGCGGTCAAGACGGTGATCATCGAGCTGAAGTAGCTTTCCAGAAGCAGGAAGGGAGCCCCATGGCTCCCTTCCCTCCTTCCGTAGCCCGGGTAAGCGAAGCGCACCCGGGGTTCATGCGTGTCAGCGTGTCGTTTCCAGGGGCGGCTTCTTCCAGCTGTGGTCGACCACCGACGGCGCCGGGCTGTAGTTGCGCAGGATCGCGTAGAACGGGCCGTTTGGTGCCGGCAGCCAGTTGCTCTCCTTGTCCTTGCCCGGCGAGGCGTGCTGCAGGTACAGGGTCAAGCCGCCGTCGGCGTCGCGCTTGAGCTTGGACAGCATCGGCGAGTTGATCAGGTAACGGTTGATCGGGTTGTCGACCAGCAGCTTGCTCTTGCCGTCGTACATCGTGATCGACCAGAACGCATTGGTCGGCGGCAGGCTGTCCTTGCCGAAGTGCAGCGAGTAGTCGTGCTGGGAAGCATCCAGCGGCGCGCCCTTGGCGTCGACGAAGTAACTCAGGTAATCGGCCTCGGAACCGGAATTGCCGTAGATGCCCAGCTTGGCGCCGGCGAAGCGGTAGAGGCTGTTGCCCTTGAGGAAATCGCGGGTACCGAAGAAATCAGCGCTGAAAAGCTGCTCGGTGTTGATCTTGGTCGCGGTCAGTTCCTGCAGGTCCTTGTCGGCGTCGGCGATGCCGTCGAGCAGGGCCTGGCGGGTTTCCGGCGACAGCGCCGCTTCGTCGAACGGCTTGCCCGGGGCGATGCCGATCGTTTCGAACCGCTTGCGCAGGTCGGCGTCGGCCGGATTGGGCGGCATGAACTGCAGCAGGAAGTTGAGGTAGCTGAAGAAGCCAAGGTCGTTGGCCTTGGCGGCGTCATAGGCGGGGAAGTCGATCTTCGCCGCCGGCGCCGGTGCCGGCGTGCCGAGGAATGCGCTCAGCGGCTGCGCCTTGTACTGGGCCTGCAGCTTCTTGACGTTGGCCAGGTCGTCCGGCGCGAACAGCTGGGTGCGGATCAGCCCGTAGGCGAACTGCGTCTCGGCCTGGAACACCTTGTCGATGCCCTTGGGCGTCTCACCCTTCCAGTCGGGACCGGCGACCAGGTACTTTCCGGCCTTGCCCTGGGTCAGCGCTTTGTTGATGTAGGCGAAGTTGTAGGTGTACATGTCGATCAGCTGGACCGAGAAATAGCGTTTCTCGCCCAGCGCCGGGATCGTGATCACCACCGGTTCCGCGCGCAGGTCCATCCACAGGAACGAGTACGGCGTGTCCGAGTTCGGCGTGATGATCGCGGTGTCTTTCGGCGTCGCGACGCTGGCAGCGCTGCCGATCTGGTTGAACGGCGCGTGGAAGTCGGGGCCGCCGGCGTTGATGGCCTGCGCGTACATCGACTTGTAGTTCTCCACGACCGGGAAGCCCCAGGTGTAGGCATCCTTGGCGATGGCGCGCGCTTCGGCCACCTGGTCGGCCTGGCCCGCGGCCGCGGGTTGATCCGTCGTGGTTGCTGCCGGAGGCGTTTCGGGTTTGCAGGCGGGCAGTGCCAGCGCGATCGCGACTGCGGCAAGCAGTGCTGACAGGCGCATGGCCGACAAGGAAGGCTTCATGGAACGTCCCCACGTGGATGGTGGGGCGATGCTAGGACGCTCGCTGTGTGCGCCCCCTTCACACCTGTCTTGCTGAAGCGAGCCTGCTTTCGCGCAGGCCCGCTCCCGGGGGCATCAGGCGCGCAGCAGCGTCGCCGCGCGTGCCAGGGCCTCGATCGCACCCCATTCCTCGGCGGCCACCAGGCGCGAGGGCGTGATCCACGAACCACCGACACAGGCGACGTTCGGCGTGGCCAGGTAGTCGCGGGCGTTGTGCGCGCCGATGCCGCCGGTCGCGCAGAAGCGGATCTCCGGCAGCGGCCCGTGCAGCGAACGCAGCGCCGCGGCGCCGCCTGCGGCCTCGGCCGGGAAGAACTTCTGGAAGATGAAGCCGTGCTCGGACAACGTCATCGCCTCGCTGGCGGTCGCCGCACCGGGCAACCACGGCAGCGGCGAATCCTTGGCCGCTGCGATCAGGTCTGGCGTCGAGCCCGGCGAGACGGCGAAGCGCGCGCCGGCCTGTTGCGCGTCGAGCAGGTCCTGCGGCTTGCGCACCGTGCCGACGCCGACGATGGCGCCTTCGACTTCATTGGCAATTGCACGCACTGCATCGAGTGCCGCGCGCGTGCGCAGCGTGATCTCGATCGCGGGGATGCCGCCGGCGACCAGCGCGCGCGCCATCGACACGGCGTGGCGGGCGTCCTCGATCACCACCACCGGCATCACCGGCGCGACGTGCAGTACGGATTCAAGCAGGCCCATCAACGTTTCTCCAAGTGAGTCTCAAAGCTGTGTTGTCATTCCCGCGAAGGCGGGAATGACGGTGATTGACAGGCGGCTCATCCGGCAACGCCGAAGATGCCGCCACCGAGGTCGGCAGTCGCCGCGGCGCCGCGGAACACCGCAAACAGCTCGCGCCCCATGCCGACATGGCTGGCCGACAGATCCGCGTCGGCATGCTCGCGCAGCTTCCATTCGTCGGCCGCCACCAGCACTTCGAGCTTGCCGTTGCGCGCGTCCACGCGGACCACGTCGCCGTCGCGCAGGCGGGCGATGTCGCCGCCACAGGCTGCCTCGGGGCTGACATGGATCGCCGCGGGAACCTGACCAGAAGCGCCGGACATGCGCCCGTCCGTCACCAGCGCGACGCGGTGGCCGCGCTTTTGCAACACGGCCAGTGTCGGCGTGAGCTGGTGCAGCTCCGGCATGCCATTGGCACGCGGGCCCTGGAAGCGCACGACCACGACCACGTCGCGGTCGAGTTCGCCGCGCTCGAATGCGTGCTTGACCTGGCCCTGTTCGGAGAACACGCGGCACGGCGCTTCGATGACCCAGCGATCCTCCGGCACCGCCGAAACCTTGATCGCGGCAGTGCCGAGCGGACCGTGCAGCACGCGCAGCCCACCGTCGGCACGGAACGGGTCGGCGACCGGACGCAGGACCGTGGGATCGCCGCTGAGTCCGGCCGCCGGCACGTAGTCAACCTGCTGCTCCGGTGCCAGCCTGGCCTCGACGCGATAGCGCGCCAGGCCCGGGCCGGCGACGGTCTCGACGTCGCCGTGCGCCAGTCCGGCGTCAAGCAGTTCGCCGATCAGGAAGGCGAGCCCGCCTGCGGCATGGAAATGGTTCACGTCGGCGCTGCCGTTGGGATACACGCGCGCCAGCAGCGGCACCACCGACGACAGTGCATCGAAGTCTTCCAGGCGCAGCTCGATGCCGGCGGCGGCGGCGATCGCGATCAGGTGAAGCAGGTGGTTGGTCGAGCCACCGGTCGCATGCAGCCCGACGACGCCGTTGACGATGGCGCGCTCGTCGATGATGCGGCCGACCGGACGGTAATCGTCGCCGAGGGCGGTGATCTCTGCGGCGCGGCGCGCGGCCTGCGCGGTCAGCGCATCGCGCAGCGGGTTGTCCGGGTTGATGAAGCTCGCGCCCGGCAGGTGCAGGCCCATCAGCTCCATCAGCATCTGGTTGGAGTTGGCGGTGCCGTAGAAGGTGCAGGTGCCGGCGCCGTGGTAGCTCTGCGCTTCGGCTTCGAGCAGCTCCTCGCGCGTGGCTTCGCCGACGGCATAGCGCTGGCGCACGCGCGACTTCTCGTCGTTGGGCAAGCCGGAGGTCATCGGTCCGGCCGGGACGAAGATCGCCGGCAGGTGGCCAAAGCTCAGGGCGCCGATCAGCAGGCCCGGCACGATCTTGTCGCACACGCCCAGGTACAGCGCGGCATCGAACATGTCGTGCGAGAGCGACACCGCGGTCGACAGCGCGATCACCTCACGCGAGAACAGCGACAGCTCCATGCCGGCGCGGCCCTGGGTAACGCCGTCGCACATCGCCGGCACGCCACCGGCGACCTGCGCGGTCGCGCCGACGCTGCGCGCGGCCTGCTTGAGCAGGAACGGAAAGCGCTCCAGCGGCTGGTGCGCCGAGAGCATGTCGTTGTAGGCGTTGACGATGCCAAGGTTGGGCGCGTGGCCACTGCGCAGTGCGGCCTTGTCGCTGGGCGAGCAGGCGGCGAAACCGTGGGCGAGGTTGCCGCACGACAGCGTGGCGCGATGCGGCCCACGCCCGGCGGCGGCGTCGATGCGCGCCAGGTAGGCGGCGCGGCGGTCGCGGCTGCGCTCGACGATGCGTTGGGTGACTGCGGCGACTACGGGGTGCAGGGCAGACATGAACTTCAGGTTCCTGGTGGTCGATGCCCTCCCCCACAGGCTGGGGAAGGGCCGGAAACTAAGGGCTCCAGAACAGCATCGGCACCACCGGCGCACCGGTCAGCACCGAACGGATCGGCAGCTTCGAACGCGGATCGCGCGCGGCACCTTCAAGCACGCCGCGCTTCCTGGCGCCTTCGATGTGCAGGTACAGCGACGGCGCGGTGAAGATCGCGCTCAGTGTCAGCGTGATGCGCGGCTCCGGCGCCGACGCGCTTCGAACTGCGAGCACGGGCGCGCGACCGGTTGGCTGCAGGCCGATGTCGCGTCGCTCGAGATCGGGGAATAGAGATGCGACATGGCCGTCCTCGCCCATGCCGAGCACGACCACGTCGAGCGGCAGTGCTTCGTTGGCGACCTGGGTCAGCACCGGCAGCAACGCGCTTTCCGGGGTCGCGGTCGGGCGTCGCAGCGGCAGCAGCTGCGCCTGTGCAGCGGCGCCCTGGAACAGCGTTTCGCGCAGCAGGCGCTCGTTGGAGCGCGGATGGTCGGGCGCGACCCAGCGATCGTCGACCGGCACCACGGTGACGTGCGCCCAGTCCAGCGTCTGCTTCGACAGCTCGGTCAGGAAGGCGCGCGGCGTGGTGCCGCCGGACACGGCCAGGCGGGCATAGCCGCGTCGGGCGATCGCGCCGCGCAGGTCGGCGGCGACCGCCTTGGCCAGCGCTTCGGCGAGGTCGGCACGATCATCGAAAAGATGTTCGCGCAGCGGCAAGGGATCCGGGGTCAGCACGGTGAGTCGCTCCGCATGGATTCTTTTGGCCTGCGCGCCGGCTGGCACAGTGTTAGACAGCATCTTCATGCCAGGTCCTGCCGTCGCGTTCGATCAGCGCAACCGCGGCGCTCGGGCCCCAGCTTCCGGCCGTGTAGGCCTTGGGCGCTTCGGCGCTGGCTTCCCACGTGGCGCGGATCGGATCGATCCAGGCCCATGCCGCTTCGACTTCGTCGCGACGCATGAACAGCATCGGGTTGCCGCGCACCACGTCCATCAGCAAGCGTTCGTACGCTTCCGGCTGGCGACCGCCGAAGGTCTCGGCGAAGCTCAGGTCCATCGGCACGCGGCGCAGGCGCAGGCCACCCGGGCCCGGCACCTTGTTCATCAGCCACAACTTCACGCCCTCGTCGGGCTGCAGGCGGATGACCAGCTGGTTCGGATAGATCGGTTCGGCCAGCTCGCCGAAGATCGAATGCGGCACCTGGCGGAAGGTCACCACGATTTCCGACATGCGGTCGGCCAGGCGCTTGCCGGTGCGCAGGTAGAACGGCACGCCGGCCCAGCGCCAGTTGCGTACTTCGGCCTTGAGGGCGACGAAGGTTTCGGTGCGCGAGTCGTTGCGGCCCAGTTCTTCCAGGTAACCCGGCACCGGGCGGCCTTCGACCGCGCCGGCGCGGTACTGGCCGCGCACGGTCTGTTGCGTGGTCGCGCCATTCTCGATCGGGCGCAGCGCGCGCAGCACTTTCAGCTTCTCGTCTCGAATCGCATCGGCCGAGAGCGACGACGGCGGCTCCATCGCCACCAGGCACAGCAGCTGCAGGATGTGGTTCTGGACCATGTCGCGCAGCGCGCCGGACTTGTCGTAGTAGCTGGCGCGGCGCTCCAGGCCGACCGTTTCGGCCACGGTGATCTGCACGTGGTCGATGTGTTCGGCCTTCCACAACGGCTCGAACAGGGCATTGCCGAATCGCAGCGCGATCAGGTTCTGCACGGTCTCCTTGCCGAGGTAGTGATCGATCCGGTAGATCTGCGATTCGTCGAAGACCTTGCCGAGGGCGTCGTTGATGGCGACGGCGCTGTCGCGGTCGTGGCCGATCGGCTTTTCCACCACCACGCGGGTGTTGGCGCCGGTCAGGCCATGGGCCTGCAGACGGGCGCCGACGCTGCCGAACAGGTCCGGGCCGACGGCGAGGTAGAACACGCGGACCCGCGATTCGTCCGACAGCTCCGCCGCCAGTTCGGCCCAGCCGGTGTCGGCGCTGAGGTCGATGCGGCGGTAGCCGAGCATCTCCAGGAACGGTTCCAGTGCCGCCGGCGAACGCGGGTCGTCGGCGAGGGTCTTCTGCAAGGCCTCGCGGACACGTTCGCGGTAGGCCTCGTCACCCAAGGTGTCGCGGGCGAGTCCGAAGATCCGGGTCCCGGCGACGATCTGGCCGTCGACATAGCGGTGGAACAGGGCCGGCAGCAGCTTGCGCAGGGCCAGGTCGCCCGTGCCGCCGAAGATGATCAGATCGAAGGGCGCCATCGGCGCGATGGAGGGGCTCACGGGACGCTCCGCGCGGAAGGGGTGGGAGTAGCAGTCGGTAACGGGACCAGGAACAAGACCAGAACCATACCAGTGACGATACCAGTCAAATACCAGGCCCGCAAACCCCCGACTTTAGTCGCGTCCTGAATACGTATTCCTGGCCGGGTTGCCGTCATTGGTATCTCACTGGTATCTTTTGTCCATGCAGGACTATCTTGTCAACGAGTTCAGCCGCCAGGCCGATGCGCGTCGCGCGCCGGCCTATCAGCACCTGCGCCGGACCCTGCAGCACGCCATCGAGAACGGCGAGCTGACCGCCGGCCAGGCCCTGCCGAGCGAGCGCGAGCTGAGCAAGCTGCTCGACCTGTCGCGGGTCACCGTGCGCAAGGCCATTGCCGGCCTGGTCGGTGATGGCCTGCTGATGCAGCGCCAGGGCGCGGGCACCTTCGTCGCCGAGCGCATCGTCAAATCCTTTTCCAAGCTCACCAGCTTCACCGACGACCTGCGCGCACGCGGCCTGGATCCGACCTCGCGCTTCCTCGAGCGCAGCGTCGGCGAGGTCACACCCGACGAGGCGATGGCGCTGAACCTGTCGCCGGGCGCCCAGGTCGTGCGCTATTACCGCCTGCGCATCGCCGACGACATGGTGCTGGCGCTCGAGCGCACGGTCGTTCCGCAATCGGTGCTGGCCGATCCGGGCCTGGTCGAGAACTCGCTGTACGAGGCCTTCACCAAGCTCGGCCTGCGCCCGACCCGTGCTCTACAGCGCCTGCGCGCCATCGCTTTCGACGCCGAGCAGGCGCGGCTGATGAACCTGGCCGAGGGCAGCCCCGGTCTTTTCATCGAGCGCCGCACCTTCCTCGACGACGGCCGCATCGTCGAATACACGCGTTCGTTCTACCGCGGCGATGCTTACGATTTCGTTGCCGAACTGCAGAGCGAATGAGCGCCGGCGGCCTCCCATCGCTTTCCGCACCACGCCGAGCAATTCCAATCCTTCAGGACCACCCATGATCTCCCCCACCGCGACCAGGATGTACGCCGAGGCCGAGCAGACGGCCGACGTCGTTGCCGGCCAGTTCGCCGCCAATGCCGACATCATCGACGCTCTTGTCGCCCGCCTGCGCAAGGATCCGCCGGCCTTCATCGTCACCTGCGCACGTGGCAGCTCCGACCATGCCGCGACCTATGGCAAGTATCTGTTCGAGACCACCCTCGGCCTGATCACCGCCTCGGCCTCGCCCTCGGTCGGCTCGGTCTACGCGGTGCAGCCGCACATGCGTGGCGCGCTGTTCGTGGCGATCTCGCAGTCTGGCAAGAGCCCCGACCTGGTCCGCAACGCCGAGATCGCCAAGGCCGCCGGCGCGCTCGTCGTGGCCTTGGTCAATGTCGAAGACTCGCCGCTGGCCAGGATTGCCGACACGGTGATCCCGCTGCGCGCCGGTCCGGAGACCAGCGTCGCGGCAACCAAGAGCTATCTGTGTTCGCTGGCGGCGCTGCTGCAGCTGACCGCCCGCTGGAGCGGCGATGCCGCCCTGCTCAAGGCCACCGATGAACTGCCTGCCGCCCTGCGCGCCGCCTGGGCACAGGACTGGTCGCCGCTGGTCGAAGGTTTGAAGGATGCGCACAACCTGTTCGTCGTCGGTCGCGGCCTCGGTCTCGGCGCAGCCCAGGAGGCGGCGCTCAAGTTCAAGGAAACCTGCGGCCTGCACGCCGAGGCGTTCTCCTCGGCCGAGGTCAAGCACGGACCGATGGCCATCGTCGGCCCCGGCTTCCCGGTGCTGGCCTTTGCCCAGGACGATGACACCGGCGCCGGCACGGTCGCGGTGGTCGAGGAATTCCACAAGCGCGGCGCACCGGTCTGGCTGGCGCGCCCCGGCGCCCACCGTGACGACGCCCTGCCGATGCCGGCATCGCCGCATCCGGCCTGCACGCCGTTGCTGGCGGTGCAGAGCTTCTACAAGGCGGTCAATGCACTGGCGGTGGCGCGTGGCCACAACCCGGATGTGCCGCCTCATCTGAACAAGGTCACCGAGACGGTCTGATGCCATGACGCCCTCGACCAGCACGACCACCGCCTTCCACAACGGCCACGTCCTCACCGACCACGGCTTCGAGACCGACGTCTGCGTGATCGTGGAAGACGGCCACATCGTTGCCGTGCTGCCCGGCGCCGCCCCCAAGGGTGCGCAGGTCGTCGACCTCGCCGGCGGCTACCTGGTGCCGGGCTTCATCGACACCCAGGTCAACGGTGGCGGCGATGTGCTGTTCAATGACGAGCCGACGGTGGCGGGCCTGCGCACGATCGCGACGGCGCACCGCAAGTTCGGCACCACCGGCATGATGCCGACGCTGATCAGCGACGACACCGGGGTGATGGCGCGCGCCATTGCCGCCACACGCGAGGCGATCTCGCTGGGCGTGCCGGGCATCCTCGGCATCCACCTGGAAGGCCCGTACCTCAACGCCGCGCGCAAGGGCGTCCACGACCCGGCCAAGTTCCACACCCCGGACGAGGACGAACTCGACCTGGTCGCCTCGCTCGGCAACGGCCGCACGATGCTGACCCTGGCCCCGGAGCGCTTTTCCGCCGCCACGCTGCGCGAGCTGGCCGCGCGCCGACTCATCCTCTGCGCCGGGCACACCGCTGCCACCTACGAACAGATGCGCGACGGCTTCAGCGCCGGCATCCGCGGCGTCACCCACCTGTTCAACGCGATGACGCCGATGAACAGTCGCGAGCCTGGCGGGGTCGGCGCGGCGCTGGAGAATACGTACACCTGGTGCGGCCTGATCGTCGACGGTTACCACGTCCACGACGCCACGCTGCGGGTGGCGATCGCGGCACGACCGCGCGGAAAGATGATGCTGGTGACCGACGCGATGCCGCCGGTCGGCGGCGAGCGCGAGGACTTCGAGCTCTACGGCGTGACCATGACCTGCCGCGACGGCAAGTGCACCACCGCCGACGGCACCCTCGCCGGCTCGGCGCTGGACATGGCCGGTGCGGTCCGCAACACGGTCCAGCGGCTGGGCCTTTCCCTGGAGGAAGCCTGCCGCATGGCCTCGACCTACCCGGCCGAGTTCCTCGGCCTGGGCGGCGAACTGGGGCGAATCGCTCCGGGCTTCCGTGCCGATCTGGTGATGCTGGACGAGGCGCTGCAGGTGCGCGGCACCTGGATCAACGGCCAGGGCTGAGCCCCGGTTGCGGGATTGGCTGAATGGGGCGCGGCGCCGGCCGCGAGGCGTCGCCGTGCCCGGCAGCCGGCTCAGATTCGTGTGACTGCTACAATTCCGAGTCTTTGCTCGGACTTTTGCGTCGCGACCACCCGTCGCGAGGCATGGTTACGGGCGTCCGCAGCCACCCCCGCGCCCCCCGGCGCGCCGGAGCCACGCATGACCAGCACCGCCGAACTCAGCTCGCCGTCCTCGGCGAATACCGCGCTTACCAACTCGGTGCTCGATACCGACTACTCGCTCGAGCACAAGTACAGCCGCGAACAGGGCCGCATCTACCTGAGCGGTGTGCAGGCGCTGGTCCGCCTGCCGCTGATGCAGCGCCTGCGCGACCAGGCCGCCGGGCTCGACACCGCCGGTTTCATCTCCGGCTACCGCGGCAGCCCGCTGGGCGGCTTCGACCTGGAGCTGTGGCGCGCGCGCAAGCACCTGGAAGCGGCCGGCGTGAAGTTCACCCCGGGCCTCAACGAAGACCTCGGCGCGACCATGGTCTGGGGCACGCAGCAGACCAATCTGTTCCCGGGCGCCAAGGTCGAAGGCGTGTACGGCATGTGGTACGGCAAGGGCCCGGGCGTGGACCGCACCGGCGACGTGTTCAAGCACGCCAATGCCGCCGGCACCTCGAAGTTCGGTGGCGTGCTCGCACTGGCCGCCGACGACCATGCCTGCCGCTCGTCGACGCTGCCGCACGGCTCGGAGGACGAGTTCGTCAGCGCGATGATGCCGATCCTCAACCCGGCCGGCGTCCAGGACATCCTCGACATGGGCGTGCTCGGCTGGGCGATGTCGCGCTACACCGGTCGCTGGGTCGGCTTCAAGACGATCGCCGAGACTGTGGAGTCGTCGGCCTCCATCGACGTCAACCCGCTGGCGATGCAGATCGTCATGCCGGACGACTTCGAAATGCCGGTTGGCGGCCTCAACATCCGCTGGCCCGATCCGCCGATGGACCAGGAAATGCGCCTGCACCGCTATGCGGTCAAGGCTGCGCAGGCCTTCGCCCGCGCCAACGGCATCGACCGCACCGTCATTGATTCGCCGCGCGCGCGCCTGGGCATCGTCACCACCGGCAAGTCCTATCTCGACGTGCTGCAGGCGCTGGAATACCTGGGCCTGGACGAGAACGCCTGCGCCGAGCTGGGCATCCGCGTCTACAAGGTCGGCATGACCTGGCCGCTGGAGCCGGTCGGCATCACCCGTTTCGCGCAAGGACTTGAAGACATCGTCGTCGTCGAGGAAAAGCGCGCCTTCATCGAACGCCAGATGAAGGAGTACATGTACAACTGGAGCGGCCAGCGTCCGTCGATCGTCGGCAAGTACGACGAACAGGGCGAGTGGATCCTGCCGTCCACCGGCGAGCTGACCCCGGCGACCATCGCCGGCGTGATCGGCCGTCGCATCCAGAAATTCCACAACAGCGAGCACATCGAGAACGTGCTGCGCTGGATGGCCGAGAAGGAGTCCGAGCTGGCCCTGCCGCGCGCGCAGTTCCCGCGCGTGCCGCACTACTGCTCCGGCTGCCCGCACAACACCTCGACCGTGGTGCCGGAAGGCTCGCGCGCCCTTGGCGGCATCGGTTGCCATTACATGGTGACCTGGATGGACCGCAGCACCGACACCTTCACCCACATGGGCGGCGAAGGCGTGACGTGGTCGGGGCAGGCGGCATTCACCGAAACCCAGCACGTGTTCCAGAACCTCGGCGACGGCACCTACTTCCACTCCGGCTCGCTGGCAATCCGCCAGTCGGTCGCGACCGGCGTCAACATCACCTACAAGATCCTCTACAACGACGCGGTCGCGATGACCGGCGGCCAGCCGGTCGACGGCACGCTGTCGGTGCCGCAGATCGCCCATCAGGTGCGTTCGGAAGGCGTGCAGACCATCGTGCTGGTGTCGGACGACATCGCCAAGTGGAACAAGCGCGAGATCTTCCCGTCCGATGTCGAGTTCTTCGATCGCAAGGAACTGGACACCGTCCAGAAGCGCCTGCGCGAAGTGAAGGGCACCAGCGTCCTGATCTACGACCAGACCTGCGCCACCGAGAAGCGCCGCCGTCGCAAGCGCGGCAAGATGGTCGATCCGCAGAAGCGGGTGATGGTCAACTCGCTGGTCTGCGAAGGCTGCGGCGACTGCGGCAAGAAGTCGTTCTGCGTGTCGGTGCTGCCGAAGGAGACCGAGTTCGGCCGCAAGCGCGAGATCGACCAGTCCAACTGCAACAAGGACTACTCCTGCGTCAACGGCTTCTGCCCGAGCTTCGTGACGGTGGAAGGCGGTGGCCTGCGCAAGAAGAAAGGCAGCGGCGCAAAGGATCGCCTGAGCGACCTGCCGATGCCGCAGCTGCCCTCGCTCGACCAGCCCTGGAACATCCTGATCACCGGCGTCGGCGGCACCGGCGTGGTCACGATCGGCGCGCTGCTCGGCATGGCCGGCCACCTCGAGGGCAAGGGCGCCAGCGTGCTCGACCAGACCGGCCTGGCCCAGAAGGGCGGCGCGGTCACCACCCACATCCGCATCGCCCGCACCCCGGCCGACATCCACGCCGTGCGCATCGCCGCTGGCGAGGCCGACCTGGTGCTGGGCTGCGACATGGTCGTGGTCAACGATTACTGGGCCCTGTCGAAGGTGCGCTCGGGCCGCAGCTCGGTCGTGCTCAACAGCTACGAGGCGATGCCGGGCACGTTCACCACGCGTCCGGACATGCAGTTCCCGGCGACCGACATCATCGCCGCGATCAAGGTCGCGCTCGGTGGCAAGGACCCGCACGTGGTCGACGCCACCCAGCTGGCCACCGCGCTGATGGGCGATGCGATCGCGTCGAACCTCTTCATCCTCGGCTACGCCTGGCAGCAGGGGCTGGTGCCGCTGTCGCTGGATTCGATCATGCGTGCGGTCGAGCTCAACGGCGCCGCGATCGAGATGAACAAGACCGCCTTCGCCTGGGGCCGTCTGGCCGTGGTCGATCCCAAGGCCGTCGCCGAGTCTGCAGGCCTGGTGCGCAACGCACAGACCGCCGCCGAGGCCACCCCGGGCGAGCTGCCGATGCTGTCGCCGGGCGCCTGGGAAGGCAACGAGTGGGGCGCGACCAGCGCACCGCGCACGACCCGCAAGGAAGACGAGCTGCGCCACGTGCCTGCACATGGCGGTGACAACGTCGCGTTCCTGCCGCTCGACGACGCGCGTCTGTCGCGCTCGCTCGACGAAGTGGTCTCGCGCCGCGTCGCCTTCCTGACCGAGTACCAGGACGCCGGCTACGCCAAGCGCTACAGCGATTTCGTTGCGCGCGTGCACGCGGCCGAGCGCAACGTCGCCGGCACCACCGACCTGACCGAAGCCGTCGCCCGCTACGCCTTCAAGCTGATGGCCTACAAGGACGAGTACGAAGTCGCGCGCCTGTACACCAGCGGCGATTTCCAGAAGAAGCTCGAACAGCAGTTCGACGGCGACTACAAGCTGAAGTTCCACCTCGCTCCGCCGCTGCTGGCGAAGAAAGACGCGCAGGGCCGCCTGATCAAGCAGGAGTTCGGTCCGTGGGTGTTCACCGCGTTCAAGTGGATGGCCAAGCTGCGCTTCCTGCGTGGCGGCGCCTTCGACATCTTCGGCAAGACCGAGGAGCGCAAGATGGAGCGCCAGCTGATCGTCGACTACTTCGCCACGATCGAAGGCCTGCTCGGCAAGCTCGACCGCAGCAATGTCGGCCTGGCCGCCGAGATCGCCGGCATCCCCGAGCACATCCGCGGCTACGGCCACGTCAAGGAAGACCACCTGCACAAGGCCAAGGCGCGCGAAGCCGAGTTGCTGAAGGAGTGGGACAACCCGCTGCGGATCGTCAAGGTGGCGTAACCGCCCAGGCGACGCGCACGCTTGAACTCAAGGCCGGCCCCCTCAGGGCCGGCCTTTTTCATGCCCCCACCGGCAGCCCGGGGGGCTTGGTGGCGCGGGTGCATTGCCTTGTTCCGCAACATCGTCGCCACTGCGACGCCAATCCTCGTGCGCACCGATTTGCCCCGAGGGCGCCACTTATGGGGTGAGGACGCGATGGCATGACCCGGGGAACGTTCCCTATCCCAGTCGTCGCGGCCGATTCCCGCACCTCGCGCCCCCGCTATTGGAGATATGCCCCATGAAGTCAGCCGCCATGAAGTCAGCCGCCATGAAGTCATCCATCACGAAGTCACCCATCGTTCCCGTTTCCGGCGTCGCCCTGGCCCTGATCGCCGCCGGCATGGCCTTTACCGCCCCCACCGCCAGCGCCAAGGCCAAGTCGTCCGACACGGTCGAGCTCGTGCACTGTTCCGGCGTGAACGCGTGCAAGGGCCACAACGACTGCAAGACCGCCGACAACGCCTGCAAGGGCCAGGGCAGCTGCAAGGGCAAGGGCTTTGTCGCCGCCACCAAGCAGGCCTGCGACGACATCGGTGGCAAGCGCGTCGACCGCAAGGTCAGCGTCACTGCCGAAGCCAGCAGCCAGGTGCACTGCTACGGCGTCAACGCCTGCAAGGGCCACAACGACTGCAAGACCGCCGACAACGCCTGCAAGGGCCACGGCAGCTGCAAGGGCAAGGGATTCGTCGCCCTGCCGGCGGCCAGCTGCGCCAACACCGGCGGCAACGCCGGGTGAGCGCGCGCGTCGCGACTGGCGGCGCAGACCACTCCGGCGCACACGCGCCGGAGTCCCGTCCCTGGCTCGGCTTCGGACTGGGGCTGCGCCCCGAATACTTCGAGCAGATCCTGGCCTCGCCGCCACCGGTCGACTGGTTCGAGATCATCTCGGAGAACTTCATGGTCGCCGGTGGCAAGCCCCTCCACTACCTCGACCGCATCCGCGCGCGCCATCCCGTCGCGATGCACGGCGTGTCGCTGTCGATCGGTGGCACCGACCCGCTCGACCGCGGCTACCTGCAACGGCTGCGCGAGCTGATGCACCGCATCGAACCGGCCTGGGTCTCCGATCACCTGTGCTGGACCGGCGTCGACGGCATCAACAGCCACGACCTGCTGCCGCTGCCCTACAACGAAGCCACGATCGGGCACGTGGTCGAGCGCGTGCAGCAGGTGCAGGAGTTCCTCGGCCGCGAGCTGCTGCTGGAAAACCTCAGCAGCTACGTCGAGTTCCGCGATTCGGACATGCCCGAATGGGAGTTCGTCGCCTGCATCGCCCGGCGCAGCGGTTGCCGGATCCTGCTGGACGTCAACAACATCCAGGTCAGCGCGCGCAACCACGGATTCGATCCGCACGATTACCTGGCGGGCATTCCGGCCGACCGGGTCTGGCAGGTGCACCTGGCCGGCCACAGCGACTACGGCACGTACTGCGTCGACACCCACAACCATGACGTGCCCGAATCGGTGTGGTCGCTGTACGAGAGCGCGATTGGCCGCTTTGGCGCGGTCAGCACGATGATCGAGCGTGACGACCACTTTCCTCCGTTGCCGGAGCTGCTGGCGGAGCTCGATCTGGCGCGGGCGGCGTTTGCCCGCGCCGTGCCGGTGGCATCGACGTGACCACCCGGCCCGACACGGACGATCGGCTGGCCCGCCTGCAACGCGGTCTGCTGGCGCAGGTGCGCGGCTGTGGCGCTGACGGTGGCGCTGACGGTGGCGCCGAACGTGGCATCGACGGACTGCTCGCCCACGGCCGGATGCCTGCCGCACTGGGTCTTGGCATCTACAGCCATGCCTACGGCGCGCGCCTGCGGGAAGCGCTCGAGCACGACCACGCGGTGCTGGGCATCTACCTGGGCGATGCGCTGTGGGAACGCATGTGCGAGGGCTACATCGCCACGCATCCCTCGCGCGTGCGGTCGTTGCGCGATTTCGCTTCGGACCTGCCCGGTTTCCTTGCCAGCGCCGAGCCGTTCGCTGCGCATCCCCAGCTGGCGGATCTGGCCCGGTTCGAGCGCTGCCTGCTCGACGGATTCGATGCTGCCGATGGCGAGCGCCTGGCCTGGGACGACCTGCTGGCCCTGCCGGAGGCGGCCTGGCCCTTCCTGCAACCGACCCTGCATCCGAGCTTCCGGCTGTACCAGGCCGGATTCAACAGCGTCGAAATCTGGCAGGCGATCAAGGCCGGGCAGACGCCGCCTGCTGCTGCCACCACGCACGCCTGCTGGGGCCTGTGGCGCGACGAGGAGCGGGTCAGCCGCTTCCGCTCTCTTGATTCGCGCGAACGCATCGCCATCAGCCACCTCCTCCATGGCGGCGGTTTCGCCGGCCTGTGCGAGGCGTTGGCAACGGACCTGTCGCTGGACGACGTGCCGGCCGCGGCCATCGGCTACCTGCAGTCCTGGTGCGCGGAAGGCTGGTTGTCGCGACTGTGCTGACAGTTCCGGGCAGTGGGCGGTGCCAGAATCCCGGCATTGTCCTACCGGCAACCGCGCATGGATACCTTGCAACTGCAGGCGCACTGCGCGGGTCTTCGCGGCGCGACGCGGGAGCTTCATCCCGACCCGCGCAACATCCTGGTCTACAGCGTCGGCGACAAGACCTTCGCCTACTTCAAGACCAGCGAACCCGAGCGCTGGCGCTTCAGCATCAAGGTCTCGCCGGAGCGCTTCGTCGAACTGACCGATGTCGCCGGCATCAAACCGGCGCGCTTCATGGGCCGCTTCCGCTGGATCACGATAGTGGATGTGCGGCGCGTGCCCGAGGACTACCTGGTCGAACTGGTGGAGTGGTCGTACCAGCGCGCGTTGGATGGGCTGACCCGCAAGCGCCGTGCCCAGGCCCTGGGCGACGCGTAGCCCTGGCTAGCCCGGGCAAGCAAAGCGCACCCGGGACCCGAGTTGCGACACACCCCGGGTGCGCTTCGCTTACCCGGGCTACCATCGAGGCCTGACGTCCGGAGTGCCCTTGATGCGTCCATTGATCCTGCCGGCGATGCTCGCGGCATTGCTGGCCTCGCCAGCCCACGCGCAGTCGCCCGATGCCACCGATGCCGCCACTGCGGTGCAGCCGCAAGTCGTGGCCTGGCGCCGCGACTTCCACCAGCATCCCGAGCTGGGCAACCAGGAAGTCCGCACCGCGCGCGTGATCGCCGAGCAGTTGCGCAAGCTTGGCCTGCAACCGCGCACCGGCATCGCCCATACCGGCGTCGTCGCCGTGCTCAAGGGCGGCCGGCCCGGTCCGCGGATTGCCATTCGCGCCGACATGGACGCGCTGCCGGTGACCGAGCAGACCGGCCTGCCGTTCGCATCGAAGGTGACCTCGCAGTACCGCGGCCAGCCGGTGGGCGTGATGCACGCCTGCGGCCACGACGCCCATGTCGCGATCCTGCTGGGCGTGGCGACCGCGCTGGCGGCGCAGAAGCAGGACCTGCCGGGCGAGGTGATGTTCGTGTTCCAGCCGGCCGAGGAAGGCCCACCGAACCCAGGCGACACCTTCGGCGCCAGGCTGATGCTCGACGAGGGCGTATTCCGCGACTTCAAGCCCGATGCGGTGTTCGGCCTGCATGTCTGGGCCGGCCTGCCGGTCGGGCAGGTCGGCGTGCGCAGCGGGCCGATGCTCGCCGCCGCCGACGAATGGAGCCTGACGGTCAACGGCAAGCAGACCCACGGTTCGCGGCCGTGGGACGGCGTCGATCCGATCACCGTCGCCGCGCAGATCCTGCTCGGCACGCAGAGCCTGATCGCGCGCCAGGTCAACATCGCCGCGACGCCGGTGGTGCTGACCGCCGGACAGTTCAATGCCGGCGTGCGCTTCAACATCATCCCCGACGAGGCGCGTGTGGTCGGCACGCTGCGCACGTTCGACGCCAAGGTGCGCGAAGACGTGATCGCGCGCTTCCGCCGTACCGCCGAGGATTTCGCCCACGCCAGCGGCGCGACCGCGACGCTCGACGTGGCCAGCAATGCACCGGCGACGATCAACGACCCCGCGCTGACCACGCGCATGCGGCCGTCGCTGCAGCGTGCGGTCGGCGCCGACAACGTCGTCGAGATGCCGATGGTGACCGTGGCCGAGGACTTCGCCCAGTTCGCCAACACCGTGCCGGGCCTGTACTTCTTCGTCGGCTCCACGTCCGCCGGCACCGATCCGGCGCACGCGCCGATCAACCATTCGCCGCAGTTCCTGCTCGACGAGCAGTCGCTCGATGTCGGCACGCGCGCGATGCTGCAGGTGGCGCTGGATTACCTGCGCGGCGGCAGCTGACCGCAACGGCAAACCCCATTCCTTGAACCTCTGCTGCAGTCACCGGCTGCGGCACCGCACACTCCGGAGTCCTCGATGCGTCGTCCCGCCCTGCACGTCCTGCCTGCATTCATTGCCGCCCTGCTGGCTTCCCCGGCCCATGCCGTCGAGGGCGCGGCCCAGTCCGCCAGCGAGCGGCCCGAGGTCACCGCCGCAGCCAAGGCGGTGCAGCAGAAGGTGGTCGCCTGGCGCCGCGACTTCCACCAGCACCCGGAACTGTCCAATCGCGAGACCCGCACCGCGGCCAAGGTCGCCGAGCACCTGCGCGCGCTCGGCCTGAAGCCCGTGACCGGCATCGCCCACAATGGCGTCGTGGCGATCATCCAGGGCGGCAAGCCCGGCCCGCGCGTGGCGTTGCGTGCCGACATGGACGCGCTGCCGGTGACCGAGCAGGTCGACCTGCCGTTCGCATCGAAGGCCACCGCGACCTTCCGTGGCCAGACGGTCGGCGTCATGCACGCCTGCGGCCACGACGCCCACACCGGCATCCTGCTCGGCATCGCCGACGCGCTGGTGAAGATGAAGGCCGACCTGCCCGGCTCGGTGATGCTGGTGTTCCAGCCGTCCGAGGAGGGCGCACCCGATGGCGAGGAAGGCGGCGCCTCGCTGATGCTGGAAGAAGGCGTGTTCAAGACCTTCAAGCCCGATGCGATGTTCGGCCTGCACGTGTTCTCGACCCTGCAGGCCGGTCAGATCGGCGTTCGCCAGGGCCCGCTGATGGCGGCTTCGGACAAGTTCACCATCAAGATCAAGGGCCGGCAGACGCACGGCTCGCGGCCGTGGGGCGGCATCGATCCGATCGTCGCCGCGGCCGACGTGATCGGCACCGCGCAGACCATCGTCAGCCGCCGCATCGACATCGCCAGGCTGCCGGCCGTGGTGACCTTCGGCGCGATCAACGGCGGCATCCGCTACAACATCATTCCCGACGAAGTCGAAATGGTCGGCACCATCCGCACCTTCGATGAAGGCATGCGGCAGAAGATCTTCAGCGACCTGAAGAACGTCGCCGAGCACGTCAGCGTCGCCAACGGCGCCACGGCCGTCGCCAATGTCCCCGACAGCGAGGGCAACCCGGTGACGGTCAACAATCCGGCGCTGACCGCGCGCATGCTGCCCAGCCTGCAGGCGGTGGCCGGCGCCGGCAACGTGGTCGAGCCCTCGCTGCAGATGGGCGCCGAGGACTTCTCGTACTTCGCCAGGGAAGTGCCGTCGATGTTCTTCTTCGTCGGCGCCACCGCCAAGGGCACCGACCCGGTGACCGCGCCGAGCAACCACTCGCCGCAGTTCGCACTGGACGAGTCGGCGCTGGACCTGGGGCTGCGCGCGCTGCTGCAGGTGACGCTGGATTACCTGCACCAGCCGCAGGCGGTTGCCGTGGCGCAGGCCGGCAACGACTGAGGCGCCGGCTCAGCCAAGCTCCTTCACCGAATGCGGATCCATCGCGTACGGGTGCACCTGCGCCAGGTGCCCCGGCTGTGCACGTACGCGGTCGATCCACGCGCACAGGTCTGGATACGTGGCCAGGTCGAATCCCGCTTCATCGGCAACCCCGACATACGCGAACAGCGCGATGTCGGCGATGCCGTAGCGGTCGCCGGCGATGTAGTCGCGCGTCGACAACTCGCGTTCGAGTATCGCCAGCGCATTGGCGCCGGCTGCCCGCTTCATCGCCACCAGCGCCTCTGGCCGGCGTGACAGCTTCCCCGTCAGCGTCCAGTGGCGCAGGGCGCCGATCTGGCTCTCGATGCGTTCCTGCTCGAACGACAGCCATTGCCAGGTCCTGGCCCGCCCGTAGGCATCGTCGGGCAGGTACTGGCTCCCTTCGGCCAGGTACATCAGGATCGCGTTCGACTCGGCGAGCGTGCGGCCATCGTCGAGTTCGATGGCCGGCACGGTGCCGGTGGGGCTGATCGCCAGGAAGTCGGGCTGGCGGCCCTGGCCCTCGAAGATGCTGACAGGGCGGGTCTGCCAGGGCCGCCCGAGCTGCTGCAGCAGCTGGCGGACCTTCCAGGCATTGCGTGAGGGCAGGTAGTCGTAAAGGGTGAGCATCGGGCGGCCCGGCGTGATCGATGGCGACAGTCTCGACCGCCGCCCTCGCGGCCGATATCCGTTCCTTGCGCTGCCTTGCCCCGCTTGCCGGTCAGGTTCGTGCGTGCCGGCGCGGGTAAAATCACCGCCATGACCGCCCAAGACCTGCCGCTCGGCCGCCACGTCGACTACCCGCGCGAGTACGACGCCTCCCTGCTGTTCCCGATCGCCCGGGCGCTCGGCCGGGGCGATATCGGCATCGACGACAACGCACTGCCGTTCATCGGCGTGGACCGCTGGCATGCCTACGAACTGAGCTGGCTCGACGGCCACGGCAAGCCGCACGTCGGCACCGCGACGATCACGGTGCCGGCGACCTCGCCGAACCTGGTCGAGTCGAAGTCGCTGAAGCTGTATCTCAACTCGTTCAACTCCACGCGTTTCGACAGCGACCAGGCGGTGCGCGAGCGCATGGCCGCCGACCTGTCCGCTGCCGCCGGTGCACAGGTGGACGTTGCGTTCGGCCTGCCGCCGATCGACGAGAGCGCCGACAACGCGGTGGTCGATTGCATCGACGGCCTCGATGTCGCCATCGACGACTATGGCCCGCCCCATGCCGGCCATCTCAGCGTGGACCCGGCACAGATCGTCAGCGAAACACTGACCAGCTCGCTGTTGAAGTCGAACTGCCCGGTCACCGGCCAGCCCGACTGGGCACGCGTGGTGATCTCCTACCACGGTGCGAAACTCGATCGCGCCGGCCTGCTGCGCTACCTGGTGTCGTTCCGCGATCACGCCGAATTCCACGAGCAGTGCGTGGAGCGCATCTTCGCCGACCTGACCGCGCATGCTTCGCCGCAACGGCTTTCGGTGGAAGCCCGCTACACCCGTCGCGGCGGCCTGGACATCAATCCGTGGCGCGCGGCACCGGGCACCGCGCAACCCACCGCAGGTCGCGACGAGAGGCAGTAAACAGCGGCGTGCATCACAACGCTAATGACTTGTGACGGAGCTCACCCGGTCGCCATATTTCCTTAACAAGGCGCATGTCATGGTGCTTCGGCCATTCCGGCAGGAGCCACCCACCCATGACCACACCGGATAAGAAAGCCGATTTCTCCGGCGTCAGCGCCAACGTCGACACCACCGCCGAGAAGGTCGAAAAGGCCGATTTCTCAGGCGTGAACGCATCCGTCGACACCACCGCCGAGAAGGTCGGTGAGCAGACCTACACCGTCGCCAAGGGCGACACGCTTTCGCATATCGCCAAGCAGTTCTACGGCAGCGCGAACAAGTGGAACGCGATCTTCGAAGCCAATCGCGACCAGCTCGACGATCCCGACAGGATCCAGCCCGGCCAGGTGCTGAAGATCCCGCCGCAGGACTGACGTCGCCATTGCTTCCCTTCCCCATTCCCCTTTGCGCCAAGAGTTCCAAGGAGATCGACTCATGATCAATCGCAATCGCCTGCACTACGCCGTGGCAGTCGCCTTGCTGGCATCGCTCGCCATGGTGGGCTGCAAGAAGAAGGAAGAACCCGTTGCAGTAACGCCACCGCCGGTCGAGACGGCGCCGGTGGCACCGGCCGAGCCGATGCCGGCACCGGTTCCGGCCGGAGTGGCCGTCACCAGCGTGACCCTGGGCACCGCCACGGGCGCAGACAAGAAGATCACCGCACCGACGATGGCCTTCACACCCAACGACAAGATCATCGTGTCGGTGGCCACCGATGGCACCGCGAGCAATGCCGAAGTTGCCACGCGCCTGGTCTATCAGGATGGCCAGACCGCCGGCGACATGAAGCAGGCGCTCAACACCACTGGCGCGGAAACGACCAACTTCGAGTTCACCAACGCCAATCCGTGGCCGGCAGGCAAGTACAAGGCCGAAGTCACCGTCAACGGTGCGCCGGCCTCGACCACGGAGTTCGAGATCAAGTAACGCACACCAGAACCCTCTCTCCCCCACCCCATGGTGGGCAAGCATGGGCGCGGTCCTTTGCCGCGCCCCTTTTTTTGGGCGCTGTGAATGCGTAGCCCGGGTAAGCGAAGCGCACCCGGGACCTGCACGGCTCCCGGGTGCGGCCGTTGGCCTTGCCCGGGCTACCGGAACAATCATGTGGGGTTGAGAACATCGGACATCAGCGCGACGGGAACTCGCCGTCGACGTAGTACCAGCGCCCGTCCTCGCGCACGAACCGGCTCAGCTCATGCAGCCGCACCGCCGCGGCGCCGCCCACCTTGTAGCGGGCCACGAACTCGACGATGGCGCTGTCAGCACCGGTCATTGCATGCCGCTTCACCTCCAGCCCGAGCCAGCGGGTCGCTGCGCTGTCGCCCAGGTCGAGCGGCGACGGCCGGGTATCGGCATGCCAGGTCGCACGCAGGTAGTCACTGTCGCCCAGGACGTAGGCGCTGTAACGCGAGCGCATCAGGGCTTCGGCCGTGGCGGCGGCCACGCCGGCATGGAGCGGGCCGCAGCAATCGGCGTACGGTCGGCCGAGACCGCAGGGACAGGTGGCGGACATGGGCGCGCGACGCTGAATCGGGGAGATGGCGCATTCTCGGCGAGAAAACACGCATGCGACTACCATGTCGCGTTTCTGTGATCGCGAGTTTCCCCCGATGAAAGCCCCCGCCTATCTCGACGACACCCAGATCGAACAACTGGCCGAGCTGCTGGAACAGCGCGCGGTGCCCTTCAAGGGCTTCAACCTGGAAGCGCTCGACGGCTACCTGTCCGCACTCGCGGTCGGCCCGGAGGTCATTGCGTTCGAGCAGTGGCAGGGCCCGGTCTGGGGCACGCAGCCGCGCTGGAAGGACGACGAGGAGCGCGAGCACGTCGAAGCCCTGCTGCAGGGCCACTGGAACATGGTCAGCCAGCGCGTGCGTTTCGGCGACGATGACCTGCCCGACCATCTGGCACCGCTGCTGTGGCTGCCCGAGGACCCGGAAGAGGAACAAGAGGACGACCTCGACGTCGGTCGCGACTGGGCGTTCGGCTTCTTCCGTGGCGTTGAGCTGAGCGAGATCCCCTGGGACACCTGGCTGGACGAGCATGAGTGGATCGACGAGATCTTCCTGCGCTTCGACCGCCTGGCCAGCGGCGAGATCATCGGCGAGGACCCGGAGCAGCCCGGCACGCCGGTCAGCTACCGCGAGCGCCTGGAGATCATCGCCAGCCTGCCCGGCATGCTCGCCGACCTGCACCACCAGCGCATCGAGTCGCTGACCCCGCGCGAGCCGATCCGCCGCGAGGCGACGCCCGACCGCAACGAGCCGTGTCCGTGTGGCAGCGGCAAGAAGTACAAGAAGTGCTGCGGGGCGGGCTGACAGGCCAGAACGCCGGCGTATGGAGCCGGGCGGCGCACACACTGTTGCGTCCCGGCGCTTTGCCCACCCCCGCCTAAACCGCGACAATGCGACGGTTGCGCGCCTGCGGGCGCGCGTCGCCATCGGCATCACCGGCGTGAATCTCCCGGTGCTGCCCGGCCTGCCCAGGCCTCCCGACCACACTGCATCCGCGAGCGAGTCACGCCGACATGTCCCAAGCCACCATGACCCCCAAGATCATCTATACGCTCACCGACGAAGCGCCGTTCCTGGCCACGCAGTCGCTGCTGCCGATCGTCGCGGCGTATACCGCCACCGCGGGAATCGAAGTGGAGACGCGCGACATCTCGCTGGCCGGTCGCATCCTGTCGCAGTTCCCTGACTTCCTGAAGGACGACCAGAAGATCGGCGACCACCTGGCCGAGCTGGGCGAACTGGCGACCACGCCCGACGCCAACATCATCAAGCTGCCCAACATCAGCGCCTCGGTGCCGCAGCTCAAGGCCGCCATCGTCGAGCTGCAGCAGCAGGGCTATGCGCTGCCGGACTACCCGGAAGAGCCGCAGGGCGAACGCGAGAACGAGATCAAGGCCCGCTACGACAAGATCAAGGGCAGCGCGGTCAACCCGGTGCTGCGCGAAGGCAACTCCGACCGCCGCGCGCCTGCGTCGGTGAAGCAGTACGCACGCAAGCACCCGCACCGCATGGGCGCGTGGAAGAGCGATTGCAAGTCGCACGTCGCGCACATGGACGGCGGCGACTTCTACGGCAGCGAGCAGTCGCGCCTGATCGAGCAGGCCGGCTCCGTCTCGATCGACCTGGTCGGCAAGGACGGCCGCCGCCACATGCTCAAGACCAACATCAAGGTCAAGGCCGGCGAGCTGATCGACGCTTCGGTGATGAGCGCATCCGCGCTGTCGCGCTTCGTCGACGCGCAGATCGAGGATGCCAGGGCGCAGGGCGTGCTGTTCTCGCTGCACCTGAAGGCGACGATGATGAAGGTCTCCGATCCGATCATGTTCGGCATCGTGGTCAAGCGTTACTACAGTGACGTGCTGGCCAAGCACGGCAAGGAACTCGAGCAGGCCGGCTTCGATGCCAACAACGGCATCGGCGACCTGTACTCGCGCCTGTCGTCGCTGCCGGCCGACGTCGCCGCGGCGATCGAGACCGACATCGTCACCGAGTACACCCGTCGCCCGGCGCTGGCGATGGTCAACTCCGACAAGGGCATCACCAACCTGCACGTGCCCAGCGACGTGATCGTCGACGCTTCGATGCCGGCGATGATCCGCGACTCGGGCTGCATGTGGAACAACGACGGCAAGCTGCAGGACACCAAGGCGGTGATCCCGGACCGCTGCTATGCCGGCATCTACCAGGCGGTGATCGACGACTGCAAGACCAACGGCGCCTTCGATCCGGCGACGATGGGCAGCGTGCCCAACGTCGGCCTGATGGCGCAGAAGGCCGAGGAATACGGCTCCCACGACAAGACCTTCCAGATTCCTGCCGACGGCACCGTGCACGTGCTGGACGAAGCCGGCAACGTGCTGATGCAGCACGAGGTCGAAGCCGGCGACATCTGGCGCATGTGCCAGACCAAGGACGCGCCGATCCAGGACTGGGTCAAGCTCGCCGTCAACCGCGCGCGCCTGAGCCACACGCCGGCGGTGTTCTGGCTCGACCCGCAGCGCGCGCACGACGCCAACGTGATCGCCAAGGTCGAGCGTTACCTCAAGGACCACGACACCAGCGGCCTGGACATCCGCATCCTCGCCCCGGTCGATGCGATGAAGCTGTCGCTCGAGCGCATCCGCAAGGGCCAGGACACCATCTCGGTGACCGGCAACGTGCTGCGTGACTACCTGACCGACCTGTTCCCGATCATGGAGCTTGGCACCAGCGCCAAGATGCTGTCGATCGTGCCGCTGATGGCCGGCGGTGGCCTGTTCGAGACCGGCGCCGGCGGCTCGGCACCCAAGCACGTGCAGCAGTTCGTCGAAGAGGACTACCTGCGCTGGGATTCGCTCGGCGAGTTCCTCGCGCTGGCCGCTTCGATCGAGCACATGGCCGACCGTTACGGCGACGCGCGTGCGCGCGTGCTGGCCGACGCGCTCGACGCCGCCAACGGCAAGTTCCTCGACAACGACAAGTCACCCTCGCGCAAGGTCGGCGGCATCGACAACCGCGGCAGCCACTTCTACCTGGCGATGTACTGGGCGCAGGCACTGGCGGCGCAGGACGCGGACGCCGGCCTGAAGGCGCGCTTCGCCAAGCTCGCCGCGGTGCTGGAGAGCAACGAAGCGAAGATCGTCGAAGAACTGGCGGCGGTGCAGGGCAAGCCGGTGGAGATCGGCGGCTACTACCACCCGGATGTAACGCTGATGTCGAAGGCGATGCGCCCGAGCGCGACGTTCAATGCGGCGGTGGCGGCGCTGTAAGGCCGAGCTGCCGTTGGTGTGAGAGGAAGGCCCGGCGCGAGTCGGGCCTTTTCTTTGGTGCGGACGTCAGGGCAACGTCCGTGGATCCCCGCGTTCGCCAGGATGACGGTGATGCGCGCGTGGGTCAGCGCGACGGCGGCGCCGAAGGCCGAACATACGGCAGGCTCGCATTCCGATCCCGCTCCAGCTCCCGCTGCTGGAACAACCGGTTCGCCTTCTCCTCCGTCATCTCGAACTTCGGCGCCACGTACGGCAGCAGCAGGCGCAGCCACGAACGGCTGATCCGCCGTGCCTCCTCCGGGCAACCCTTGGCACGCGCCTCCGGCAGATCGCCATTGGTGACGATGCTCAGGTACCGCGCCGGATCGCTGCCATACAACAGGCACTGCAGATTGAAATAGCGCTGCTCGCCGAGCGCATGCTCGTCGGCGTAGGCATCCAGGTTGTACTCACCCGTGCTGCGCGCCAGGAACCAGTTCGACGCCATGCGCAGGTTATCGGTGACCACGGTCGTCGACTCGTCGAGCCCGGCAAAACGCAGCATCAGCGTCGTGGCCAGCTGGTCGACCGCGTCTTCCTCGCGGCCGGTGATCGGGATCTGCAGCATGTTGATCAGCGCATGGCCGGTCTCGTGCAGGATGATGAAGCGCACGTTGGCTTCCAGGTAACGCTGCGCATAGCCGTCGCCGAGCTTGTTCTGCGCGGCCATCTCGCGACCGCGTTCGAGCAGTACCTTCATCGTCTCGTAGCACATCACCACTTCGCCGCGCTCGGGCGAGTAGAACGCATTGGGTTCGCCGCACTCGGCGGTGAGGTAGTTGATCTGGCGCGGCAGCATCAGCATGCCGTCGATGGCCTGCACTTCCGGCAGCTTGTGCAGCATGTCGCCGTCATGGGCGAGCTTGTAGTACTCCTCCAGCGCGGGGGTCTTCGGCTTGACGTACTCGTAGCCGAACTGCACGCCACCCACCTTGGTCTCGGCGTCGGCGGCCTTGCCGAACACGACAGGCTTGAGCGCGGCCAGTTCGTCGGTGACCGCCTTCTCGGCTTCGGCGCGACCTTCGATCCGGCCTTCGGCGCGTGCCGCAGCCAGCTTCGCCGGCTCGCGCTTGGCGACGATGAGCGAATAGCCGAAGGCGCCGCTGACCGCTCCAAGGGCCAACGACAACGTGACGATCAGGACTCTTGGCGACATGCGCTTCCCCGTTGCGCTTCACAGTTGTGGCGAACCACGCGCCACGCCCGGATCGTAACGGCTTGGGAGGCCCGGCGGAACCGCCCTCTCGTTCAGGTGCCGTGGACTTCGGCGACGGTAGGCTCAGGGCGGATGCGCACCGCCCACATCACGCCGGCGATCAGCAGCGCGATGCCCAGCAGGGTCAGCGCGCCCGGCATCCGGCCGCGCAGCGCGAAGGCATAGGCCAGCGCCGCCAGCGTCTCGAACACGATCAGCTGCCCGGCCAGCGCGGTCGGCAAGCGCTGGCTGGCCTCGTTCCAGCAGGTCGTGCCCAGCCAGGAGGCAAACAGACCGATCGCCGCCATCAGGCCGATGAAGAACCAGGGTCGCGGACCGAAGGGCATCGTGAAGTCGGCACCGGCCAGCGCCATGCCTATCCACAGCAGGCCATAGCCCGCCGCGGCCAGTGGCAAGGTGGCCACGCCCTGCGCGGTTGCCCAGGTGCGCGGGCTGCGGTCCGGGTGGGCGCGGAGCCAGTCGGCGTTGCGCAGCGGATACCAGGTCCAGCAGGCGACGGCGACGATCGCCAGCAGCGCGCCCTGGGCGTAGCGGAGCGGATCGGCGCCGGGATCGGCGCGCAGTGCCTGCAGCTCGACATGGTTCACGCAGCCGATGCCGGCGGCGATCAGCAACAGCGACGGCAGCAGCGCGCGCCACGGCAAGCGGCCGTCACGCCGGTGGTCGCGCAGGTTCGCGCTGATCGCGATCACCACCGGCAAGGTACCGATGATCATCGTCGGCAACGGCGCTCCGGCGCGCTGGATCGCGCTGGCCAGGCACAGGTAGTAGACGAGGTTGCCGACGATGGCCAGCTTCAGCGCCTCGATCCAGTCGCTGCGCGTGAGGCGCCGCAACGCGGCGCGGTCCATCCACGCCAGCGGCAGCGCGATCAGGCCGAAGGCGAGGTAGCGGCCCACTGACTGCAGTGCCGCCGGGTACTCCGGCAGCAGCAGCGGGCCGACGAAGACCAGGCCCCACATCAGGCCGGCAGCTAGCGCGTAGAGGGTTCCAATCCACATGGGCGCAGCTTGCGCGGTGGCAGGCCTGCTGTCTTGAACCAGATTGCGGTCCGGCCGATCCGCGGCGCTGCTACGACTGCACCTGCTGCCGGTAGCGCGCCGGCGTGACGCCGTAGCGACGGGCGAAGGCGCGCGTGAGGTGGGCCTGGTCGCTCAGGCCGACGGCCGCCGCCACGCGTGCGGGTGCCTGGCCGCCCGCCAGCAAGCGCTTGGCTTCGAACAAGCGCAGCGCCATCAGCATCTGCTGCGGCGTAGCGTGGTGGACCGCGCGGAAGCTGCGCAGGAAGTGGAACGGGCTCAGCCCCGCCACTCCCGCCAGTTCATCCAGCGTCATCGAACGCTCGAGGTTCGCGCGCAGGTAATCAATGACCGGGGTGAATCGCGGCGCGGCTTGGCGTGCCATCGGCGGCCGCCGCGCCTGGCGGGCGAATGCGTCCAGCAACTGCGACAGCAGGCTGTCGAACGCCAGCGGCTCGCCTGCCTGCCACAGGCCGTCGAGCAGCGCCGTCACCTTTCGCGCGCTTGCCGGATCGTGGGCGACCGCGTCGGCGAACCACCAGCCGCGCTCGCCGGTGACGGCTTCCACCACGTCCGGATCGATGTAGGCCATGCGGTAGCGCCAGCCGCCGTCGGTCTCGGCGCGCCCGGTGTGCAGCGCGTCGGGATTCATCAGCACCAGCGAGTCCGGCGGCGCCAGGTGCTCGCTGCCGTGGTAGCGGAAGCGTTCGACCCCTGACTCGATCGCGCCCAGGCCAAAGGCTTCGTGCGTGTGCGGCTCGAAGGCGTGGCGGACGATGTGCGCGCGATACAGCTCGATGCCGCGGCGGTGCGCCGGCCGGCGGAACTGCGCCACGTCCTGCGGATGCTCGAACTGGAGAGGGACGCCTTGCATGTGCCGATGATGCCACTGGCGGCCCGCGCAGGCCGCCCTGCCCGCGGCGCCATGCACTCGACGCCATGCCCGCGACGACGGCGTGCATGGCGGAGTGGAGGTCAGTAACGCGCCAGGTGCAGTGGCGGATAGACCAGCGGCGGCTCGGCCTCGAGCGCGCGGGCGAACGCCGCTTCATCGATGTCATCGCCATGAAGACCTGCGCTGGACAGGGCAAAGGCGCGCGGCGGGTTGGCGCGGCGCGCGTAGCGCTGGGCAAACAACGGCGCGCCGAACGCCAGCTCATGATCGGTCGGACCGGTATCGCGCAGGGACTCGTTCTTGAACAGCTGCATGGCATTACTCCGTGGGGGAGGGAGTAGCCGAGCCCTGGCACCGTCCGTGGCGCCGCCTCGACTTCGTGTCCACGCTACCGGCCGGCCGTGACATCACGCCTTCGCGGGCATTGCGGTTTTGTTCCGTCTGTCCTTCGCCGCGTTCAGGCGCAGCAGCCGATGGCACAGGCGTCGAGCTCGGGCGCGGACCGCGCCTCCTCGACCCGGCGCGCGGCGCGCGCGTGGCCCAGCGGGGCGAAGTACTTCTCCGACGCAGCGCGGTTGCCGTAGCCGTGCGAGTAACGGTCGTCGTCCTCGTCGAAGGGATGCGGGTCGGCCTGATGGCCCTGCAGGAACAACAGATTGGTGAAGATGTTCATGACGGACTCCCGAGAGGTATTGCCTGCCTGGCGTGGACAACTTCCTTGAACAGGTTGCAAGATAGGCCTGCTTGATTCGAAGAAAAAGCGACACTTTTGCAAACCAGCCTTGAGCGCACCTCAAGGCTTGAGGCCCCATCCCAAGCCATGGAAGCCGTCGAATGAGTCGTCCGCCCCTGCAGTCACTGATCGGATTCGCGGCCGCCGCGCGCATGGGCAACCTCACCCGCGCGGCCGAGTCGATGCACCTGACCGTCAGCGCCCTGAGCCACCAGATCCGCGCGATCGAGGAACGGCTCGGGCGTCGTCTGTTCGTCCGCGGTGCCCGTGGCGTGCGCCTCACCGATGACGGCCAGGCGTTGTACGAACGCATCGCACCGCACCTGGACGCAATCGAACGTGCGCTGCAGCCGCGCGTGTGCCGCGACGATTCGCTGACGATCACGCTGATGCCGTCGTTCGCATCGAGCTGGCTGATGCCGCGGTTGCCGCGCTTCCTTGCCGCGCAACCGCAGCTGGAGATCAGCCTGCAGTCGAACGTCGGCGTGGTCGACTTCGCCCGCGATACCGCGATCGATGCCGGCATCCGCTTCGGCCCGGGCAAGTGGCCGGGACTGGAAGCGGTGCACCTGTTCGACGACTGGGTGACGCCGACCGCGAGCCCGGCGCTGCTCGAACGCCTCGGCTATCCGACGCTGGAAACGCTGGGCAATTTCCCGCTGCTCGGCGCGCCCGGCGGTCGCTGGAGCGAATGGTTCGCCGAGTTCGGCGGCACGCCGCCGGAGCGCTTCGTCGCCATCCTGGATGATTCGGAGAACCTGCATCGCGCCGCCGTCGAAGGGCTCGGCATCGTGCTCGGACGGATGACACTGGCGCGACCACTGATCGAGGCCGGGCGCCTGGTGCCGCTGTTCAACGAGCGCTTCAAGGCCGAGTTCGCCCACTACCTGGTGTTCCCGCCGCGCTCGCGCGGGCACGGTGGTCTGGCGGTGTTCCGCGACTGGCTGCTGGAGGAAGCGCAGGTGTACGAGGCGGCCGAAGCGGTGCCGCCGCGTCACATAGAGCCGGCGCCCCAGTCGGGCAAAACCGCGACGCGCGGCAAGGGACGCAAGGCCAGGTGATGGCTGCGGCCGACGCTTGGGGTTAGGCTGGCGCCCCGCACCGAGTCCTGGCCTGGAGCCCGAACGCATGAAACGCACGTTGCCCGTCGTCCTGCTGTCCAGCCTGATTTCTGTCGCGCTCGCCGGCTGTGCCAGCAGCGCCGACACCACGACCGAAGCCGCTGCGGCTGCGGCTGCCCCCGCCGCTACCGCGCCTGCCGTCACCGCACCGGACAACAGCGCTGCGCTGCAGGCGGCCATTGCCGGCAGCGTCCGCGATCCGCGCAACGTCGCACGCGACCAGTATCGCCACCCGCGCGAGACCCTGGCGTTCTTCGGCGTGGCGCCGCAGCAGACCGTCATCGAGATCACCCCCGGCGCCGGCTGGTACTCCGAGATCCTCGCGCCGTACCTCAAGGACGGTGGCCATTACGTCGCCGCGGTGTGGGATGACGCCATCGCCGGCCAGCCCAAGTACCGCTACGACCTCAACAAGACCCTGCGCGGCAAGTTCGCCGGCAACGCGACCGCGTATGGCACGCCGGAAGTGCGCGTGTTCGATCCGAAGGCGCCGAACTTCGGCCCGGCCGGATCGGCCGACACCGTGCTGACCTTCCGCAACGCCCACAACTGGGTCAGCGACGGCAACGCCGAAGCGTATTTCAAGGCGTTCCACGACGTGCTCAAGCCGGGCGGCACGCTCGGCGTGGTCGATCATCGCGCCAAGCCGGGCACCGACCTGGAAGCACAGAAGAAGTCCGGTTACCTGACCGAAGCGCTGGTGATCCAGTACGCGCAGGGCGCCGGCTTCGTGCTCGAGGAGAAGAGCGAGGCCAACGCCAACGCCAAGGACACCACCGATCATCCCAACGGTGTCTGGACGCTGCCGCCGGTCAACCGCCACGACGCGGCCGATGACGCCAAGTACAAGGCGATCGGCGAAAGCGACCGGATGACGCTGCGGTTCCGCAAGGCGAAGTGACCTCGACCTGCGCGGGGAGCGGCCGCCGCTTCCCGCGCCTGCACGCATGCTGATCGCCTTCAACAAACCCTATGGCGTGCTGTGCCAGTTCACCGACCGCAGCACCCCGCCGCGACCGACGCTGGCGGGTTTCGGCCTGCCGGCGGATGTCTATGCCGCCGGTCGCCTCGACCACGACAGCGAAGGCCTGCTGCTGCTCACCGATGACGGCACGCTCGCCCATCGCCTGACCGACCCGCGGCACAAGCAGCCCAAGACCTACTGGGTGCAGGTCGAAGGCGATCCGGACGAGGAGCAGGTCGCACTGCTCGCGCGTGGCGTCGTCCTCAACGACGGGCCGACACGACCGGCGCAGGCGCGGCGCATCGAAGCGCCATCGCTGTGGCCACGCGATCCGCCGGTGCGCTTCCGCAAGACCGTGCCCGATGCCTGGCTCGAGATCACGATCAGCGAGGGGCGCAATCGCCAGGTGCGGCGCATGACCGCCGCGGTGGGATTGCCGACACTGCGCCTGGTGCGGGTGGCGGTCGGCCCGTATCGCCTCGAGCAGCTCGCTCCCGGCCAGTGGCGTCACTGCGACTGAGCGGACACGGCGCTTCCTGCTGCCTCAGCCGCGGGTTTCCTCGCGCGGATCGGTCTCCTCGGGGAAGTTCGCGACCGGCACCGAGTTCGCCCCGGGGCGCGTCAGCAGCAGCACGCCGCCGAGCACCACCGCGGTGCCGATCAGCTGCACCGCGGTGATCGGTTCGCCGAGCAGCCAGGCGCCGAGGAACACCAGCGACACCGGGCCGATCACCGACATCTGCGCCGCCGATCCGGCACCCAGCCGTGCCACCGCGCCCATCGTGAAGGTCACCGGCAGGAACGTGCAGAAGATCGCGTTGACCAGCGCCAGCCAGTAGACGGGCGTGGGCAGCTGCAGCAGGTGCACCGGATCGCGCAGCAGCAGATAGTGGATCACCGTCGCCGCAGTCGACACGCACATCGCGTACGCCACCAGCCGCAGCGAGCCGATGCGCTGGATCAGCTGGCCCGACATCGCCAGGTACAGCGCGTAGCTCAGCGCCGCCAGCAGCACCAGGCCGCTGCCGAGCAGCACGTGCTCGCCCTGCACGCGCAGGTTCTCGACGAACACCAGTGCGACGCCGGCATAGCTCACTGCCAGCGCGATCCATTCCTTGCGCGCGACCTTGCGGCCGAAGGCGAACACGCCGATCAGCAGCACGAAGGTCGGATTGAGGAACAGGATCAGCCGCTCCAGCGACACCGGCACGTACTCCAGGCCCCAGAAGTCGAACAGGCTGGAGAGGTAGTAACCGAGCACACCCAGGATCAGGATCAGGCCGAAGTCGCGACGGCTCATCGCATGGCGGCCGGCGCGCCGCGACTCATGGATGCCCAGGACGACGAACAGCGGCAGCGACATCAGCATGCGCAGCGCCAGCACATCGAGCGCATCGATGCCGTAGCGGTACTGGAACTTGGCCAGGATCGCCTTGGCCGAGAACAGCACGGCGCCGACCGCGGCGAGGGTGAAGCCCACCTTGCGTGCGGCGGGGTCGTGGCGGGCAGTCGCAGACCCGTTCATTCCGCGCTGGCGCCATCGAGCTGCGCGGTGTCCAGCGCCTGCGCCAGGCGCGACGCGCTGTAGTTGGACGCCCCGATGACGCGCACCTTGCCCTGTTCGATCAGTCGGGCGAAGGCACCCAGGGTCTCGGCCAGGGGCGTGTCGGGGTCGTCGGCATGGGCCTGGTAGAGGTCGATGACGTCGGTCTGCAGGCGCTGCAGCGAACCCTCGACCGAGGCGTTCCCGCCGAACGCAAACGGCGCCACCTGCAGCGACGAACGGCCAAGCGGACGGGAGGACTGGCTCATATGGGGGTCGCGGCGGGAGTAGGGTGTTACATGATGCGGTGCGTTGTGGTCCATGGGGCAGACGCATCCCGCAACGCCGTGTTGCGGACCATGACCGGATGTCGACCGATGCCGGCACGGGATTGCGGGCAAAAGGATGCCAAATGCACGCATTCCGGCAGGTTTCTGCTAACGTCTGGACCGATGCTGCCGCGGCGCGGAAGGGGACGTCGCCGCCACGGGGACACGGACGCATGGCCATAGCGACAAGCAATTCGGGCCGGATCCTGGTCGTCGACGACCAGAACGTGAACCTGCGCGTGGTCGGAACGCTGCTCGCCCGCCAGGGCTACGAGGTGATCACCGCCGGCAGCGGCGAGGAAGCGCTGCAGCGCTACGTCGAATCGCCGCCGGACCTGATCCTGCTCGACATGATGATGCCGGGCATGGACGGCTTCGACGTGCTCGCCTCGCTGCACGAGCTCGGCCCGTTGCAGGTGCCGGTGGTTTTCGTCACCGCCGCCCACGACCGCGACCTGCTGCTGCGTGCCTTCGACGCCGGCGTGGTCGACTACGTCACCAAGCCCTTCCTGCCCGAAGAACTGCTGGCCCGGGTCAATGCCCACGTCGGCCTGAAGCTGACCCGCGACCGCCTCGAACGCGTTGCCCGCGAACGCGAGGAACTGGTCAACCTGGTCGCCCACGACCTCAAGAACCCCCTCAGCAGCGTGCTGTTTGCCGGCGAGCTGCTGCGCAGCGGCGTGTGCAAGCCCGAACGGGTGCCGCGCTACCTGCAGATGATCCACGAGAGCGCCGACGACGCCCTGGGCTACATCCGCCACTACCTGGAAAGCCAGGGCGGGCGGCGCGCGCAGGAAGCCGCGGCCGATCGCGCCGATCTGGGCGAAACCCTGGAGTGGCTGCTGCAGCGCTACGAGATCCAGCTCGAGACACGCGGTATCCGCGTCGATCTGCGTCCGCCGGCGGGACCGGCCCACGTCGCGATCCACCCGCGCGTGCTGCGCCAGGTCAGCGAGAACCTGGTGACCAATGCCATGAAGTACGCGCCCGATTGCGAGCTGTTGCTGACCGCGCGCAGCGGCGCACCGGGTTACTGGCAGCTGATCGTCGCCGACCGCGGACCGGGCATCCCGGTCGACCGCCAGCGCGAACTGTTCAAGCCGTTCGTGCGCCTGCACGAAGGCGATGACCCCAACGGGCTGTCCAATGGCCTGGGCCTGTCGCTGGCCAAGCGCATCATCGCCAACGCCGGAGGCCAGCTCTGGTACGAGCCGCGCCGCCACGGCGGTGCCCGGTTCATCATCGAACTGCCCGAGGCGGCGCCGATCACCGTCTAGGCGCGTGCCCGGCGGGCGATGGCGCGGCCGCCTATTCGGTTTCGGCCGGTCGCGACCGGCGCGGCGCCGGCCGGCGCGCGGTGCGCTGCGCCTCGACCCGGCGTGCACTGCCTTCGATCGCCCCACCGTTTTCGGCCTGGCGCGCACGCCGCTTGGCGGCGTACCAGAGCAGACCGGCACCGGCGACGGCGGCGGCCACCAGCACCGGATTGCGGCGCACGAACTTGCCCGCCACCTGCACCCCGCCCTTCACGACGCCCAGCTTGGCGCCTGTTTCCAGCCATTTGCCGGCATGCTGGGTGACGCTGGGCACGGCATGGCGGAGGTTGTCGCCGACGGCGGACGCCAGCTCCAGCGCGCGTTCGGGCAGGTCGGAAAGCTTGCTCATCGTTGGAAACCTACGAAACGTTGGCAGGCCTGCAGTGTCCACGCGGCTTCGTTGAAGCGGCGTGAGCGGGGCGCGAGGTTGCCGGCTCGCGGCTGAATGCCGATCATGGCCGTTGCCTATCTCGCTCGAGCGCGGTCCGCCATGATCCGAGTGTTGCCCAACGTGCTCTCCGCCGCCGAACTGCAGGCGGTGCGTGAGTTGTTGCCGCAGGTGCGCTTCGGCGACGGCCGCATCACCAATCCCGATTCGTCGGTGAAGCAGAACCTGCAGGCACCACAGGAAGACCCGGCCAACGCCCGCATCGCCCAGATCGCGCGCGATGCACTGATGCGCTTCGCCGAGCTGCGCGTGTTCGCGCAGCCACGGACGATGGCGCGGACCACGGTGGTGCGTTACGAGCCGGGCATGAACTACGGCTGGCATGTCGACGAAGCGCTGTTCCCGTCGACACCGCCGATGCGCAGCGACCTGTCGTGCACGGTGTTCCTCAATGATCCGGCCGATTACGACGGCGGCGAGCTGACCATCCAACTCGGCGCGCAGGAGCTGACCTACAAGCTCGAACCCGGCAGCGCGGTCCTGTACCCCTCGACCACCATCCATCGCGTCACGCCGGTCACCCGCGGTGTGCGCCTGGCCGCGATCACCTGGCTGCAGAGCTGGGTGGCCGACAGCGGGCAGCGCGAGTTGCTGGTGCAGCTGGAGGAAGCGCGCGCGCTGGTCGCCAGCGGAGGCGACCGCCAGCGCCTGCAGGTGCTGCTGGAGTCGCTGCGGACCAACCTGTTCCGGATGTGGGCCGATACCTGAGCGGCCCCGCGCTGGACTGAAAGCCCGCTACGCGGCAGTGATATCGCGCAGTTGCGGGTGTCGTTGCAGCAGCGTTTCCACCCAGGCTTCGCCTTCGGCGATTTCCGCGCCATGCCGCTGCATCGCCAGCGCCAGGTCGTGGGCGCGGTCGTCGCGGCTGTAGCCGTGCGCCTGGGCCTTGGAATAGCGGCCCCATGCTGGCGATGCCATCGCGTTGTCCAGGCCGGAAGGTTCGAGGTCGAGGTGTGCCGCGAGCCGTTGCAGCTGCTCGCGCGGTTGCGCCAGCAATGCATCGAAGTCCATGCGCAGCACGCGTGCTGCGTTGTCGCCGCGCGCGATTGCGTTGAAGCGGACACGTTCGGCCAGCCAGCCCATCGCGCATTGCTGCGGCAGGCCGAGCGCATGCAGGGCGATGCCGTCGGCAATGCCGCGCGCGTGCAGGTCGCGCAGGCGCTCGCCGGCAGCGCTGGCGGCGTCGAGCACCGATGCCGGCGATTTCAGCAACGTCGCCAGGTACGGTCGCAAAGGCATGTCGAGCAGGACCGCGCGCATCGTCGGCTGCCAATCCAGCAGTGGCGCGATCAGTCCATTGCAGCTGCTGGTGGCCTTGACCACGCTGCGCGTTTGCGGCGGCAGCGGCTGCGACCAGCGCGACCACAGCGCGCGCAGGAGTTGCGGTGCCTGCGCGGGCGACAGGCGAGACTGCGGCTCCTCCAGCCCGGGCCAGGCCTCGGCCAGCGTGCGCAGCGGCAGCGGTTCGCGCAGGCCCTGCATCTGCGGCCAGCTATCGAGCAGGCGGCTGAGCAGGGTCGAGCCGCAATGGCCGATGTGGAAGATGGCATCGGCCGCCGTGGCGACGGCCATGTCGCGCGTGAGCACCGCTTCGAGCGGCACCCAGCCGCCATCGGCGTTGGCCGGCAGCGCGCGATCGTCGAGGAAGGCCGCATCGCGTCGCTGCGCCGCATCCAGGCGCAGGAACAACACGCGTCGCCCGACCAGGTCGAGCTTGAATGGCAGGAACCCGGGATCGTCGAGCGGTGATGTCATGGCGCGGAGTGTAGCGAGCCAGTCAGGTGCCGCGGGGCTTGGCGCGGTGCGTGGCCGCCGCGGTCCACGGGTCGTCGGGCCAGGGGTGCCTGGGGTAGCGGCCCTTCATTTCCTTCTTCACTTCCGGGTAGGTGCGGTCCCAGAAGCCGCGCAGGTCCTGGGTGATCTGCAGCGGCTTGCCGCCGGGCGAGAGCAGGTGCAGCGTCAAGGGCACGCGCCCATCGGCGATGCGTGGCGTGTCGGCCAGTCCGAACAGCTCCTGCAGTTTCACCGCCAGCACCGGTGCCACCGGCGCGCCGGCGGCATCGTCGAAGTCGTACTCGATGGCGCGCTCCATCCCCGACGGCACCGCCATCCGCGTCGGCGCGAGGGCATCGATCTTCTGTCGCAGCGACCAGTCGAGCAGCGAGCGCAACGCTTCGCCGAGCTCGTGTTCCGACAGTCCGTCCAGGCGCGTCTTGCCGCTCAGCACCGGCTTGAGCCATTGCTCCAGCGTCGCCATCAATGCCTCGTCCGACAGGTCGGGCAGGGCCAGTTCCGGGAGCCAGGCGCGCAGGCAGCGAACGCGCGCGCGCCACTGCGAGAGCGATGAAGTCCACGGTAGCGCCGACAGTCCGAGCTGGCGGACCGCGTCGACCAGCGCGTCGGCGTAGCGCGACGGGTCGGGTTTGGCCAGTGGCCGGCTGTCGATGACGATGCGGTCGAAGCGTTGCTCGCGCACGGCGGCTATTCCGCGCAGGGCGCTGTCCCAGACCACGCGGTCCTCGCTGACGAAGCGCTTGGGGAAATCGTTGCGCAGACGCTGTTCGTCGAGCGGCGCCGCGCGCATCACGCGCGCATCGCGCGGGTCGTCGCGCAGCTCGCTGATGGCCATCCAGGGTTCGCCGTACAGCGCGCTGTCGTCGAAGAGCCTGGCGCTGCGGCCATTGGCGAGCTGGTAGCGATACGGATCGCTCGGGTGCTGGCGCGCAATGCGGTCGGGAAATGCATGCAGCAACAGGTCGCCGAGCAGGTGCGGCGGCACCGAGGCCGGTGGAAGTGCATCGACACGCAGGCGCCGACGCCATTGCTTCGCGGCCTGGTCGATGGCAGCCAGCGCAGAACGCGAAGCATCGGCACCGACGCGCCCGGCGCGGAACGCGGCCAGGGCCTGCCAGCGTTCGGCCAGCGCATCGCTGCGCGAGCGCAATGGATCACGTGCTTCCACCAGTGCAGCGAGGTCGCAGGCCAGGGCCTGTTCGCTGGCCTGCGAGGGAGCCAGCAGCATCGCCGCCAGACGCGGATGCGTGCCCAGCGCGAGCATGCGCCGGCCAAGTGCCGTGATCGCACCGTCGTCGAGGGCCCCCAGCCGCTGCAGCAGTTCGCGCGCGGCCGCCAGCGCACCACTGGGCGGCGCGTCGACGAAGCGCAGGTTGGCGTCGCCCCACGCCGCCAGTTCCAGCGCCAGGCCCGCCAGCTCGACCTGGCCGATCTCGGCCCGGCGCTGCGGTTCCAGGCGCTGCGATTCCGGCCACAGCCGGTACGCCCAGCCTTCGGCAACGCGGCCGGCGCGGCCGGCACGCTGGTCGGCGGAGGCCTGGGCGATGTTGACCACATCGAGCCGGGCAAAGCCGCTGTTGGGGTCGTAGCGCGGTTCACGCGCCAGGCCGCTGTCGATCACCACGCGCACGCCGGGCAGGGTGACGCTGGACTCGGCGACGTTGGTGGCCAGCACCACGCGGCGGTGTCCGTCGGGATCGGGCTGCAGCACGCGCGACTGCTGCTCCACCGGCAGCTCGCCATGCAGGGTCAGCACGTCGGCGCTCGCGCCGCCCGCGGACGACGGACTCGCCGAGAGCGCGGCCTGCACGCGCGCGATCTCGCGCTGCCCGGGCAGGAACACCAGCACGTCGCCGGGATGCTGCGCCAACGCCTGCTCGACCGCGCGCCGCGACTGCTGCTCGATCGCCTCGTCGCGCCGCCCCGGGAAATGCGCGACCGAAACCGGGTAGCTGCGCCCCGCGCTGCTCAACCGCGGCGCATCGAGGAAGGCGGCCAGGCGCTCACCATCGAGCGTGGCCGACATCACCACGATGCGCAGGTCCTCGCGCAGGCCCGACTGCACATCCAGCGCCAGCGCCAGGCCGAGGTCGGCGGCGAGATGGCGTTCGTGGAATTCGTCGAACAGCAGCGCGCCAACCCCTTCGAGCATCGGATCGTCCTGCAGCATCCGGGTCAGGATGCCTTCGGTGACCACTTCTATGCGGGTGCGCGCCGATACCTTGTTCTCGAAGCGGATCCGGTAGCCGACGGTTTCGCCGACCGCCTCGCCACGCTGCCGGGCCATGAAACCGGCGGCGGCCCGGGCGGCGACGCGGCGCGGCTCCAGCATCACGATCTTCTGGCCGGCCAGCCAGGGTGCGTCGAGCAGCGCCGGCGGCACCTGCGTGGTCTTGCCGGCGCCTGGCGGCGCCTCCAGGACCAGGCGCGGATGTGCGGCCAGGCTGTCGCGGATGCGCGGCAGCAGTTCGTCGATCGGGAATGTGGGCGCTTGCCGGGCTTGCTCGTTCACCGCGCAAGGATAAGGCGCGAGCGCGCCATGGCGCCGAAACCGGTCCGCCGGGACGCAGTTGCTAAACTGCCCCGCCCTGCACTGCCCCCCCCTGACATGCAACTGGTCGACATCGGCGCCAACCTCACCCACGACTCGTTCGACCACGATCGCGATGCCGTGCTCGCGCGTGCGCGCGAAGCCGGGGTGGCGCAGATGGTGGTCACCGGTGCCAGCCGCGAGCATTCGCCGCTGGCGCTGAAGCTGGCCAGGCAGCATCCGGGCACGCTGTTCGCCACCGCCGGCGTGCACCCGCACCATGCCATCGAGTACACCAGCGAGTGCGACGCGGAGCTGCGCGAACTGCACTCGCACGCCGAAGTCGTCGCCGTCGGCGAATGCGGCCTGGATTACTTCCGCGATTTCTCGCCGCGGCCGTCGCAGCGGCGGGCCTTCGAACAGCAGCTGCAGATCGCCGTCGACCACGCTGTCGACGGCGTGGGCAAGCCGCTGTTCCTGCATCAGCGCGACGCCCACGCCGACTTCATGGCGATGATGAACAACTTCGACGGCCGCCTCGGTCCGGCGGTCGTGCATTGCTTCACCGGCACGCGCGAGGAGCTGTTCGACTACCTCGACCGTGACTGGCACATCGGCATCACCGGCTGGCTCTGCGACGAGCGCCGCGGCCAGCACCTGCGCGAACTGGTGAAGTCGATCCCGGCCAACCGGATGATGATCGAGACCGACGCGCCCTATCTGCTGCCGCGGACGATCCGCCCGGCGCCGCCGCACCGTCGCAACGAGCCGATGTACCTGGCCCATATCGTCGAAGAGCTGGCCCGCGACCGCGGCGAGGACGTCGCCACAGCCGCGGCCAACAGCACCGCCACGGCGCGCGCGTTCTTCCGCCTGCCGGACTGAGGTCGCTCAACGGCCGGCCAGCCGCCTGGGTGCCTGCGGGTTGGCCAGCACCAGCTGGACGATGCCGGCGTTGCGCTGGCAGGCGCGCTGGGTGTCGATCATCAGGCGGGTGCGCACGGCATAGGCCTGGCCGAGGTTGTCGACGCCGGTCAGGCGGGCGATGTCCTGCTGGCTGGGCAGCAGCGGACGCTGGCAGTCGATGGTGATCGTCGGCGACATCGGGTCGGTGGCTGACTGGGCGGCAGCGACGGGCGCGACGACGGCCAGCAGGAGGACGAAGAGACGGGTGTTCATGGGAATCTCCAGGCGGTGCCGGTCGATTCCGGCGCGACCAGCCTCGCGCCGCGCCCGCTGCAGGTCTTGAGGCTGGGCTGAGGACGGGCGCAGGCTTGTGTTGGGCCCGCGGCCAATGCTTGGGGAATGCTTAGGCCGTGTGCACCACCGGCCCGCGTATCCGTAATTGGGTGTTTTTCCACGTGACGCGATGACCCGCCCTACTCCGCCCGTGCTCCGCTTCGACGACATCGTCCTGGACCTGCCAGGACGCCGCCTGCTGCGCGCGGGCCAGCCGCAGCCGCTGGAGCCCAAGGCCTTCGCGGTGCTCGAGCTGCTGGCCGGTTCACCGGGCCAGGTGTTCTGCCGCGACGAGATCCTCGACGCGGTCTGGGGCCATCGCCATGTCACCCCGGGCGTGCTCAACCGGGTGATCACCCTGGTCCGGCACGCCCTGGGCGAGGACGCCCACAGCTCTCGCTACCTGCACACCGTGTACGGCTACGGCTACCGCTTCGACCTGCCGGCGCAGACGCAGGAGGCCGCAAGTGTGGATGACGCGCCGGTACACGCCGCGGTGGTGGCTGCGGTGGCCAACAGCGCGCCTGCCGTGGACGAAGCCAGCGCTGGCGTGCCGCTTCCGGTAGAGGCGCTTCCGACCACGCCGGTGCTGGCGCCCGCGGCGCGTTCACCTGCCCGGCGCTGGCTGCGCCATGGCGCGGCGATGGCGATCGCGCTGGTCGCGGTAGCTGTTTCGGTCTGGCTGTGGCGATCACCGCGACCGGGCAGTCAGGCGGCGCCGGCGCCGGTCCTGGCCGTCCTGCCGATGCGCGCAGTTGGCGACGATCCGCGTGGCCAGGCCTTTGCCGATGGCCTGAGCGAGGAAATGATCGGGCTGCTCGCCCACATCGACGGCTTGCGCGTGATCTCGCACACCGCCTCGTTCAAGTTCCGCGATCCCGCGCTGCCGATGACCGAGGTCGCGCGCCAGTTGCAGGCCACGCACCTGCTCGAGGGCAGCGTGCGCCAGGACGGTGAGCGCCTGCGCATCAGCCTGCACCTGGTCGAAGCCGACGCCAACCGCACCATCTGGTCGCAGAGCTTCGACCGCGAGTTCCGCGACATCTTCGCCGTGCAACGCAGTATTGCCTACGCGATCGCCAACACGCTGGAACTGCAGCTGGGCCTGTCGGCGACCTCGTCGAGCGCCGGCGAGGATCCGGCGCTGTACCGGCGCTACCTGCTGGCGCGCAACGCGTCGCCGCGTGCAGGCGAGGATCGCGGCGAGGCGGCGGAAGCCGCACTGCGCGAACTGACCCTCCAGCATCCCGACTATGCGCGCGCACAGGGCGGACTGGCGGTGATCCTGTGGGGACGCTCGCTGTCGGCGCGGCCCGGCCGCGACGCGCTGCGGGCCGAGGCCGAGCAGATGGCGGCAAGGGCACTGCAACTGGACCCGCAGCAACCCGAAGCCCACGCCGTCATCGCGGCCAAGGCGTGTCGCGCGCAGCAGTGGAGCGAGTGCATGCGCCTGTCGCAGCTCGCGATCAAGCTGGCGCCTTCCGATGCGTGGTGCCGGGGATGGTACGCCTATCGCCTGGCGACGCTCGGCTACGTCCAGCAGGCCCTGCGCGAGACCGATGAGGCCCTGAAGCTGGCCCCGTTCGACCAGGACCTGCATTTCTGGCGAGGCCGCCTGCTCGACACCCTGGGCCGCCATGAAGAGGCGCAGGAGCATCTGGCACTGGCGCCGCCCGATCGCGTCGCGACCGCGTCGTTCTTCAACGCGGTATGGCGCCGCGACTACACCACCGCGCAACGGCTGGTCGAAGCGTTGCCCGCCGACCTGCCCTGGCGCGCATCGGAACTGGCCGCCGTCGCCGCACTGCGTGACCCAACGCTGTGGCCAGCCGTGCCGCCGGCGATCGATGTCTCTGAACGGCATCCGCTGCATGGCCAGGTCCCGTACGACTTCACCCGCCTGCTGTTGCCGGTGCGCGATTACGCGCGCGACATCGATGGACTCGATGCCGTGCAGCAGGCGGGATACGCCTCTTACCAGTGGGTGTTCTGGCAACCCGAATCGCGCGAGCTGCGGCAGCACCCGGCATTCCAGCGCTACCTCCAGCGCAGCGGCATTGCGGCGTACTGGCGCGAGCATGGCTGGCCGGATGTGTGTCGCGCCGATGGGGTCGGCGTAGCCTGCGATTAGCGCACTGCTCGTGGGTTCAACGTCCGCGTTGGGTGCGGACGGGTGGAGCATGGTCTAGAACCAGCTGGGCGGTATCCCGAGTGCCTGGCACTCCGCGCGCTCTGACGGTGGCCCGTCGTCGTTGCGGCTGAGGTGTTCCCGTGCGCAGGCTTCCTTGTTGGAGATGTCTTCCTGCGGGCTCTGCGGCGGCTCGTCGCTGCTGAACGGTAGCGAGAACGAAGGCTGCGAGCGGTTGAATATGGTGTCCGGGTTGCGTGTTCCATCCATGCCGGGCGGGAGCCCGAACGGATTCTCAGGGTTACCGGTGAGAGTGATCGACGGGATCGAGAGCTGCATTGGCGGCGGGAGATGTTCCGGCGCGACCGCCGTCGACGCGTCCTTCTCCTGACCGCCTTCCCTTGCCTGTACCGCTTCCGGAAACGGGACGACGAGCATCGCCGCGAGTGTCAGGGCAGCGCACGTCCGCATGGCATTTGCCGGGTTGCCTGCCATGACCTCTCCTTTCGACACTCCAGGCTGGAGCAGGGAGGCATCAATTGAAGCCGCGCGCGCCGCGGCGCTCCATCAGAATTGTCTTAATCGCGCCTCATCTAGGGCGGCGCGCGGTGCGTCCCGCCTCGTATGCCTGCAGATGGCACCAGGCCGCTGCAAGCAGCGGCGCCGGCTGCGCCGCTGCATGCGCACGGTGCAGCATGTCGCCGACGATCTGCATGGCCTCCACCGGTTGCCCGGCTTCGAGGTCGCGGAGCATCGAGGCCTTCAGCGGCGAATCGGTCTGGGTCAGCGTATCGAGCGCGGCCTGCCGGGCCGCCTCGGGGATCGGTTCGCCTTCGGCATCGGCGACGGCCAGGCATTCGGCGTAGAGCGCGCGCATGAAGGCGTCGCCACCCTCGGTGGCAACGATGCCGCCGACGCTGGTTCGCATCAGGCAGGTGCCTGCGGCCAGGGTCGACAGAAAGGTGTACTTGCCCCACTGCTCTTTGGCGATTCGCAGCGAGCGCACGTGATCGATGCCTGCGCCGGCACACAACGCGGCGAAAGCACGGGTGCGTTCGCTGTCGGGATTGCCTTCGGGGTTGGAATCGGGGTTGGAATCGGGGTTGGAATCGCGCTCGCCAAAGGTGATCGAGGCCGGGCGGCCCAGGTGCAGCACTTCGCCCTGCGATCCTTTCATCGCGCTGATGAAGCACAGGCCACCGAGGACACGCTTCCGGCCGAAGCGCTGGTCCAGCAGCGGGTAGTGCGCCAGACCATTGAGGATCGGCAGGACTGCGGTGCCTTCGGCGACGGCCGGTGCCGCTGCGGCCATCGCGCTGTCGAGGTCGTAGGCCTTGCAGCTCAGCAGCACCAGATCGAACGGGCGCTCGCGGGCCAGTGCGGGCAGCGCCTCGGCGGTGACGTGCGCAACGTCGACGTCGGCATCGCCGAGCGGGCTGCGCAATGCCAGGCCGTGTGCATCCAGCTGTGCTGCGCGCGCCGGACGCACCAGGAAGGTGATGTCGGCGCCCGACTGCGCCAGGCGTCCGCCGAAGTAGCCGCCGGTGCCGCCGGCGCCGAGGACCAGGACGCGCATGCGTCGCTCCTCAGCTGCGCAGGCCGACGCCGCGCTTGAGCAGCCACAGGCCGAGCGATGCCAGCGCCACCACGAAGGCCATCATCAGCGTGTAGGCCACCCACACCGGCACGTCGCTGACACCCAGCAGGCCGTAGCGGAAGGCGTTGACCATGTAGAAGATCGGGTTGGCGTGCGTCATCGCCTCGGCCCACGGCGGCAGCAGCTTGACCGAATAGAACACGCCGCCGAGGTAGGTCAGCGGGGTCAGGATGAAGGTCGGGACGATCGCGATGTCGTCGAACTTCTTGGCGTACACCGCGTTGACGAACCCGGCCAGCGAGAAGATCGTCGCGCCCAGGAGGACGGTGGTGAAGGTGACCAGCGGATGCGGGATGCGCACCTTGGTGAAGAACATCGCGATCACCAGCACGATCGCGCCGACCATCAGGCCGCGCAGGACCGCACCGGCGACGTAGCCGCCCAGAATCACCCAGTTCGGCATCGGGCTGACCAGCAGCTCCTCGACGTGGCGACCGAACTTGGCGCCGAAGAACGACGACGAGATGTTGCCGTAGCTGTTCTGGATCACGCTCATCATCACCAGCCCGGGGACGATGAAGTCCATGTACTTGATGCCGTCCATCTCGCCTACGCGCGAACCGATCAGGCCGCCGAAGATCAGGAAGTACAGGGTCATCGTGATCGCCGGCGGCACCAGGGTCTGGCCCCAGATGCGCAGGATGCGGTTGATTTCACGGCGGACGATCGTGCCCAGCGCGATCAGGTTGCGCTGGTGGTCCGTGAGGGGTTTGGCGACGGCGGTGTTCATGCTTCGTCCTGCGAATTCGGTGTGGTGTGCTCCGCGCCTTCGCTGGGGGCGAAAGGCAGGGAGCAGTTCATCAGGCAACCTGTTCGGGCGGCGCCTGCGCGGTGCCGTCCTGCGCGTTCTCGCCGGTCAGGCGGACGAACAGTTCCTCGAGGCGGTTGGACTTGGTCCGCATCGAGCGCACCCGGATGCCAGCATCGCCCAGCACGGCGAACACACGGTTGAGGTCCATCGCGCGCGGCATCTCGATATCGAGGGTGTGGTCGTCGGCGGCGAGCAGGGTCGTGCCTTCGATCAGCGGCAGCGTCGCCGGCAGCTGGCCGTCGATGTCGAGCAGGAAGCCCTCGACGTCGAGCTTGGCCAGCAACACCTTCATCGGGCCGCGCTCGACAATGCGGCCGCGGTCGATGATGGCCAGGTTGCGGCACAGGCTCTCGGCTTCTTCCAGGTAGTGCGTGGTCAGGATGATCGTCGTGCCGGCGGCATTGATCTCCTTGAGCGTCTTCCACATGCCGCGGCGGATCTCGATGTCGACACCCGCGGTGGGTTCGTCGAGGATCAGCAGCCGCGGCTGGGTCATCATGGCCCGCGCGATCATCAGCCGGCGCTTCATGCCGCCCGACAGCGTGCGGCTCATCATGTTGGCCTTTTCCCACAAGTGGGCGCGCTTGAGCTCGACTTCGGCGCGGCGCAGCGCCTCCTCGCGCGGCACGCCGTAGAAGCCGGCGTAGTTGACCAGGATGTCGAGGGGTTTCTCGAACATGTTGAAGTTCAGCTCCTGCGGCACCAGGCCGATCAGGCGCATGGCGGCGTCGCGCTGGCGTGCCAGGTCGACGCCGAAGATCGACACCGAGCCGGCGCTGAGGTTCACCAGCGAGCTGACGATGCCGATCAGGGTGCTCTTGCCGGCGCCGTTGGGACCGAGCAGGGCGAAGAAGTCGCCGGGCATGACATCCAGGGAGACGCCCTTGAGCGCCTCCACGCGGTTGTCGTAGGTCTTGCGCAGGTCGCGCACGGACAGCGCGGGCGCGATTGCTGCGGGGGCGACAGTGGCGGAAGCGGCGCTTGCCGCGGTGGAGAGGTTCGAAGCCGGGGTCATCTGGGAGGCCTGTTGTGAAGCGTGCCTTCGCCGCGAGCCGCGCAGCGATAACCGGTAGTATAGGCGGCCTCGTGCCGGCACTCCGGCTACAGTCTGTTGCAACTTCCACCGGTATTGTCGTGGCCATCCAGCATTTCCCTCTCAAGCTCGTTTCGCGCCGGATGCTGGCCCCCACGGTCGGCCACTACACCTTCGTCCGCGACGACGGCCAGCCGCTGGATTTCATCCCGGGCCAGTTCATCCAGGTCCACTTCACCTACGCCGACGGCACCGCGACCAAGCGCAGCTACTCGCTGGCCACCATCCACGACCACGCCCTGGGACCGGGCGAGGCGGTGGAGATCGCTGTCAGCTACGTGGCCGGCGGCGCCGCCACGGCGTTGTTCGAGGGGCTGGAGGCCGACGGGCGGGTGGACGCCAGCGGTCCGTTCGGGCGCTTCTGCCTGATGCCGGCCGACGCCAACAAGCGCTACCTGCTGATCGGCACCGGCACCGGCGTCACGCCGTACCGGGCCATGCTGCCGCAGCTGGAAGCGCAGATCCGCGAGCGCGGCATCCAGGTCGTGCTGCTGTTCGGCGCGCGCACGCCGGCCGAGCTGCTCTACGGCGACGAATTCCGCGCCTTTGCCGGCAAGTACCCGCAGAACTTCCGCTTCGTTCCGTGCTTCTCGCGCGAGCTGCCCGAGCCCGGCTCGGCGCAGGCCCACGCCGATGTGCGCCACGGCTACGTGCAGCAGTACCTCGACGAGTTCGCGCCCAGCGCCGGCGACGACATCGCCTACCTGTGCGGCAATCCGAACATGGTCGATGCCTGCTTCGAGACACTGAAGGGCCATGGCCTGCCGGTGCCGCAGATCCGCCGCGAGAAGTACGTCAGCAGCAAGTAAGGCACCACGGCCGGGGTAGTCCTGGTCGGAGCATCGCGCGGCCACATTCATCCCGCGCCCCTCGTCTGGCATCCTTGAAGGCGCTTTGCCTTATGGACGAGAGGGAACCATGCGCAAGATCGGGGGAAGGACGGCCGCGCTCGCGGCGGTCCCGTTGTGGTCAGGCCTGCTGTTGTCGGGCCTGCTGTTGCCGGGGTGCGGATCGCAGCTCGCGGAATCGTCCGGAACGGCCAAGGCCACCGGGCAACGCATGTTCGGCGCCATTGCATTCGAGCCGTGCACGTTGTCGGCGCCGCTGTCGCCGACCAGCATCGACGCGCAATGCGCGAAGTTCGAGGTAGCCGAGAACCCGGCCGAACCCAAGGGTCGCAGGATCGCCCTCAACATGGCCTGGCTGCCTGCCAGCGACCAGTCGGGTGGCACCGTCGATCCGGTGTTCTTCCTCGCCGGCGGCCCCGGCCAGGCCGCCACCGAGTACGCCGCGCAGATCGACGTGGCGCTGCGCGATGTGCGCAAGCAGCGCGACATCGTCCTGATCGACCAGCGTGGCACCGGCAAGCTGAGTCCGCTCGATTGCCGCGACGGCAATGGCCGTGAGCTCGCGCTGCCCGATGCCGACGAAACCGATGCGAACGCAATCGCCGATTACGCGGCACGTTGCGCCCAGGCGCTGGCCGGCAAGGCGGACCCGCGCCAGTACACCACCACGCAGGCAATTGCCGACCTCGATGCGGTGCGTACCGCGCTCGGTGTCGACCGCATCAACCTGGTCGGCGTGTCTTACGGCACGCGCGTGGCGCAGCAGTACGCCGCGCACTATGGGCAGCACACGCGGTCGATCGTCCTCGACGGCGTAGCGCCGAACGAGCTGGTCGTCGGTGGCGAGTTCGCCCGGACCTTCGAGCGTGCACTGGGTCTGCAGGTCGCGCAGTGCCAGAAACTGGCCAGCTGCAGGAAGCGCTTCCCGCAGGACCTGCGCACGCAGCTGCACGCGCTCAAGGCGCGCCTGGCTGCCGCCCCGGTGGACGTCGAGTACCGCGATCCGGCCAGCGCCGAGGTCAAGCACGACACGCTCACCGCCGATACCGTCGTTGGCCTGACCCATCTGTTCTCGTACATGCCGCAGATGGCGTCGCTGCTGCCGGTGGTGATCGACGAGGCCGACCGCGGCCGCTACGCACCGCTGATGGCGCTGTCGCAGATGATGACGCGCGAAGTCGGCGGGCAGATGTCGCGCAGCATGCAGTGGTCGGTGATCTGCGCCGAGGATGCCGATCGCTATCGCCCGGATCCCGCCGATGCCGACACGGTGCTGGGCGCGGACGTCGCGACGGCCTTCTTCGCCGCCTGCAGCCGCTGGCCGCATGGATCGCGTCCGGCCGACTTCAACGCGCCGTTGAAGTCGAACGTGCCGGCGCTGCTGCTGTCGGGCGAGATCGATCCGGTGACGCCGCCCTCGTATGGCGAGCAGGTGCTCAAGGGCCTGCCCAATGGCCGCCACCTGGTGCTGCGCGGCCAGGGCCACAACGTCAGCGGCGTCGGCTGCGTGCCGAAGCTGGTGGGCCAGTTCCTCGAATCGACCGACGCACGCAAGCTCGACGCCAAGTGCGTGGACGCGATCGGCTACGTGCCGCCGTTCACCGGCTTCAACGGGTGGGAACCATGATCATCGCCAACGACCTGCACAAGAGTTTCAAGACCAAGACCGGCACCGTGCGCGCCGTCGACGGCGTTCATTTCGAAGCGCACGACGGCCAGATCACCGGCCTGCTCGGCCCGAACGGCGCCGGCAAGACCACCACGCTGCGCATGCTCTACACGCTGATGAAACCGGACGCTGGCCAGGTGATGGTGGACGGCATCGATGCTGCGCGCGATCCCGAAGCGGTTCGTCGCGCCCTGGGCGTTCTGCCCGACGCGCGCGGCGTCTACAAGCGCCTGACCGCGCGCGAGAACATTGCCTACTTCGGCGAGCTGCACGGCATGTCCGCGCAGGCAATCGCGCAGCGCACGCAGACGCTGGCCGATGCGTTGCAGATGCACGACATCCTCGACCGCCAGACCGAAGGCTTCTCGCAGGGCCAGCGCACCAAGACCGCCATCGCGCGCGCACTGGTGCACGACCCGCGCAACGTGATCCTTGATGAACCGACCAACGGACTGGACGTGATGACCACCCGCGCGATGCGCACCTTCCTGCAACAGCTTCGCGCCGAGGGCCGCTGCGTCATCTTCTCCAGCCACATCATGCAGGAGGTCGCTGCGCTGTGTGACCGCATCGTCATCATCGCCAAGGGCCAGGTCGTGGCCGCGGGCAGTGCCGACGAGCTTCGTGCGCAGACCGGTGAAGCCAACCTCGAGGACGCCTTCGTCAAGGCGATCGGCTCGGAGGAGGGCCTGCACGCATGAGTCCGATCCAATCCGACAAGCTGCCCCGCAGCAACAGCCTCGCTACGTTGTGGTCGGTGATGCGCAAGGAACTGCGCGACATCTCGCGTGACCGCCGCACGCTGGCGCTCGCGCTGCTGATGGGGCCGCTGCTGTATCCGTTGCTGATGATCGGCATCGGCACGCTTGCCGAGAGCCGTGCCAGGACGCAGCTCGACAAGGTGCTCGAGGTCCCGACCGTCGGCATCGAACGGGCGCCCAACCTGGTTGCGTTCCTGGCCACGCAGGGCATCGAGGCCAAGCCGGCACCGGCCGATCTGGACGCGGCGATCGCGCGCCAGGACATCGACGTCGCCATGCGTATCAGTGTCGGCTTCGCCCGCAACTGGCACGAGGGTCAGCCGGCGCTGGTCGAGATCGTGCGTGACAGCACGCGTCGCGATAGCGAGATCCCCGGTGCGCGCCTTCGTGCGGCGTTGACGGCGTACGGCGATCAGGTCGGCGCGTTGCGCCTGCTTGCACGCGGCATCGATCCATCAATTACGCGCGCGCTCAACGTCGGCAGTCGCGACCTGGCCACCGAAGATGCCAAGCGCGGTCTGGTGCTGTCGTCGATCATGCCGTACCTGCTGATCCTGATGTCGTTCCTGGGTGGCGCCTACCTGATCATGGATGCGACCGCCGGTGAGCGTGAGCGCCAGTCGCTTGAGCCGCTGCTGGCCACGCCGGCCCGTCGCGGCGCGATCGTCAGTGGCAAGATCGCTGCGGCGTGTGCGCTCGGGTTGCTGTCGCTGTTGTTGACGCTTCTGGCATTCAAGTTCAGCGCGCAGGTCGGCACCAGCGTGGGCAAGATGCTCGATGTCAGCTTCGGCGCGATCGGCAAGATGCTGCTGGTGCTGTTGCCGATGCTGTTCATCGGCACGACGCTGCTGACGTTGTTGTCGGCGACGGCCAAGAGCATGAAGGAAGCGCAGAGCCACATGACGTGGTTGATGCTGCTGCCGATGATCCCGACCATCGCGTTGGCGGTGAACCCCATCAAGACGCAGATGTGGCAGTTCACGGTGCCGTTCCTTGCGCAGAACCAGATGCTGCTGAAGGTGATCCGCGGCGAGTCGATCGACGCGCGCGTGTGGGCCATCTACCTTGCGGCGGGCTTCGGTGTCGCGGCGCTGTTGTGGTTCGCGGCGGTGCGGCGCTATCACCAGGAGCGTCTGGCGATCTCCGGCTGACGTCCAAAGCGCCCTTGCCCCACGTAGCCCGGGTAAGCGAAGCGCACCCGGGGAACGCCGCCAGAGCACCGTCCCAGGACGGTGCAGCCCTCCGGCAGCCCAGAAGAACAGGCACAAAAAAAGGCCCGGCTTTCGCCGGGCCTTCCTGTTACTGCCTTGCGTCCGCGAGACCGGTTCCCCAACCGTCCCCGCGACGCATGGCCTGATCAGCTCTGCGGATTGAAGCCGATCGTGCGGCGCGTGGTCACCGGCGAATCAACCGGCTGGAAGCGCCACTTGCGTACTGCATTGACCGCTTCGCGATCGAAGATGCGCGCCGGGTTGGAGCGCACCACGCGGGCGGCGGTAACCGAACCATCGGTGCCGACGGTGAACTCGACCTGCACCTCACCCGAGGTGCCGGCACGCAGTGCCTCCGGCGGGTAGCGCGGCGGCGGCATCGACAGCGGGCGCAGGTCGCTGGCATCGGCACTGGCCGGTGCGGCAGCGGTCTGGCGGGCGATCGCGGCACGCTGCTCGGCTGCACGCTCGTCGGCTGCAGCCTTGTCGGCGGCGGCCTTGTCGGCAGCGAGCTTGTCCGCGGCAGCCTTGTCGGCGGCGGCCTTGTTCTGCGACGCCAGGAGCTTGGCAGCTTCTTCCTGCTGCTTCTTCTGGTCCTCCACACGCTTGACCTCGAGCTCGGCCTTGCGCTTGGTCTCTTCCTCGGCGGTCAGCTGCTGCTGGGCGGCACGCTTGCCGGCAGCTTCCTGCTGGGCGGTGATGCTGGTCTTGAGGCGGGCCAGTGCCGGGTGCTGCGCGTCGGCTTTCTCGAGCAGGGCCGACAGGCGCTGCGCTTCGGTGAAGTCTTCGCGGTTGACGCTCTGTTCGATGGCGATGACCGTCATCGGCAGCAGGTCGGTCAGCGCGCTCGACACGGCGGCGTCGCCGGGTGCCTTGTCACGCAGGGCCAGGTAGTACTCGACCGCGTTGTCCTCGGCCGGAGCGTACAGGCGGTTCTCGGCGTAGGCCTTGCGGGCCGCCTCGCGCAACTGGTCGGCCGTCATGGCCGTTACCTTTGCCGACACCGCGGTGTCGGCCGTCACCGCGGGTGCGGCGGCGGTGGTTGCAGGTGCAGCCGCGCTCTCCGGCGCTGGCTCTTCTTTCTGGCAGGCAGCCAGCGCGCAGGCGATGGCCAGCACGGCGGACAACTGCTTTACGGCGGACAGCCGGCTGGAACGCCGGGCTTGCGGATTTACGACGGTCATATTGGCAAAGCTCCCCTGAAGTGCGCCGTCACGAGCACACGGCTCTTAATCGCGTGAGCGGGCCGTGTTTGTCAAGCGGTGGCGGCAGCAGCCTACCATCTGCCCGGCCTGTTACTGAATTCCACTGACCGATGCAGCCGACCGGTGTAGCCCGTTCAGCCTGGCCGGCCGCCGGCCGTGCGCGGTCACTTGCCGATGCAGAAGCTCGAGAAGATATGGCCGAGCAGGTCATCGGCGCGGACTCGCCCGGTGATTTCACCGAGCTGGTCATGGCCAAGCCGCAGTGCCTCCGCGGCAAGGTCCAGCGCTTCGTGGTCGAGGTGGATGCGGGCATCGGCGAGTTCCGTGCGCGCCTGGACCAGGGCGTCGACGTGGCGGGCACGGGCGGTGAAGGCGCCTTCGCCGGCAGCGTCGTCGTTACCCTGGGCAAGCTGCCGCAGGCGGGCGTGCAGGGCCTCCACGCCGAGGCCGGTCCGCGCCGATACCGGGAGGGTGTCCGGGTCGGTCGCGGCGACTTGCGTGTCCAGCAGGTCGGCCTTGTTGTGCAACCACAATCGCTTGGGCACGTCCGCGATCGCATCGACGACGGCAAGGCGGCCGGCGTCGGGGTCGCGTGCATCGAGCACGACGATGGCGAGGTCGGCGCGGCCGAGTTCTCCGCGCGCGCGGCGCATGCCTTCGCGCTCGATGACGTCGCCACCCTCGCGCAGGCCGGCGGTATCGACCAGGGTCAGTTCCACGCCGTCGATGCGGATGGTCTCGTGCAGCAGGTCGCGCGTGGTCCCGGCGATGTCGGTGACGATGGCGCGGTCGCTGCCGGCCAGCACGTTGAGCAGCGAGCTCTTGCCGGCATTGGGTGGGCCGACGATCACCGCGTGCAGGCCGTCGCGCAGGCGGCGGCCGCGCTCGGCGGCGGCGAGCAGTGCGTCGAGGTCGTTGGCGGTGGTGGCCAGGCGCGCGCGCAACTGCGCACCGCCGAGGGTATCGATCGGCTCGTCGGCAAAATCGATCGCCGCCTCGACGTGCACGCGTATCGCCAGCAGTTCGTCGGCCAGCGCGTCGACCCGTCGCGAGAACTCGCCGTCGAGTGCGCGCCGGGCGGCGCGGGCGGCACGGACATCGGCGGCGGCGATCAGGTCGGCGACCGCTTCGGCCTGGGCCAGGTCGAGCCGCCCTTCCAGGAAGGCGCGCTCGCTGAACTCTCCCGGCCGAGCCCGACGCGCGCCCAACGCGACGCAGCGCGCCACCAGTTCGTGCAGCACGGCCGGGCTGCCATGGGCCTGCAGTTCGACCACATCCTCGCCGGTGTAGCTGGCAGGCGCGGCGAAGTAGAGGGCGATGCCGTCGTCGATGACAGCTCCGTCCCCGGCAGTCAAGCGGACGTAGTGCGCCTGGCGCGGCGTGAGTGTCCGCGCGCACAGGGTTTCGGCGATGGCGCGGGCACGCGGACCGGACAACCGCACGATGCCGACGCCGCCCGCGCCCGGGGCGGTGGCGATCGCGGCGATGGTGTCGCGGGCGGGGCTGGTCATGGCGATATGGTCGCAGACAACGGCCTTCCACAAACACAAAGCCCGCCTTGCGGCGGGCCTTGTGAGTGTCATTGCCGCAAGGCTCAGGCCTTGGCCGGCTCCTCGCTGTAGCGCTTGACCATCCACCACTGCTGCAGCAGGCCGAGCGCGCCGTTGGTCACCCAGTACAGCACCAGGCCAGCCGGGAAGAAGGCGAACATCACGCCGAACACCAGCGGCATGAACTGCATCATCTTCGCCTGCATCGGGTCCATGCCCGCAGTCGGGTTGAGCTTCTGCGTGAACCACATCACCGCAACGTTGATCAGCGGCAGCACGAAGTAGGGATCGCGCGAGGTCAGGTCGGTGATCCAGCCGATCCACGGTGCGTGGCGCAGCTCGACCGACTCCGACAGCATCCAGTACAGCGCCAGGAACACCGGCATCTGCAGCAGGATCGGCAGGCAGCCGCCGACCGGATTGATCTTCTCCTTCTTGTACAGCTCCATCATCGCCATCTGCAGCTTCTGCTTGTCGTCGCCGTAGCGCTCCTTGAGCTGCGCCATGCGCGGCTGGAACTTGCGCATCTTGGCCATCGACTTGTACTGCGCCGCGGACAGCGGAAACATCGCCAGCTTGATCAGCAGGACGAGGCCGACGATCGACCAGCCCCAGTTGCCGACCAGGCGGTAGATCTGCTCCAGCACCCAGAACAGCCAGCTGGCGATCGTGGCCATGATGCTGAAGCTGCTGAAGTCGACCGCGCGGTCCAGGCCGGGGACGTTCTGCGCTTCGATCGCCTTGACCAGCTTCGGGCCGACCCACAGGCGTGCTTCGGTGCTGGCCGTCGCGCCCGGGGCGACGTTCACGCCCGGACCGACCTCGCGCACCACGTACTGGGTGCCGCCGGCGCCCTGGGTGGTTGCCAGCGAGAACGTGCTCTTGTCGTTGGCGCCCGGGATCCAGGCCGAGAAGAAGTGGTGCTGCAGCATGCCGACCCAGCCGCCGGTGACTTCCTTCTGCAGCGGACCGTCATCGACGAAGTCGTCGTACTTGCGCTTCTCGTACTTGTCGGCGCTGGAGTACCACGCCGCGCCCTGGAAGCTGTACTGCTCGGCGCTCATCGGGCCCTTCTTCACCAGTGCGCGCGGAACGCGGCTGAGCTGGCGATAGACGAAGCCCTGCCACGGCGCGCTGCCGGCGTTGACGACTTCGTCGCGCACCTTCACCACGTAGTCGCCGCGGCTGAAGGTATAGGTGCGCCGGATGGTCACGCCATCGGCGCCGGTCCAGACGAAGGGAACGTCGACGCTCGGGGCGCCATCGGCCAGCGTGTAGTCGGTCTTGCCGCCTTCGGGCACGAAGCCGGCCTGGTGGGTAGGCGCATTCTGGCCATTGGCCGCGCCGCTCTGCACCCAGCCGCTCTGGGCGACGAAGTAGTTCTGCGGGTCCTGTGCGAACACGCGCACCGGCGCGCTGTCGCGGTCGGCGGTGCTCGGATACTTGAGCAGGTCGGCCTGGCGCAGCTCACCGCCATCGAGGACGACCTTGAGCACATCGGTGGTGACGGTCGCGGTCGGCGCAGCGGCTGCGCTCGTGGCGGCCGGCGACACGGCGGCGGCCATGCCCGGTGCGCTGGGCACGGCGCCCGGTGCGGCCGGGGTAGCCGGCGCGCCCGGGACGGCGCCGCTGGCGGCGGCGGTCACGGTCGATGCCGAGGCCTGCACGGGTTCGGCCGGTGCGGCCTTCTCCTTGCCCCACTCCATCCACAGCAGGGTCGCCACCATCAGCCAGGCGAAGATCAGAAAAACACGGGTCTGGTTCATGGGCGACAGGCGGGCTCAGCCTTGACCGGAGTCAGGCATTGGGGCGGAAGGGGAAGCGGCCGGCATTGTGCCGGTCGCAGAAGTCGGGGGCAATGAAGGCGCGGGTGCCGCGGCGGACAGGGCGCCGCAGCGCTGCAACAGACCACGCAGGGCCGCGGCGAGTTCCGGACCGGTACTGCGTGCAGCGGCCGGACGAGCGACCACGACATAGTCGCCCGCGGCGAGTTCGCCACGGATCTGACGGAAGGTAGTGCGCAGGACGCGCTTGATGCGGTTGCGACCGACCGCGTGGGGATCGACCTTGCGCGAAACGGCAAGGCCCAGGCGCGGCGCGTTCTCGCTGGCCTGCCAATGCAAAGCCAGCACGGGCAGCGCAACGCGCCGGCCATGCTGGAAGATGCGATCGAAGTCGGAACGCGCTCGTACCCGCGCCGTGCGCGGGAAGCGGGCCGATATCATCTAGGGACTACCGGCGCAGGCCGGTCGGCTGCCGCACGAGGCGGCAGCGGCGACGCTTAGGCGCAGAGACGCTTGCGGCCCTTGGCGCGACGACGGGCCAGGATCTTGCGGCCGTCGGCAGTCGCCATGCGGGCACGGAAGCCGTGGTCGCGCTTGCGCTTGAGGTTGCTGGGCTGATAGGTGCGCTTGGTGGCCATGATCCGGCTCTGCGAAAACGTCAAATAGGACCGGCGATTCTAGCGGGTCCGGGAACGCCAGGTCAACCCACGTGAACCCTCGGTCAGTAGCCGCCTTCCGCAAACGCCCGGGAACATGGCGCCAGCCCCCGGAGCCAGGGGCGATTCGCGCGAAAGCGCGAATGGGGTGTGGACAACACGCAGTAGGCCCGAAGTTTGCAGCGCAAACGTTGGGAGGTAGCCCGGCTGCGCCAGGTTACCCCTGTGGACTACCTGTTAATTTGCCTGTGGACAAGTCCTGTTCCGCGCCGATTCCCGGTGATAGTCTGGCCTCCACCCCCCGCCCCGTTCGCCGCGATGTACGCATCGCGTGGCGGGCCGCTTTTCGTCCGAGGCCTCAGGCCCGCAGACCGCAACTGAAGAAGACGCCCTACCTGATGGATGCCTGGCCCCGCTGCCTCGAACGCCTTGAAGCCGAATTGCCGGCCGAAGATGTCCACACCTGGCTCAAGCCGCTCCAGGCTGCCCAGCGTGACGATGTCACCGTGCTTTACGCGCCCAACGCCTTCGTCGTCGAGCACGTGCGCGAACGCTACCTGGCCCGCATCCGCGAGTTGCTGACCTACTTCGCCGGCAGCGGCGAAGTCAGCCTGGAAATCGGCTCGCTGCCGCGCGCGGCCATGCCGATGCCGCAGGTCGAACCGACCCCGATGGCCCGTGCTGTGCCGTCGGAGCCGTTCAACGGCCACCTCGACAATCACTACACCTTCGACAACTTCGTCGAAGGCCGCAGCAACCAGCTCGGTCGTGCCGCCGCCTGGCAGGCCTCGCTCAAGCCCGGCGACCGCGCCCACAACCCGCTGCTGCTGTACGGCGGCACCGGCCTGGGCAAGACCCACCTGATGTTCGCCGCCGGCAATGCCATGCGCAGCGCCAACCCGAACATGCGCGTGCTGTACCTGCGCAGCGAGCAGTTCTTCAGCGCGATGATGAAGTCGCTGCAGGACAAGACCATGGATGCGTTCAAGCGCCAGTTCCAGCAGGTCGATGCGCTGCTGATCGACGACATCCAGTTCTTCGCCGGCAAGGACCGCACCCAGGAAGAGTTCTTCCACACCTTCAACCAGCTCTTCGACGGCAAGCAGCAGATCATCCTGACCTGCGACCGCTACCCGCGCGAAGTCGAAGGCCTGGAGCCGCGCCTGAAGTCGCGCCTGGCCTGGGGCCTGAGCGTGGCGATCGAGCCGCCGGACTTCGAGACGCGCGCGCAGATCGTGCTGTCGAAGGCGCGCGAGCGCGGCGCCAACATTCCCGAGGAAGTCGCCTTCCTGCTCGCCAAGAAGATGCGCAGCAACGTGCGCGACCTCGAGGGCGCCCTCAACACCCTGACCGCGCGCGCCAACTTCACCGGCCGCGCGATCACCGTCGAGTTCGCCCAGGAGACGCTGCGCGACCTGTTGCGTGCCCAGCAGCAGGCGATCGGCATCCCCAACATCCAGAAGACCGTCGGCGATTACTACGGCCTGCAGATGAAGGACCTGCTGTCCAAGCGCCGCACGCGCTCACTGGCACGTCCGCGGCAGATGGCGATGGCCCTGGCCAAGGAATTGACCGAGCACAGCCTGCCGGAGATCGGCGACGCCTTCGCCGGTCGCGACCACACCACCGTGCTGCATGCCTGCCGGCAGATCCGCACGCTGATGGAAACCGACGGCAAGCTGCGCGAAGACTGGGACAAGCTGATCCGCAAGCTCAGTGAGTAAGTCCGCCAATCGGCCGCAGCGCAAAGCTGCGCCGGTCGGGACATACTTATCCTCAAGCCCTGCGGGTAAGCCGTGTATGTTGCGGGCACAAGTTGTGGACAATTCACACCCTTCACCGGTGCGTTAGAGTTGTCCACAGTTTGTCCGGGACTTACAGGGGTAGTTCTACCGAAGTTTCGAAGGCAACAAAATCCTTATAAATCAAATGTTTGGTGCTGTTTTCCCGGATTTTCGGCGACTCCACCACCACCATGCTTTTGATTTATTCCACATCTTTAGTAATGGCACGGGGACGGGGTCCGCATGCGTTTCAGCCTTCAACGCGAAGTCTTTCTCAAGCCGCTCGCTCAGGTCGTCAACGTTGTCGAGCGCCGCCAGACCCTTCCGGTTCTGGCCAACCTTCTGGTCCAGGTGAAGGACGGACAGCTGTCGCTGACCGGTACCGACCTGGAAGTGGAGATGGTGTCTCGGGTTCTGGTCGATGACGCCCAGGACGGCGAAACCACGATCCCGGCGCGAAAGCTGTTCGAGATCGTTCGCGCCCTGCCCGACGGCAGCAAGGTCACCATTTCGCAGTCGGCGGAAAAGATCACGGTGCAGGCCGGCCGTTCGCGCTTCACCCTTGCGAGCCTGCCGGCGAACGACTTCCCGTCGATCGACGAAGTCGAAGCCACCGAGCGCGTGCGCGTGCCGGAAGCAGCGTTGAAGGAGCTGATCGAACGCACTGCCTTTGCGATGGCGCAGCAGGACGTTCGCTACTACCTCAATGGCCTGCTGTTCGACCTGCGCGAATCCAGCCTGCGCTGCGTGGCCACCGACGGTCACCGCCTGGCGCTGTGCGAAGCACCGCTGGAAAACGGCGCCCAGACCAAGCGCCAGATCATCGTGCCGCGCAAGGGCGTGCAGGAACTGCAGCGACTGCTCGAAGGCGGCGAACGCGAGCTCGAGCTGGAAATGGGTCGTGGCCACCTGCGCGTGAAGCGCGACGACGTGACCTTTACCAGCAAGCTGATCGACGGCCGCTTCCCGGACTACGAAGCAGTGATTCCGATCGGTGCCGACCGCGAGATCCGCATCGACCGCGAAGTGCTGCGCGCCTCGCTGCAGCGTGCCGCGATCCTGTCGAACGAGAAGTACCGTGGCGTCCGCCTGGAGGTTTCGCCGGGCCAGCTGAAGATCAGCGCGCACAACCCGGAACAGGAAGAAGCGCAGGAAGAAGTCGAAGCCGACACCAAGGTCGACGACCTGGCCGTGGGCTTCAACGTGAACTACCTGCTCGATGCGCTCTCGGCCCTGAAGGACGAGCACGTCGTGATCGCCCTGCGTGACGCCAACTCGTCCGCACTGGTGCGCGAAGCGGCGAACGACCGTTGCCGCCACGTGGTGATGCCGCTGCGCCTCTGACCAGCGTTCTCGCAGCGACTCCAGAAAGCCCGGCCCAGCGCCGGGCTTTTTCGTAGCCCGGGTAACGCCAAAGGCCGCACCCGGGGGGAGAGTCAGATTGCCCCTACCCAAGGTCCCCGGGATACGCCAGATTTTCGCCGATTAGGCGCGTGTTCCACGTGGAACATGGCAACCTGGTCGCTACAGCCCCCGATGCGCTTCCCCGGGTGCGCTGCGCTTACCCGGGCTACGGCCGGTAAACTAGGGGGAATGCACGTCACCCGCCTTGAACTGCGCCATTTGCGCCGGTTCATCGAGCTCCGCCTCGATCCTTCTCCAGGCCTCAACCTGATCACCGGCGACAACGGCGCCGGCAAGACCAGCGTGCTCGAAGCCCTGCACCTGATGGCCTACGGCCGCAGTTTCCGCGGACGCGTGCGCGACGGGCTGATTCGCGATGGCGACCCCGCGCTGGAGGTATTCGTCGAATGGCAGGAGAGGCTGGCAACCAGCCTGGACCCGCCAATCGGCACCCCGCCCCCCGAGCGCACCCGTAAAGCCGGGATGAGACACAGCGGCCAGGATTGGACCGGCCGCCTGGACGGCAGTAACGTCTCCCAGTTGGGCGACCTGTGCGCCGCCCTGGCCGTCGTCAGCTTCGAGCCCGGCAGCCACGCCCTGATCACCGGAGGCGGCGAGTCCCGCCGACGCTACCTCGACTGGGGTTTGTTCCACGTGGAACAGGATTTCCTCCCGCTGTGGCGCCGCTATGCCCGGGCACTCAAGCAACGCAACGCCCTGCTCAAGGCCCGCGCACGCGACGGACAGCTGGACGCCTGGGATCACGAGCTGGCTGAGGCCGGCGAACCCCTGAGCAGACGTCGCGAGCAATACCTGGAACAACTACAGCCTCGCTTCGCCGCCCTGCTGTCGGAACTGGCCCCCGCGCTGGGCCCGAGCCGGCTCGATTACGTACCCGGCTGGCGCAGGGACGAGCTCCCCCTGGCTGATGCGCTGCTACTGGCCCGCGACCGCGATCTCGTGGCCGGTTACAGCTCCGTCGGCCCCCATCGGGCGGATTGGCGCATCGTTTTCGGCGCGATTCCCGGCCGCGAAGCACTTTCGCGTGGCCAGGCCAAGCTGACGGCCCTATCGGCGCTCCTGGCGCAGGCCGAGCACCACGCTGCAGTGCGAGGGGAATGGCCCGTGGTCGCCCTGGACGACCTGGCCTCCGAACTGGACCGGCAACACCAGGGTCGGGTGCTGGCGCGGCTACAGGCCAGTGGGGCGCAGGTTTTCATCACCGGCACTGAAGCGCCCACTGGATTGCATGCAGAGGCGCAGGTTCGGCGGTTCCACGTGGAACATGGCGTAATCAGCGGTTGACGCGTGATTGGGCTGAGTCAGCGTCCTGCACTAACCCCAAGCAACGTCCTTGGATCCCCGCCTGAAGCCAGCAGCCCGCAGCCCGAAGAAGGCCGAAGACCCTAAGGCCCGAGAACCGAGGCCCTAAGCCCCAAGCCCCAAGCCCAATCGAGACAAGCCACCAGCCCGCGCCATTACCCCCGCGCAAGCTCCCAGTCAACCAGCAAGAAGGGTCCGCTGCTATACTCTCGCGTTGAATAGCTAATGTGTCTTGACGCCTCCGGCCCCGCCGGGTAACGCGTCGACGGAGCCTGTTGCCGCATGACCCATATCGAGCACGACCCCTCGCAAGACCCGACCGTCACCGCCGCACCCTCCCAGACCTACGATTCCAGCAAGATCACCGTCCTGCGTGGTCTGGAAGCCGTGCGCAAGCGTCCGGGCATGTACATCGGCGACGTGCACGACGGCACGGGCCTGCACCACATGGTGTTCGAAGTGGTCGACAACTCGATCGACGAAGCCCTCGCCGGCCACGCGAACGAAGTCACCGTGACCCTGCACAACGACGGCTCCTGCTCGGTCTCCGACAACGGCCGCGGCATTCCCGTCGACATCCACAAGGAAGAAGGCGTCTCCGCAGCCGAGGTGATCCTCACCGTGCTGCACGCCGGCGGCAAGTTCGACGACAACAGCTACAAGGTTTCCGGCGGCCTGCACGGCGTCGGCGTGTCGGTGGTCAACGCCCTGTCCGAGCACCTGTGGCTCGACATCTGGCGCGACGGACACCACTACCAGCAGGAATACACGCTGGGCGAGCCGACCTACCCGCTCAAGCAGCTCGAAGAGTCGCCCAAGCGCGGAACCACCCTGCGCTTCCTGCCGGCGAAAGAAATCTTCACCGACATCGAATTCCACTACGACATCCTGGCGCGCCGCCTGCGCGAACTGTCGTTCCTCAATTCCGGCGTCAAGATCACCCTCATCGACGAGCGCGGCGAAGGCAAGCGCGACGTCTTCGAATACGCCGGTGGCATCGCCTCCTTCGTCGAGCACCTCGCGCAGCTGAAGAACCCGCTGCACCCGAACGTGATCTCGGTGTCGGGCGAAATGAACGGCATCACGGTGGACGTCGCCCTGCAGTGGACCGACTCCTACCAGGAAACGATGTTCTGCTTCACCAACAACATCCCGCAGAAGGATGGCGGCACCCACCTCATCGGCTTCCGCGCCGCGCTCACGCGCACGCTGACCAACTACATCGAACAGAACGGCATCGCCAAGCAGGCCAAGGTCGCCCTGACCGGCGACGACATGCGCGAAGGCATGATCGCCGTGCTGTCGGTGAAGGTGCCCGACCCGAGCTTCTCCTCGCAGACCAAGGAAAAGCTGGTCAGTTCCGAGGTAAGGCCGGTCGTTGAGAGCGCGTTCGGTGCACGTTTGCAGGAGTTTCTCCAGGAACACCCGCACGAAGCCCGTGCCATCACCGGCAAGATCGTCGACGCCGCCCGTGCCCGCGAGGCCGCACGCAAGGCCCGCGACCTGACCCGCCGCAAGGGCGCGCTCGATATCGCCGGCCTGCCCGGCAAGCTCGCCGACTGCCAGGAAAAGGATCCGGCGCTCAGCGAACTGTTCATCGTCGAGGGTGACTCGGCAGGTGGCTCGGCCAAGCAGGGCCGCAACCGCAAGACCCAGGCGATCCTCCCGCTCAAGGGCAAGATCCTCAACGTCGAGCGTGCCCGCTTCGACCGAATGCTCGGTTCGGCCGAAGTCGGCACGCTGATCACTGCGCTCGGCACCGGTATCGGCAAGGACGAGTACAACCCGGACAAGCTGCGCTACCACCGCATCATCCTGATGACCGACGCCGACGTCGACGGCAGCCACATCCGCACGCTGCTGCTCACGTTCTTCTACCGGCAGATGCCGGAGCTGATCGAGCGCGGCCACATCTACATCGGCCTGCCGCCGCTGTACAAGATCAAGCAGGGCAAGAACGAGCTCTACCTCAAGGACGATGCCGCGCTCGACGCCTACCTGGCCAACAACGCCGTCGAAGGCGCATCGCTGCGCCCGGCCGTCGGCGAACCGGCGATCGAAGGTGCCGCGCTCGAGAAGCTGCTGCTCGCCTATGCCGGCGCGCGCGAAGCGATCCAGCGCAACGCGCACCGTTACGACCCGAGCGTGGTCGAAGCGCTGATCGATTCGATCCCGCTCGACACGGCCCATATCGGCGACCACGACGCACTGCGCGTCGAATTCGACCGCGTCGAATCGCGCCTCAACCTCGGCGGGCTCGGCAAGCCGCGCTACAAGCTGGAGTTCCACGAAGGCGGCGGCGAGCGCCAGTCGGCGCTGCTGGTCAAGCGCCTGCACATGGGCGAGGAAATGACCCAGGTGCTGCCGCTGGCTGCATTCGAAGGCGGCGAGCTGCGTGCGGTGCGTGAAGCCGCCTCGCAGCTGCACGGCCTGATCCGCGACGGCGCGCAGATCGTGCGCGGCAGCCGCGCGCAGCCGATCACGAGCTTTGCCCAGGTCCAGGCCTGGCTGCTCGAGGAGGCCAAGAAGGGTCGCCAGATCCAGCGCTTCAAGGGCCTGGGTGAAATGAATCCCGAGCAGCTGTGGGAAACCACGGTCAACCCGGAGACCCGGCGCCTGCTGCAGGTCCGGATCGAGGACGCCGTGGCCGCCGACCAGATTTTCAGCACCCTGATGGGCGACGTGGTCGAACCGCGCCGCATCTTCATCGAGGACAATGCGCTGAAGGTCGCCAACCTCGACGTCTGATTGGACATCCGATCGCCGCACGCCCCGCCGTGCGCGATCCCCGGGCCCCTCCTGCGAGGGTCCCGGGCCCCGAACCGACCGTCTCACCGCATTGACGAAGTGTTAATCCGGCGGACGTTACAACGCGTCATCAACCTGAAGCGGGATTCCCCGAGATGAAGCAAGTTCTGCTCGCAGTGGCAGTGGCCACCGTTGTCACCGCCTGCGCCACGTCCACCTCGCCCACCGGGCGAAAGCAGTACGTTGGCGCCGTCTCGCAGGAGCAGCTCGACCAGATGGGCGCCCAGGCCTTCGCCGAGGCCAAGGCCAAGCAGAAGGTCAGCAACGATGCGCGCATGAACGCCTACGTGCGCTGCGTGGTCAACGACATCACCCGCGAACTGCCGCAGGGCTGGCAGACGAACTGGGAAGTCGCGGTATTCGAGGACAGCTCGGCCAACGCTTTCGCCCTGCCCGGCGGCAAGGTCGGCGTGAATACCGGCATCTTCACCGTCGCCAAGAACCCGGACCAGCTCGCCGCAGTGATCGGCCACGAAATCGGCCACGTAGTCTCGCGCCACCACGACGAACGCATCACCAAGCAGCAGGGCACCTCGACGCTGCTGGGCATCGGCAGCGCGATCCTCGGCTCGGCCTATGGTTCCGGCGCGGCCAACGCCGCCGGCCAGATCGGCGGCGCCGCGGCGCAGACGTTCTACCTGCTGCCGAACTCGCGCACCCAGGAATCGGAAGCGGACGTGGTCGGCCAGGAGCTGGCTGCCAAGGCCGGTTTCGATCCGCGCCAGGCCGTGAATCTTTGGCAGAACATGGCGGCAGCAGGTGGCGAGCGCGCTCCGACCTGGCTGTCGACCCACCCGGATCCGGCCTCGCGAATCGGCGAACTCAGCGCCCGTGCCGGCAGCCTCATGCCCGTTTACGAGCAAGCCCGCGCCTCCGGCCATACGCCCAAGTGCGGGTGACCGTGTGCAGGGAACGTGAATCAGGACAGAAAACCCCGTATCGCTCGCTATCTCGTTTCTGATAGCGTGACGCCCCCTTGGCCTTGCCACCGAACCGCCCGATTACGTGCGGCCGCAGATTTGAGGTGATCGATGAACAGCTTCTCCCGCCGTAACCAACGCATCCTGGCCGCCGCCATCAGCGCGGTCCTGGTGTTCGGTGCGGTCAGCCAGGTCAATGCCCAGTCGGCACAGTCGCGTTCCGACGCCCGCCGTGCCGAGAAGGAAGAGGGCAAGAAGAGCTCGGGCAAGGTCACCAACGAATATCCGCAAGCCACGCGGCAGTCGCCCGATGCCAAGGCATCCAAGAAGGGCACACCGCAGCTGCAGAAGATGATGAAGCTGTATGACGACGAGAAGGGCGCGGAAGCCCGCGCCATCGCCGACGAGGTCATCGCCATGCCGGAAGCCAACGCCTACGACAAGGCGTTCGCCTCGCAGATCGCCGCCCAGGTCGCCTATGACAGCGACGATACCCCGGGCGCGATGAAGTACCTCAAGCAGGCAATCGACGCCAATGGCCTGGACAACAACGGCCACTTCGGCGCGATGTTGATGCTCAGCCAGCTGCAGCTGCAGGAAGACCAGTACGCCGAGTCGCTCAAGACCATCGACCAGTTCCTGGCCGAGACCAAGAGCCAGAAGCCCGAGCACCTGATCATCAAGGGCAACGACCTGTACCGCCTGGAGCGCTACAAGGACGCCGCGCCGGTCATCAAGCAGGCCATCGACCTCAGCCCCGAGCCCAAGCCCGAGTGGCAGCAGCTGCTGATGGCGACCTACGCCGAGTCCGGCGAGTCCGGCGAAGCGGCCAAGATCGCCGAAGGCCTGGCGGCCAAGAGCCCGGGCGACAAGCGCGCCCAGCTGAACCTGGCGGCCGTGTACCAGCAGAACGACATGCTGGACAAGTCCGCCGCCGTCCTCGAGAAGCTCCGCGCCAGCGGCCAGCTGACCGAGGACAAGGAATACCGCCAGCTCTACGCCACCTACCTGAACATGGATGGCAAGGAGAAGGAGGCGATCGGCGTGATCAACGAGGGCATGCAGAAGGGCATCGTCAAGCCCGACTACCAGACGTACCTGGCCCTCGCACAGGCGTATTATTTCGCTGACCAGCCCGCCCCGGCGATTGACGCCTACAAGAAGGCGGCCCCTCTGGCGCCGGACGGTGAGGCGTACCTGAACCTCGCCCGTGTCCTGTGGCAGGAAGATCGTATTCCCGAGGCAAAGGATGCCGCCAAGCAGGCGCTCGCAAAGGGTGTTAAGAAGCCCGACGACGCCAAGAAGATCATCGCGTTGCCTGGCAAGTAACGAGTTGAACGCCGGACTCGATTCGGCAACGCGAAATCATCCAATTGCACTTGGTCCAATGAGCGCAATTTGGTATATGCTAGGAGGTTCCCGCGGCTCGAAGTAGCTGCGGGAATCGTAACTGACGGCCCGAGGCGCCCTGGCGTCCGGAAATACCTCCCGAGCTACGGCGCATGACGCAAGACCTCGAAATCCACGCAAGAAATGATGACGACCGCGAAGGTCTGAACTGGGCGCGTATCGCCGGTGTGACCATGGCGATCGCTTTCCATGTCGCGGCCCTGCTGCTTTTGCTCGCTCCTATGGCCCCTCCGGCCCAGCAGCAGCAAGAGGAAGACGTCACGTTCGTCAACCTGATCAAGCCGCCGCCGCCGCCCCCGCCGCCGCCGCCGCCGCCGCCTGAGCCCCCCAAGGAGCTCAAGCCGCCGCCGAAGCTGACGCCGCCGCAGCCGACGCCGTTGCCGCCTCCGCCGGATGAACCGCCGGTGCTGGTAGACGACCCGAGCCCGGTTGACGTGGCCGCGCCGCCGCCGAGTCCCCCGTCGCCGCCGGCTCCGGCAACGACGATTGGCTCCAGCGTCGACCCGTCCTCGAAGCGGCTCAACCCGCCCAAGTACCCGCCGACCGAAGCCCGCCAGGGCGTTGGTGGCACGGTAGTGCTGATCATCACCATTGACGGCCAGGGCAATGTCCTGGACGTCGCGGTCGAGAAGTCGAGCCGTAACCGAAACCTCGACCGCGCTGCAATGGACGCCGCCCGGAAGTGGAAGTTCAACCCCGAGATGCAGAATGGCGTTGGCGTAACCAGCCGCGTCCGCGTCCCGGTCGATTTCGTCCCGCCGACCTGATCGGGGTCACGGGACAAGTTGTAGGCAATCCGTAATACCTCTTTCCTTCTTTCCACGACATTCAAAGGTAAGCGTCATGCTGCAGGAAACCACCACCGCTGCGACCGCCGGAGGCTCCAACGCCGAGGCACTCCAGCAGATGAGCTTCGCGCATCTGTTGCAGAACTTCGACCTGGTCGGCTGGGTCGTATTCCTCACCCTCGCCATCATGTCGATCCTCTCGATCTACTGGATCGTGGTGAACTTCGTGAAGAACCTGCGCCTGCGCGCCAGTTCTGATCGCGTGGTCAGCACGTTCTGGGAGACCCCGAACGCACAGGACGCCATCCGCTTCATGGAAGAGCAGGGTCGCTTCGAGCCGTTTTCGAAGATCGCTCTCGATGCTGCCCAGGCAGCAGCCCACCACCAGCGCCACGAAGGTTCGCGCCTGGTCGAGTCGCTCAACCGCTCCGAGTTCGTTGACCGCGCCCTGCGTCAGGGTGTGACCCGCGAGTCCTCGAAGCTGGAAGCCGGCCTGACCGTGCTCGCCACCGTCGGTTCGACCGCTCCGTTCGTCGGTCTGCTCGGTACCGTTTGGGGCATCTACCACGCCCTGATCCGCATCAGCGCCACCGGCCAGGCTTCGATCGACGCCGTTGCGGGCCCGGTCGGTGAAGCACTGATCATGACCGCCATCGGCCTGTTCGTCGCAATCCCGGCGGTGCTGGCATACAACTTCTTCACCCGTCTGAACCGCGTTACGAACAACAAGTTCGATACGTTCGCTCACGACCTGCACGACTTCTTCGCTACCGGCTCGCGCGTCGGCGAAGTTGTCAGCAAGCGCTAAGCAATAACCGACGCCCTCTCGCAGTAGGTTTGGAGTTCGTACATGGCCTTCAGTACAGGCAACGATAGCGGCGGCCCGATGGCCGAGATCAATGTCACGCCGCTCGTCGACGTGATGCTGGTGCTACTGATCATCTTCATGATCACCGCACCGCTGATGTCGCATAAGGTCCAGGTCGATCTTCCAGAAGCGAATCTGGACAAGCGTAACAATGAGGCTCCGCCGACTCCGCCGATCAACATCGCGGTGGAAGACAACGGAAACCTCTATTGGAACGATGAGCCGGTGACCAAGGACCTGCTCGAGAGCCGTCTGTCGATCGAAGCGCAGAAGACCCCGCAGCCGCAGATCAACGTCCGCGGCGACAAGACGACCAAGTACCGCATCGTGTCTGAAGTGGTGCAGATTGCGCAGGCCCAGGGCATGCGCAAGGTCGGCTTCATGGCGCTTAAAGAACCTCGCTAATCCGGAGATCCAGGTATGGCATTTGCATCGAAATCCGGTGGCGGTCCGATGGCGGACATGAACGTCACGCCCCTGGTGGACGTGATGTTGGTGTTGCTGATCATCTTCATGGTGACAGCGCCTCCTCTGACGTATCCGATCGAAGTAAACCTTCCGCAGAAGTCGCTTAACCCACCGCCGCAGACGAGAGAGCCGCCGCCGCCGATCAGGCTGCGCATCGACGCTTCGGGTCAGGTGTATTGGAATGACGCGCCGCAGCCGCTCACCGCGATCGAGAACATGATGGAAGTCGAGGTCCAGCGCGACCCGACCAACCAGCCGATGCTCGAGATCGATACCAGCCCGGATGCCGATTACGGCATCCTGGCCAAGGTGCTGGCCCACGCCAAGAACGCTGATATGGATAAGATCGGCTTCGTCCAGAACGATTGACCGATCGGCTTCGCTTACCGTCGTGAAGACGCCGCCTCCGGGCGGCGTTTTTTTTGCGTGTTCGCCGCAACGGCATGGCGGTCCTGACGCGCCACTTGCCTGCCCCCGGCGGACGGGCGTAGCGTGGAATCGGGCATGGGGCCCCATGGAGGTTGCATATGGCCGTCTCCTCGTTCTATCTGTCCGACTCCCGCCAGGGCGAGCATCGCGCCGTCGCCCAGATCAACATCACCCCGCTGGTCGACGTCCTGCTCGTATTGCTGGTGATCTTCATGGTGGCTGCCCCGGCCCTGACCGGTCGGCTCGACATGCGCCTGCCACAACAGACCACCATCAACCGCGGCAAACCGCCGCCGCCGGTGGAACTGCGTGTTGGCAGCGACGGCGGGTATCGGCTCGATGGGACAGTGCTGACGCGCGACCAGCTGACACCGGCGCTACAGGAACTGGCGCGCCAAAATCCGCACGCCGTGCTGAAGGTCGCCTCCGACGCCGAAGCCGACTACCAGGGATTCGCCTGGGCCCTCGCCGAAGCGCAGCGCAGCGGCCTGCGCGACATCGCCTGGGAGTAACCCGCACGGCAGTGCACCCCACCCGGGCTACCCAACGTAGCCCGGGTAAGGCCAAAGGCCGCACCCGGGGACGCGCCCGGTCACCGCCCCGTCGCCGCCCTGGAACGCGCAGACAGAACGCGCAGATACGAAGCGACAGTCGCCTCGATCCCCTGATAGAGCGCCTCGCCAATCAGCGCATGGCCGATCGACACTTCCAGGATCCCGGGCACGCGATCGAGGAAGAACCCTAGATTGGCCTGGCTGAGATCATGGCCAGCGTTAACGCCCAGGCCCGCATCCACGGCGCGGCGTGCGGCCTCGGCAAACTGCGCCGTCATCGCATCCGCCATCCCCGCTGCAAACGCCTCGGCAAACGGACCGGTGTACAGCTCGACGCGATCGGCACCGACAGCCGCCGCATGACCGATGCCTTCCCTGCCCGATTCCGTATGCGCATCGGCAAACAGACTGACGCGACAACCCATCGCCTTGAGCGCGTCGACATACGGCCGCAGCGATTGCGCATCACCGACGAAATCGAAGCCGTGATCCGACGTGAGCTGCGCATCGCCGTCCGGCACCAGCGTCGCCTGCGCCGGACGCACCCGTTCGCACAACGCCAGGAAGCCCGGATAGCCGGCACGCGCGGGCGCAAATGGATTGCCTTCGAGGTTGAACTCGACGCCGCGGTGCCGGGTCAGCTCGGACAGCGCATACACATCGTCGGCGCGAATGTGCCGCGCATCCGGACGCGGATGCACGGTGATGCCATGGGCACCGGCGTCCAGGCATGCAGTCGCGGCCGCGACGACACTGGGCTCGTCACCGCCGCGCGAATTGCGCAGCACCGCGATCTTGTTGACGTTGACGCTCAGGACGGTCATGACGCCATGCCCCGGCGCCGCGACGAAATGGACTGTCGACTCACTTGCACGCTTCGCTGTTGTGTTGGTAGATCACCGGCTCCCAATAGGTCTGCCCGATGATGTCGCTGCGATTGGCTTCGATCAGATGCGCTGCGAGAAGGTAGGTGGTGTTGGGTTGCACGTCCAGCTCGATGGTCTTGTAGCGATCCGATTGCTGCACGCGCTGGCGAAGCTGCATGCCGGTGAACTGGTTGTCGTCGATGGCCTCGGCGACCTCGAGCGTGTGCTTGCCGGCGCTGACGCGGAAGCTGCGCGCGGACGTCGGTCCGGGCAACTCGCCGTCGACGTTCATGAGTCGCGCGCGATAGAGGTCCTTGCTGCGCGGTGCGACGTCGAACACGCTGATGCGCCCGCAACCGGCGACGGCCGGTGCCACACTCGTGGCTGCCGGCGCACTCGCCGGATCGACCTGGGACGCCGGTTGCGCGGAAACCACGAACGCCATGCCAAGCAGCGGCAGGCAGTACAACGCGGACAGGTTCATGACAGGTCTCCTGTGATCGGACGCACACGCCGCGCACGAGCGCAGCGTGGCCTGCGGCGCGGCCATGCTAGCAGGCGTCATGCGGCGGGCCGCGTGAAACCCGGCCTGCAGGGACTGGTGCGAAGCATCCGCCAGACCGGCAGAAGCCGGCCTGGCCGTCGTGCCTCAGGCCGCCGGCGGTGTGCCGGGCGGGCTGCCGGCGGCGCTACGCCGGGCCTCGGCCTGTTCGCGCAGGCGACGCAGTTCCATCGGGTCGAGCATCATCGACGAGTCGCGGCTCTGGCTGTCCACGCGCTGGGCGAGCAGCTTCATCACCCAGGCCAGTGCCAGGGCCAGCGCCAGCAGCAGGCAGATGACCAGCACCGGCACCGACGTCGTCTTGAACGCGACCGCCAGGGCGGCCAGGGCGATTAGCAGTAAGAGCCAGTGCATGGGGCGATGCTCCGAATTTGGATTGCGATAGCGCCGGCAGTTTAGCCTGCGCCGCCGCGACCGAATCACCCGATTACCGGCTCGCCGCGACCGCCGGTCAGTCGTCGCGGGCGAGTGTCTACAGCACCGGTGATACCAGCCGAGCCAGGGCTTCGGGAACACGCGTGCCCCACAGCGGCCGGGCGCGATCGTCGCGCACACGCGGCGCCAGGTTGCACTCGCTGTGGATGAGCTCGGCCAGCTCGGCGCCCACGGTGCGATCGCGGAACATCACCGACACCTCGAAGTTCAGCCGGAAGCTGCGGTGGTCGAAATTGGCGCTGCCGATGATTGCGAGATCGTCGTCGCACAACAGTGCCTTGCTGTGCAGCATGCGCGGGCCGTATTCATGGATCTTCACCCCGGCCGCGAGCAGCTCGTCGAAATAGGAGCGCGCCGCCAGGGTGACCAGTCGGCTGTCGCACACCTTCGGCACCAGCAGGCGCACGTCGAGCCCACCGAGCGCAGCCGATGTGAGCGCCATGCGCGCCGCCTCGCCGGGGACGAAGTACGGCGTGACCAGCCAGACGCGACGCTGCGCCGAATGGATCGCCGCAACATGCAGCCGATGGATCGCTTCCCAGTCCGAATCCGGACCCGACACCAGCACCTGCGCCGAGATCGGGCCCGGCCGCGGTGGAGGATTGTGCAACCGCAACGGATCCTGGCCGGTGGCGTAGGCCCAGTCCTCGACGAACACCAGCTGCAGCTCGCGCACCACGTCGCCTTCCAGCCGCAGGTGCAGATCGCGATACGCGTCCTTGCGCAGGCGCTCGTCCTCGTCGTCGGTGATGTTGATCCCGCCGGTGAAGCCGACCAGACCGTCGATCACCACGATCTTGCGGTGCGTGCGCATGTTCAGCCACGGCCGCTTCCAGAACCAGTACGCCTTCATCGGATGGAACCAGGCGACCTCGGCGCCGGCATCGACCAGCGGCTGCAGGAAGCGGCGCCTGGTCTTGCCCGAGCCGACGGCGTCGAGCAGCAATCGCACTTGCACGCCGGCCCTGGCGCGCTCGACCAGCGCGTCGCGCAGCGAGGCTCCGGTGCGGTCGGGCAGGAAGATGTAGTACTCCAGATGGATGTGTTCACGCGCCTGCGCAATCGCCGCCAGCAGCGCGGTGTACTTCGCGCCGCCGTCGATCAGCAGCTCGGCGCGGGTTGCGGTGATCGGCGGCAGGCCGGTGGTTGCCTGGGCGAGTCTGGCCAGCTCGATGGCATCGGACGAGGGATGCATCCCATCCGGCGGCGGCGGCAGCGACGCCCGCGCGCGTCCGCGCCGCAGTCGCTGGCGATGGATCCGTTGCGGACCGAAGAAGTAGTAGATCAGGAAGCCGACGTAGGGCAGCGCCGCCAGGCTGATCAACCAGCTCAGCGTGGCCACGGGCTCGCGCTTCTGCAGCACGATCCACAAGCCCAGCCATACCAGGTAGCCGATCCATCCCAGCACCAGGTACAGCCGCAGGTGCGGGATATCCAGGAACCACGACCAGGCCAACTGCAGGGCTTCGAGCATGAGACGCCTCCATTCGGGCTGGTCAGGAACCTGTCCAGCGTTGGCAGGCCGGTCCAAGGCTAAGCCGCGCGCGCGAACTGCGCAAAGGTTCGCCGACGGCAGCTGCAGAACAGACGCGTCGTTGAGGCGAATCGTATGGATACGGCGTGCACCGCTATCTAGCCTTGCGGGCCAATGGCAATCCCATTGCCGGCGCACTGAAACGACAAGGACCGTACTCACCGATGAACAGCAAACTCCTGATCGCAGGCATCCAGCTGGTGCTGGGTCTCAGCCTGGCCGCCAATGCACAGGCGCAACAGGCACCAGCACTGGCGCCGCAGGCGTCATCGTACCTGGTGCACAACAACGGCCTGTTCGCCTTCGGCCAGCAGACCATCAGCTCCCTGCACCAGCGCCTGGGCGAGACCGGCGCGGGTCATCGCCCGGGCGAAGGCAACGGCGAATTCTTCACCCGCGGCTTCGGCGGCCAGAGCGAGTACTACAGCGACCTGTCCGCATCGCAGCTCGGCTATGACTACGAGCAGGACGTCTATGGTCTGCAGCTCGGCGGCAACTGGCTCAAGCTCCAGGGCGAGACCGGCAGCCTGCGCCTGGGCGCGGCGCTCAGCGCCGGCAAGTCGTACATCGAACCCGGTCTCGGCAGCGGCGGACGCCGCCTGCCGCTCGCCGCCGGACACGAGACAGTCGACGCCAGCAGCGTGGTCGCCACGGTGACGTGGCAGCAGGACTCGGGCTGGTATGTCGATGGCCTGGTCGGTGCCAGCCAATACCGCGGCGACGTGCGCGCCGCCACTGGCGGCCGTGCCGTGCGCCTGGATTCAAACGACGTCTTCGCTTCCGTCGAGACCGGTTACCAGTGGGTACTCGGCGAAGGGCTGATCGTGGAACCGCAGGCGCAGGTGTCGTGGCAGAAGCTCGATACCGATCGCGTCGCCGACAACAGCGGTGTCGTCGTCGACCTCGGGACGCCGGAGCTGTTCGTCTGGCGCGTCGGCGCGCGTGCGCTGTTCTCGCCGTCGGTGGGCAGCAACGGCTCGAGCCTGACCCAGTATGTGAAGTTCAACTACATCGACAGCGAAGGCCCTGATCAGCGGGCGTTCCTGTCCGGCGAGCGAGTCGCCACCGGCGCATACGGCAACACGGCCGAGTTTGGTTACGGCCTGACCGCGACGATGCGCAACCGCGTGTCGCTTTACGGCGACTTCTCCCTGCAGCAGGAAATCGGCGACGCCAGCCGCGAAGGCTGGGCTGCCAGCGCCGGCGCGAAGTGGGTGTTCTGAGCCCCGCCGACCGGCACGACCACCGGGGGGCGCCGCGAACGCGCCCCCGCATGGGCAGTCTCAGCCACTGCGACGCCGCCGGCGTACGATCGGCCGGATGGACGACGCCCGCAAAGCCCAGCAGCCGATCAAGGGTCGCGGCGCGGCTTCTCAAGTCGATGGCCGTTACGCGGTCACCATCGCGCGTGGCGAGGATGACGGCTGGGGATCGGTCTACGAAGACCTGGCCGAACCCGCCCGCCCGCAGACGCAGGTCACCGAAGAGCGCGCGCGAAGCATCATCAGCCGCAACGACTCGCCGGACATCGCCTTTGGCCAGTCGGTCAATCCGTACCGCGGCTGCGAGCACGGCTGCGTGTACTGCTTCGCCCGGCCCTCGCACGCCTACCTCGACCTGTCGCCGGGCCTGGACTTCGAAACGCGCCTGTTCGCCAAGACCAACGCGGCAGAGCGCCTGCTGGCGGAACTCGCGCGCCCCGGCTACCGCTGCGTGCCCATCGCGCTGGGCATCAACACCGACTCCTACCAGCCGATCGAGCGCCGCTACGGTGTCACCCGATCGCTGCTCCAGGTACTGTCCGCCTGCTCGCACCCGTTCAGCCTGATCACCAAGAACGCCGCCGTCACGCGCGACCTCGACCTGATCGCGCCGATGGCCAGGCGTGGACTGGCAACCGTGTACTTCTCGGTGACCACACTCGATAACCACCTCTCCGCCCGCATGGAACCGCGCGCCTCCGCGCCGCATTCGCGGTTGAAGGCGATGCGTGCGCTGGCCGACGCCGGCGTGCCGGTCGGGGTGATGGTGGCGCCGGTGATCCCGATGATCAACGACCAGGAGATCGAGCACATCCTCGAAGCCGCGCGTGAGCACGGCGCCGGCTCGGCCGGCCACGTGCTGTTGCGTCTGCCGCACGAACTCAAGCAGGTCTGGCGGGAATGGCTCCACCTGCATTACCCGGAGCGTGCCGCGCACGTGATGAGCCTGGTCCAGCAGATGCGCGGCGGCAAGGACTACGACAGCGCATTCGGCAGTCGCATGCACGGTCAGGGACCGTTCGCACAGCTGATCGAGCAGCGCTTCCGCAAGGCACACAAGCGCCTGGGCTACGGGCGATTGCCGCCGCTGGACACGTCCGCATTCGTGCCGCCGCGCAAGCCCTCACCGCAGGGTGAGCTGTTCTAGCCGTATTGCGCCGCGTGACAGACATGCAAACGATCGCCGCGACCGTGATGCCGCGGCGACCCTGCACCATTACCCATCACTCACCGCCGAGAATGGCGTCTGGTAGCTGACTCGCTTGCAGGCATACCACCAGAACAATTCGCAGGCCTCATCCGCCCGGCAACAGCGGCCCGCCCAGCCACAGCCAACGTGACATCCAGGCACTGACCAGCGCGATCAGCGCAGTCAGCGGCAGGCCGATGCGCAGGAAGTCCGAGAACCGGTACTGGCCCGGACCCAGGATCAGCAGGTTGCCGTGGTGGCCGATCGGCGTCAGGAACGCGACCACCGCGCCGAGTGCCGTGCAGACCACGAACGGGGTCGGCGCCAGTCCCAGCGATTGCGCAAGTTCGACCGCGACCGGCCCGAGCAGCACTGTCGTCGCCGCATCGGACAGGATCTGCGTCAACAGCGCAGCGACGGTGAACATCACCAGCAGCACCGCCAGTGCCGGCCATCCCGCGACCAGATGCAACAGGCCCGAGGCGAGCAGCTGCGCCGTACCGGTCTGCTCCATCGCGATACCGAGCGGAATCACGCCGGCGATCATCACGAAGATGCGCACGTCGATCTCGCGGTACGCCTGCTCGACATCGACGCAGCGCGTGGCCACCATCGCCACCGCGCCGAGCAGGAACGCCAGCGGTGCCGGCAGCCATTCGGTCGCGGCCGCGAGCACGGTCAGGGCGAGTATCGCCAATGCGACCGGCGCACGCACGCGCCGGCGTGCCTCGCCGGCGAATGGAACGAGCATCAGGAAGCCATGGTGCGCGGCAAGCTCGGCGAACTGCGAAGGGCGGCCCCACAGCACCAGCAGGTCGCCTTCGCGCAGGCGCGCTTCCGACAGCCGCGGTGGCGCGTCGCCATCGCGCCGCCACAGGCCAGCGATCACGGCGTGGAAGCGGCGGGCAAAGTCGAGTTCGCGGATGCTGTGGCCGATGAACTCCGAAGCGGGCGCGACCACCGCCTGGACCAGTTGCGCGTCGCCCTCGCCGCTTGCCTGCGCCCGATAGCGGGCGATCGGCTGCAGGTCCAGGCCAGGATCGTCATGCAGCGACGCCAGCGCATCGGCCGACGCCTCGACCAGGAGGATATCGCCGACGAGCACGCTCGACTGTGCTGCCAGGTCGTCGCGCAGCTGGCCGTCGCGCAGCCAGCCGACCAGCCGGAAGCCCTCACCCTGTGCCTTCTGCAATTCCGCCAGCGGCCGCGTGTTCCAGCGCGAGCCCTCGACCACGACCAGCTCGGTCCTGTAGCGGTCCAGGCGCAGGTAACCGTCGTCGCTCAGTGCACCGAAGCGTCGCGGCAGCAGCCAGCGGGCGAGCAGCATGTAGACCACGCCAATGGCCACCAGTGCCAGGCCAATCGGCGTGATCGAGAAGATGCCAAGGCCCTGCGCACCGGTGCGCTCGATCAGGTTGTCGGCGAGCAGGAAGGCCGGTGCGCTGACCAGGGTCAGCGTGGTGCCAAGCGAAGCGGCGAACGACATCGGCATCAGCAGGCGCGATGCCGACATGCCGCGCTGGCGCGCGAACCGCGTCAGGATCGGCAACATCATCGCCGTCACCATCACGTGATGGGTGAATGACGACAGCGCCGCCACGGCCGGCATCACCACCGCGATAGAGCGGCTCTCGCTGTGGCCGGCGGCGCGGCCGATGCCCTGGCCGATGCGCTCGGTGATGCCGGTCGCCGCGAGCCCGCCGGAGATCACGAACACCGCTGCAACGATGATCGCCGGTTCGCTGGCGAAGCCCGACAGGGCCTGCCGCGCATCCAGGACGCCGGCCAGCACCAGTGCCAGCAGGGTGAGCATCGCGGTCACGTCCACGCGCAGCCGCTCGCTGATGAACAGATACAGCGAGCCGGCCAGGATCAGCAGGAACAGCGCTTGGTGGGCTTGTTGCAGGTCCATGCCGGCCATTGTGCTGGATCGGCCCGCATGGCCATGGTTCCCAACCCGTGCACCACCCCGTCACAATCGGGTTGGATACACTCCGCCATTGCGGCAGGTTCAGAGTCACCCATCCCGATGAGCAACATCACCGGCCAAGAAACCGGAGTCGACCGCTTCCGGCTTGCGATGGCCGCGTCCGGGGTCGGCATGGCCATCGTCGATCTGAATGGACACTGGATCGAGGTCAATCCGGCATTTGAACGCATGTTCGGCTACAGCGCTGCCGAGGTGGTCGGCCGTCCAACGGTCGCCTTCACCCATCCCGACGACATCTCGCTCACGCAGGCCTACCTGCGCGGCCTGATCGATGGCAGCATTCCCACGCTCGACGCGCAGAAGCGCTATCTGCATCGCAGCGGCGAGACCCTGTGGGCCCACATCAACATTGCCGTGATGCGCGACGACTTTGGTGCACCCCTCTACCTGCTGGTGCAGCTGCGGGACATCAGCGCGCAGCGCGCCGCCGAGCTGGCGCTGGAATCGCGCGCAGAAGCCGAACACGCCGCGCGCGACGTCTCCAATCGCCAGCTGCAGCTTTTTGCCGATGCGGTCTCGCACGACCTGCGCGCGCCGCTGCGCTCGATCGAGAGTTTCTCGGCGCTGCTGGCCGACCGCGCCAACGATCGCCTCGACGACACCGACCGCGATTACCTGGCGCGCATCCGCGCCGCCGCGGCGCGGATGAGCGGCCTGCTCAGCTCACTCAACGACCTGTCCTACGTCACCCGCGCCGAACTCAAGGCAAGCACCGTCGACCTGAGCCTGCTGGCCGACTGGGTCGGCGCCGAGCTGCAGGATGCCGATCCGCAGCGCCGCGCCGAGATCCGCGTGCAGCCGGACCTGCAGGTCGAGGGGGATGAACGCCTGCTCAAATTGTTGCTGGTGCAGTTGATGGACAACGCATGGAAGTTCTCGCGTGAACGCGAGCCGATCCGCATCGAAGTCAGCGGCCACCGCGATGGCGACACGCTGCAGGTGCAGATCCGCGACCAGGGCATCGGTTTCGACATGCGGTATGCTCATAAGCTGTTCGAGCCATTCCAGCGGCTGCACGGACCGGACCAGGGGGGTGGTCACGGTCTGGGGCTGGCGATCGCCCGACGCATTGCAGAGCGGCATCGCGGCTGCGTGCGGGCCGAATCCCAGCCTGAAGCCGGTGCGATCTTTACCCTCGAGTTGCCAGTTACCGCGACAGAGGACGGTATTTGATGCACAAGGAAATTCTGCTGGTCGAGGACAATCCCGACGACGTCGAGCTGACCCGGCTCGCCTTCGACGAGGCCAAGATCGCCAACCGCCTGATGGTGGTCGGTGACGGCGCCGAGGCCCTCGACTATCTGTTTGCCCGCGGCAAATACAGCGATCGCGACCCCGAGGACCTGCCCTCGATCATGCTGCTCGACCTCAACCTGCCCAAGGTCGACGGTCGCGAAGTGCTGCAGGCCGTACGCGCCAACGAAGCCACGCGCACGCTGCCGGTGGTGGTGCTGACGACCAGTGCCGAACCCTTCGACGTCGAAGCCAGCTACGCGCTGGGCGTCAACAGCTACATCCAGAAGCCGGTCGACTTCGAGCAGTTCGTCTGGGCGGTCAAGCAGGTTGGCCTGTACTGGCTCGTACTGAACCACCCGCGCACGGCGTAGCGGCCCAGGCCGCCCGACTCATCCTGCGCCGAACAACTGCTCGGCGCGCTGGAACAGCACCCAGCTGGTCGCGATGAACTTGTCCCCACCCTTGGGCCGGTTGCCGCGATGGGTGTGTGTGAACGCTGCCGGTGCGATCAGCAGACTGCCCGTGCGCGGCACGATCTTGCGCTGCTGGTAGAGGAACTCGGTCTCGCCTTCCTCGAAGCCATCGTTGAGGTAGACGGTCCACAGCAGGTGCCGATGCAGCGTTTCCGCGCGCGGATCGCGCGGGTACAGCTCGCAGTGCCAATAGGGATAACCGCCGCGGTTGGCGCTATAGCGCTGCAGGTTGATCGAGCCCGGCCGCAGCACGGTCCGGATGACCGGGGCCAGGTCTTCATCGTCCATCGCCGCCATCCGCTCGGGAGTCAGGCGATGGCTCTTGCCGTCGGTGCCGGGGGTTTCCAGCATCAGCGGCGCGATCAGCGTGTGCGGGTAGCGGCGCAGGTAGGCGATCACGCCGCGGAACACCGCCAGGTTCAACGTCGTCTCGACATCGCGCCAGCCTTCGCGCCCGCTGATCGTGAGGTCGCGGCTGTCCTTGAGGTCGGGCATCACGCCACCGCCGACGCGTCCGGGAACCGTGTCGCCGCTGGCGCTGAAGCGCTCCACCAGGCTCGCGCACTGGTCGGGCGTCAGCACATCCGGATAGACCTCGATGAAGTCGTTGTCCTGGGCGAGGCGATCGCCGGCAACGGGGGCTGCGGGTTGGCTGGACATGCAGGAGGCAGGGAATCCGGCGGCAGCGGCCATCCTCGCACGCCGCCGGTCCGCCGTCTAAACCGTGCCCTCAGGCGATGCTGATGGTGTTCGGCGACTCTGGGTCGGAGGCGCGCAGGCCGTGGCGCTGCATCAGCCGGTACAGCGTCACCCGCGACACGCCCAGCTCGCGCGCGACATCGACCAGCCGACCGCGGTTGCGGTGCAGCGAATGCTCGATCGCACTTCGTGTGGCGGCATCGCGGACTTCGTCGAGCGTAGGTGGCGGTGTCGCCAGTGCGTTCTCGATGTGCAGGTCGGCCGCCGTGATCAGCCGGCCCTCGGCCATCACCACCGCCTGGCGGACGCGGTTGATCAGCTCGCGCACGTTGCCCGGCCAGCCGTGGCTGTGCAGGGCCTGGCGCGCACACGGGGCGAAGCCCTTGAGCGTGCGATGGCCTTCCTGCGAATAGCGCTGCAGCGCGTACTCGGCGATGCGGTCGATGTCGCTGCCGCGCTCGCGCAGCGGCGGCTGTTGCAGCCGCAGCACGCACAGGCGGTGATAGAGGTCGGCGCGGAAGCGGCCGTCGGCAACGGCGACATCGAGGTCATGGTGGGTGGCGGAGATGATGCGCACGTCGATCGGGATCTGCTCGTGGCCACCCAGGCGCTCGATGCTGCCCTGCTGCAGGAACCGCAGCAGTGAGGCCTGGCTTTCCAGCGGGAGGTCGCCGATCTCGTCGAGGAACAGCGTGCCGCCGTTGGCCATCTCGATGCGGCCGAGCTTGCGCTGCTGCGCGCCGGTGAAGGCACCGCGCTCGTAACCGAACAGCTCCGACTGGATCAGGCTATGCGGGATCGCACCGCAGTTGATCGCCACGAACGGATGCGCATGCCGGCGCGAATGCCGGTGCACCGCCATCGCCGCCAGTTCCTTGCCGGTGCCGGTCTCGCCTGCGATGAACACCGGCGCCTCGGTCAGGGCGGCCTTGCGCAGCGTGCGGCAGAGCGTTCGCATCGCCCCGCTCTCGCCGATCATGCCGTCGAAGCCGGCTTCGCTGGTGACGTCGCCGCCTTCGCACGCCAGGCCAGCCATGCCGTGGGCGTGGCCGATCACCGTGTTCATCACCGCTTCCGGGCACGGCAGCGTGAGGTAGTCGTAGCAGTAGTCGCGGATCAGCTTGCGCACCGGCTCTTCGTCAAGCTGGCGCGCATCGATGCCGGCGACCCAGCCGACGTTGGCAGCCGACAGCGCGCCGCCGAACTCGGCCAGGTCCTGTTGCGTGAAGCCCTCGCGCAGGTCGATCAGCGCCGCATGCGGTTGCCGCGGATCCCGTTGCAGGATGCGCAGCACGCTGCGCGCATCGGGCGCGCGGCGCAGGTTCCAGCCCATCTGCTGGAGGCCGCCCAGGGCCAGCACGCGGCCGGCGCCGCCGCGCGTGACATAGATCAACTCACGGGCACCGGGATCGCCCGACAGGGATTCCTGCGTTCCTTCGATCGCCATCTGCGTCTCCGTCTCCGGTTCCGTATGCGTGTCCGGACAGGCACTGCTGGCGCATTTCGTACGCGCCGGGTCCGGCCGCGCTGCCTGTAACCCGTAGGGCCTGTTCGAAATGCATTAACAGGCACTGCCGTGGCTGGCAAATCCTGCCACCACACATAGATACGCAGTGTTATTTACGGCAGGGATGACGATGAACGGTCAAAAAGAAGACGCAGAACCACGCATGGCGCCGGCACGAATCGCGCCAGCGTGGTTCAACTTCGTGAGTGCGGCGTGCGATCGCGCCGCACGCGCATTCAGTGTGCCGCGTTGTTCTCGTCGTGCTCGCGGTGGTAACGCACCGCAGCCTCGACTTCGCTCTTCGAGCCGAGGAACACCGGCACGCGCTGGTGCAGGCCGGTCGGCTGCACTTCGAGCATGCGCTGGCGGCCGGTGCTGGCGGCGCCGCCAGCCTGCTCGACCAGCATGCTCATCGGGTTGGCCTCGTACATCAGGCGCAGCTTGCCGCCCTTTGCCGCGCACTTGCTGTCGAGCGGGTAGCTGAAGATGCCGCCGCGGGTGAGGATGCGGTGCACGTCGGCGACCATCGATGCGACCCAGCGCATGTTGAAGTCCTTGCCGCGCGGGCCTTCCTTGCCGCTGAGCAGATCGCCGACGTAGTGCTGCATCGGCGCTTCCCAGAAGCGCTGGTTCGACATGTTGACCGCGAACTCCCTGGTCTCCTCCGGGATGCGCATGCCACGCGTGGTCAGCACGAAGCTGCCCACTTCGCGGTCGAGGGTGAAGGCATGCGTGCCGTTGCCGATCGTCAGCACCAGCATCGTGCTCGGGCCGTAGGTGCAGTAACCGGCTGCGACCTGGGCCGTGCCGGGCTGCAGGAAGTGCTCGTCCTGCGCGTGGGTGACGCCCTCGGGGCAGCGCAGCACCGAGAAGATCGTGCCGACGGAAATATTGACGTCGATGTTGGAGCTGCCGTCGAGGGGATCGAACAGCAGCAGGTAGTTGCCACGCGGATAGACGTCGGGAATCGGCTGCGAGGTGTCCATCTCCTCCGAGGCCAGGCCAGCGAGGTGTCCGCCCCAGGCGTTGGCTTCGAGCAGGATCTCGTTGGACAGCACGTCGAGCTTCTTCTGCGCCTCGCCCTGGATGTTGATGCTGGCCTCGCCGGCCGCACCCGCGTCGCCGAGGACGCCACCGAGCGCACCCTTGCCGACTGCGATCGAGATCGTCTTGCAGGCGCGGGCGACCACTTCGATCAGCAGGCGGGCATCGGCATTGATGCGCCCGGCGCGCTGCTCCTCGATCAGGTGGCGGGTCAGGGAGATGGATTGCGGCGTTGAGTTCGACATGGGCACGGCGGGCAGCGGCAACGGGGGCGCCATTGTCGCCGATGCGGCTGACCTGGGCACCACTGCCCACCACGCAAACGACGCGCGGCTGCTGACAGGAGGCTGGCAGCAGCACCGCCGCAATCTGTATCCGTGCGATTGGCACGCCGGCGGGAGCGCCGCAATGGGCATCGACAATGCGGCCAGCAGGACGGCCGGCAACATCCAACCGACGGTCTGCCCGGTCATCAGGCCAGCCATCCGCTCGAACCGGCCCGTCGCCGGCACCGTCGACCGCTATCGCCGCCTGCTGCTGCAGCTGGCCGCCAGCGCGCAGGCGCTGGTGCTGCTGCCTTTGCGGGCGGTCGCCCGCCCCGAACGGGCCTCGACGCCTGGAGCCCCCGCGATGAACGCCGGACCCGTCGCCGATGGACGCCACGATTTCGACTTCCTCCATGGCCAGTGGCAGATCCGCAACGAGCGCCTGAAACAGCGCCTGGCCGGTTCCACGGACTGGGAGATCTTCCACGCCAGCCAGTGGTGCCAGCCCATGCTCGGCGGGATCGGCAACGTCGAAGATTTCGTCAGCGACTGGCACCGCCCCGGCAGCGACGAGCGCTTCATCGGCATGACCCTGCGGCTGTTCAGCCCGGAATCGAGGCAATGGAGCATCTACTGGGCCGGCAATCACGACGGCCGCCTGGAACCGCCGATGGTCGGGCACTTCGACGACGGCACCGGCACGTTCCGCGGCCATGGCGAGCATGACGGCCGGCCGGTACAGGTGCGTTTCCTCTGGAACCAGGTCAGCGCCAACACCGCGCACTGGCAGCAGGCGTTCTCGCAGGACCAGGGTGAAACCTGGGAAACCAACTGGCACATGTGGTTCCGCCGCACCGACGGCGAAGGCCATCTGCTGCACGACGATGGCGTGATCGAGCTGCGTCAGTACGCGCTGCGGCCCGGGCGTCGCGACGATCTGGTCGAGCTGTTCGAGCGCGAGTTCATCGAGCCCCAAGAAGCCGTGGGCATGCATGTGATCGGCCAGTTCCGCGACCTCGACGACGACAACCGTTTCGTCTGGATGCGTGGCTTCCCCGACATGTCCATTCGCGCAGAGGCGCTGGGCGGCTTCTACGGCGGGCCGACGTGGGCCCGTTATCGCGACGATGCCAACGACACCATGGTCAACAGTGACGACGTGCTGTTGCTGCGTCCGGCGCGACCTGATTCGGCGCTTGCCAGCAGCGGGCCGCGTCCGGCGCAGGGCGGTGCGACTGACGTCGAAAAGGGTTTGCTCGAAGCCGGCATCTGTTACCTCGATGACCCCGCCGACAGCAGCTTCGTCGCCCGCTTCGAACAGCACCTGGCGCCGCGGTTGCGCGCAGCCGGCGCCGAACTGATCGGCGTCTATGTCACCGAGTCCGCGCCCAATACTTTCCCGCGCCTGCCGGTGCGCGAGGGCGAGCCGGTGCTGGTGTGGTTCGCGCGCTTCACCGATGTCGATGCCCATCATCGCTACGAGTCGGCGTTGCTTGCCGATGGACTATGGAACACTGCGGTCGCGCAGGCCCTGCTCGATGGCCTCAGGCAACCGCCGCAGCGACTGCGGCTGGCGCCAACCCGGCGCTCGGAGCTGCGCATATGAGACGCACGACAACGATCGGGCCGTTGTTATCGCTAACGCTCATTGAGCCGGAGGCGCGGGCGGGCGATCATGCCGCATGCGCCGCGCCGACCGCCTCTTCCTGCTGATCCATGCCCTGCGTGGACGCCGTTCCGCCATCACTGCACAACGACTGGCCGAGACCCTGGCCGTGTCGTTGCGCACGGTCTACCGCGACGTTGCCGACCTGCAGCGTTCCGGCGTGCCGATCGAAGGCGAGGCAGGCGTCGGCTACATGTTGCGCAAGGGTTCGGACATCCCGCCGCTGATGTTCACCGCCGACGAACTCGAAGCCCTGGTGGTCGGTACGCGTTTCGTCCGCGCCTTCGGTGGCGTGCGACTGGGACGCGAAGCGGCCGCGGCGCTGCTGAAGATCGAGGCCGTGTTGCCACCGGAGTTGCGCGAGCGAAGTGAACGTACGCGCATATTCGCGCCCGAAGTCGATCGGCTGGAGAACAGCGGGTTGATCGACGACCTGCATGCGGCCGTGACCAGCGCACAGGTGCTGCGCATGCGCTACCGCGACAACGACGCGCGTGCCAGCGAGCGCGAGATCGAACCGCTGTGCCTGGCATTCTGGGGCGGCAGCTGGACGCTTGGGGCGTGGTGCCGCCTGCGTGCGGACTTCCGCAACTTCCGGCCGGACCGGATCGTTAACTACTCGCCCACCGGGGAGACGTTCGTCGAGAGTCGCGAGCGTGGGCTGGCGGCGTATCTGCGGGCGGCGAATCCGCAGAAGTAGTTCGCGCGCATGCCATGGCGCATGTCCGGCTACGCCACCCGCATGTCGCCCGTGTCGATGAAGCGCTGATGCCACGACAGCGCCTCGTTCAGCAGGTGCGGCGTGTGCTTGCCATAGCTCTCGCGACGCGCGCGGTCGAAGTAGTCCTGCAGCATCGGCCGATAGGTCGGGTGCGCGCACGAATCGATGACGCGCTGCGCGCGCTGCTTGGGCGCCAGGCCGCGCAGGTCGGCCAGACCCTGTTCGGTGACCACCACCATCACGTCGTGTTCGGTGTGGTCGACGTGGCTGGCCATCGGCACGATGGACGAGATGCGCCCGCCCTTGGCCGTGCTCGGCGACATGAACACCGACAGATAGGCATTGCGCGCGAAGTCGCCGCTGCCGCCGATGCCGTTCATGATCCGCGTGCCTGCAACATGTGTGGAATTGACGTTGCCGTAGAGGTCGGCCTCGATCATGCCGTTCATGGCGATGCAGCCCAGGCGCCGCACCAGCTCGGGATGGTTGGAGATTTCCTGCGTGCGCAGCACGATCCGCTGGCGGTACTCGTCGACATGGGCGAGGAACTCGTCGATCCCCGCCGGGCTCAGCGAGAACGACGTCGCCGACGCCATCCGCACCACGCCCTGCTTGAGCAGCTCGAGCATGCCGTCCTGGATCACTTCGGTGAACGCGGTGAGGTCGCGGTAGCCGGCCTGGGCGAGGCCGGTCAGCACCGCGTTGGCAATGTTGCCGACGCCGGACTGCAGCGGCAGCAGCTTCGGTGTCAGCCGACCGCGGCGGACCTCGTGGGCATAGAAGTCCAGCAAGTGCGCGGCGATCTGCTTGGAATCGGCATCGGGCGGCGTGAACGGTGAATTGCGATCGGGTGCGTCGGTCTCGACGATGGCGATGATCTTGTCCGGGTCGCAGCGCAGGTACGGTTCGCCGATGCGATCGTCGGGATGCAGCAACGGGATGGGTTTGCGGTCGGGCGGCAGCGCGGTGCCGTAGTAGACGTCGTGCATGCCTTCGAGCGCCGCCGGCTGCCAGCGGTTGACCTCGAGGATCACCTTGTCGGCCTGGTCGAGCCAGGTCTTGTTGTTGCCGACCGACGACGACGGCACCAGGCGTCCGTCTTCGGTGATCGCGGTGACCTCGATCACGGCCACGTCGACCGCGCCGTAGAAACCGAACCAGGTGTACTGGGCGACGTGGCTGAGATGCAGGTCGATGTAGTCCAGCTCGCCGGCGTTGATGCGCTCGCGCAGCGTCGGGTCGGACTGGTACGGCAGGCGCAGCTCGATGCCCTGTGCGCGGGCGAGGACGCCGTCGAGCTCGGGCGCGGTCGAGGCCCCGGTCAGCACCTTGATGCGGAAGGCCTCGCCGGCGTTGTGCGCCTGTTGGATCTGCGCCGCCAACGCCTGCGGGACGGCCTTGGGATAGCCGGCGCCGGTGAAGCCGCTCATGGCGACGGTCATGCCGGGGCGGATCAGGGCGGCGGCCTGCTCGGCGCTCATGCGCCGGTCGCGCAGGCCGGGGTGGCGGATGCGGTCGCTCATGATGGAGATGCGGGGCGGGGGAAAAACCAGTCTAGTCCGCGCCCGTGGCGCCGATGTGTTGACGCCGGCCAGCCGCTTTGCCGCGAGCGGCCGCTCGTCGCAATCGTCCACCCTGGCTTACCCTTGCCGCGCAGACCCGCTGGAGTGACCCGATGCTCAACTCATTGCTGGCCATCGCGCTAGGCGCAACGCTCGGTTCGTGGGCGCGCTGGGGGCTGGGCGTCTGGCTGAACTCGCTGCACGGCAATGTTCCCATCGGCACGCTTGCAGCCAACCTCGGCGGCGGCTATTTGATTGGCCTGGCGGTGGCATGGTTCGGCGCCAGCCAGGGGGTGGCGCCGGAATGGCGGCTGTTCGTCATCACCGGCCTGCTCGGTGGGCTGACCACGTTCTCGACCTTTTCTGCCGAAACGGTGCACCTGCTGCAGCGCGAAGCCTATGGCTGGGCGCTGCTGACCATCGCGCTGCACCTGCTCGGGTCGCTGGCGATGACGGTGCTGGGGATCATGACGATGCGGTGGCTTCGCGGCGCCTGAGCAGGACCGGGTGGCACCGCCGCCAGCGCCGCCTGGAGCCCGCCAGCGAACCCTCCCCCGCATCTGGGGCGCCAGCGACGGGTTTCGTCGCGCCTGCGGCGCTTCCGTCGCAACCACCGCCCGGTCGCCGTGCACCGCCGCTATGCTCGGCCGCACAGAATCCCGACCCGACCGACGCCGCATGGCCACCAACCTCTACTTCATCGCCCGACTGATCGCCGCCTGGTTCCTGGCGTTCCTGGTGCTGGCGATCCTGATCGATGCGACGCCGCTGGGTCGGTTCGACGGTCTGCCGGTGACCTTCCTGTTCTTCGTCACGATCGGCTTCGTCGTCCTCGGTGCGGTGTCGCACCTGCGCCGGGTGCGGTTGATCGCCGGCCAGGTCGATGCGGTCACGCTGGGCAATCGCCAGCGCCGGCAGATCGAGATCCCGCTCGAAGCCGGGGAAGCATTCGACCTGCTCGACGCGGCCATCCGCGAACTGCCGCGCACCGAAGAGATCGAAAGCGTCCGCGACAGCCTGCAGATCCGCGCCAAGGTCAAGCGCCTGGAGCCCTACGGCCACTCGCCCTCGCGCTACGTCAATCCGCTGGTGCTGCTGGGCATTCCGCGCAACCAGATCCAGGCGACCGTGACGCCCGGCGAGGGCACCGGCAGCGTGACGCTGATCTGCGAGCCCGAGAGCGGTGCGTGGAGCGACTGGTTCCGCGTCGACGACGGCACCAACCTCGAGAACGCCGAGGCGATCACCCGCGCCGTCACGCGCCGGATCGCCGAACGCCGTCGCGGCGAGCGTGCCGCGGTGGCGCAGACGGTGACCGAGAAGGAACTGACCGTGGCCAAGCTGAGCCTGCTGCATGCGCAGGTCGAGCCGCATTTCCTCTACAACACCCTGGCCAGTGCGCAGTACCTCACCCGCACCGACCCGGCCCGCGCCGACGAGATGCTCGGGCACCTGATCCAGTACCTGCGCCATTCGCTGCCGCGCACCGACGATGCGCTGTCGACGCTGGGCGTCGAGCTGGAGAGATCGCGTGCCTACCTGGAGATCCTGAAGCTGCGCATGGGTCCGCGCCTGGCGCTGCAGATCGACGTCCCGGAAGACCTGCGCACGACGCCGCTGCCGCCGATGATGCTGCAGACGCTGGTGGAGAACGCCATCAAGCACGGGCTCGAGCCCAAGCCCGGCGGCGGCACCGTGTGGATCCTGGCGCGCAGCAACGATCGCGTGGTCTCGGTGACCGTGGCCGACGATGGCGATGGCTTCAACGCCGAAAGCACCGGCACCGGCATCGGCCTGAAGAACGTGCGTGAACGCCTGCGCCTGGTCTACGGCAATGCGGCAACACTGGCGATCGTGGCCAACTTCCCCAACGGCGTCGCCGCGACGATCACGGTGCCGATCGCCCCCGTGCAGGAGCCCGGCCATGGCTGAGCCACGGGTGATGAAAGCCGTCGTCGCCGAAGACGAGGAGCTGCTGCGCAACGCGCTGGTCGAACTGCTCGGCGAGGTCTGGCCGCAGTTGCAGATCGTGGCCGCGTGCGAGGACGGCGCCAGCGCGCTGGAAGCCATCGCCGAGCACCGCCCCGACGTCGCCTTCCTCGATATCCGCATGCCGGGCCTGACCGGGCTGGATGTCGCCGCTGCTGCCGCGCAGGCCAGTCCGGGGACGCAGGCGGTGTTCGTCACCGCTTACGACCAGTACGCGGTCGACGCGTTCGAACATGGCGCGATCGACTACCTGCTCAAGCCGGTCAGCCGCGAGCGGCTGGCGGCGACAGCGCAGCGGGTGCAGGCCCGTGCTGCTGCCGGCAGCGTCGATGCGGTCGCGCTGGCACAACTGGTCGCCACGCTCGACCTGGCGCCGCGCAACAGCGAGCCGCCGCTGACATGGATCACGGCCACCGCCGGTCGCGAGACGCGGTTGATCCTGGTCGACGACGTCGCCTACTTCCGCGCCGAGCACAAGTACACCGTGGTGATGACGGCCGAAGGTGAAGCGCTGATCCGCAAACCGATCCGCGAACTGCTGATCGCGCTCGACCCGGCCGTGTTCTGCCAGATCCACCGCTCCACCATCGTCAACCTCAAGGCGATCGCATCGATCGTTCGCGACGACAGCGGCAAGGGCGTGGTGCGCCTGCGCCAGCGTCCGGAAACCCTCACCGTCAGCCAGCCGTTCATGGCCCTGTTCAAACAGATGTAGCGGCCGCCCGCACAAAGCCCGCAAAAGCGGCGCCGCCCCGAATGTCATGCAGTACCCACGACGTGGCTCGATGCCGCGAAAGGATGCCCCATGCGCAACGTAATGGCTTTCGTCTACTTTCTCCTCGGCCTGGTCGGCGGGATCGGCGAGATCAGTGGGATCAGCGGGCTCGGCGCTACCGGCACCACGCTGGTCGCGCGCAGCACCGACAATGGCGTCGAGACGCTGCTGAGCAAGACCAGCATCGAAACCGGCAAGGTCCGCTTCGAGTGCATGCGCAGCGCCACCGGGCACTGCCACTACGCGCTGTTCACCGGCACGTGCACCACCTCGGCCGCTGGCGCGCACTGCGTGCATCGCCCGGCGGGCACGTTCGACGTGCAGGTCGGCCAGGTTCGCGACCGCAGCGATCTGCCTGCCGACTTCCGCCTCTGCGTCAGCCATCGCAGCGAAGCGGTGGACGCCGACTGCCGCCCAGCCGGCTGAGCGCGGCTCAGATCACCCGCAGCGTGATCGCCTTGAGCACTGCGCGCGTACGGTCGCGGGTGTCGAGCTTGTCGAGTATCACCGACACGTAGTTCTTGACCGTGCCTTCGGCCAGGAACATCGCCCGCGCGATCTCCTTGTTGGAATAGCCGCCAGCGAGCAGCCGCAGGATCGCGACTTCGCGCTCGGTGAAGTTCTCGCGCGGCGCTTCGCTGGCGTGGTACTGGTACCTCGCGCGCACCGGGTCGGTGCTGACCGGTTGCAGCAGCGTTTCGCCGGCGGCGAGGCGCGCGATCGCGTCGCGCAGCTCCTCCGGCGCGGCATCCTTGAGCATGAATCCCTGAGCGCCGGCAGCAGTCGCACGCAGCAGCAGCTCGCTTTCGTCGAAGGTGGTCAGCAGCAGCACCGGGGTGCTGTCGCCGCGCTCGCGCATGCGCCGCAGGGCCTCGATGCCGTCGACCCCGGCCATGCGGATATCGCTCAGCACGACGTCGACCGGCGTCGTCGCCAGCAGCTCGAGCAGCTGCGCGCCGTCCTCGGCTTCGAACACGACCTCGATGCCATGGCGCTCGAGCAATGCGCGCAGGCCGGCGCGGACGATGCCCTGGTCATCCGCCAGGGCGATGCGGACCGGGGCGGGTGTCATCGCTGCGAACTCATGCCGGCAAGCTCGCCTCGATGCGCAAGGCACCGCGCGCGGACGTGGACAGGTCGAGGCTGCCGCCGGCGGCGACGATGCGCTCGCGCATGCCGGCCAGGCCGTTGCCCTCGCGCAGCGCACCGCGGACGTAGCCGTCATCCTCGACCTGGATGCGCAGGCGTCCGCCATGGCAGGTCAGTGCGACCTGGACGACGTCGGCATCGGCGTGGCGGATGCTGTTGGTGAGTGCTTCCTGCACCAGGCGCAGGATCGCTTCGGCGACGGCAGGATCGGTCACCTGCACGCTGTCATCGATGCTCAGCCGCAGCGCCGGTCGCGGCAACGGCGCCGCCAGGGCGCGCAGGGCGGTGGCGAGATCGAGGCCGCGATCGTGGCGGATCGCCTGGACGATGCCGCGGATGTCGGCGAGCAGCTCGCTCGACAACTGCTGCGCAATGACTATCTCCTGGCGCCCGGCGAAGGCCGGATCGGCGGCGAGCGCGCGCAGGTTCAGCGTCATGGCCGTCAGCTTGTGGCCGGCCACGTCGTGCAGCTCGCGGGCGACGCGAAGGCGTTCGTTGTCGCGCGCCGAATCGGCCAGCAGTGCACGGGTGGCGAGCAGGTCGGCGTTGACGCGCGCCAGCGCATCGCGGGCGCGCTCGGCGCTGGAGGCATACCACGCGCACAGTGCGGCGAAGGCCTGGAAGCCGCCGTGGATGAACACGACCGTCAACGGCGCGCTGTGGTCGTCCGTGCGCAGCAGGAAGTAGTACGCGATGTCGACCACGACCACGGCGATCATGGTGGTGCGCAGCGAAAGGGTCATCGCCATCACGGCCGTCCACACCACCAGCAGCACGGGTGCCACCGACGGGCGCGGGTCGAGCCAGATCAGCGTCAGCGCGATCAGCGGCATCAGCACGATGGAGAGCGGCCGCAGCCAGGTCACGCGCGGCCACATGTCGGTCACCAGCAGCAGCGCCCCGAACGCGGCAACCAGGGCCAGGCCGTAGGGCAGCCGCTCCGGTGGCATCCAGCGCAACGCCATGCCGACCGCGACGAGGGTGAACACACCTGCCAGGTTGAGCGGTTGCAGCAGCGTGCGCAGGCGATCGTTCATGGCGGCCATGCTGCGACCGCGGCGACGCGCGCGCAATGCCGCCGGAGCAGAAAGTGACTTCCGGCAGGTCGCAGCGATGACCGCGGGCACTGCGATTCAAGATGATGCCGGCGCAGCCTGACCTCACTTCCGATGAACCGGGTTGGCGGCCATGACTCCCTATCAAGTTCTCGTTTCCGTCCACGGCGCGATCGGCGTGGTCGCACTGGCCACGTTCTGGAGCAACGCCGCCCTGCGCAAGGGCACGCCCCTGCACCGGCGCGTCGGTCGCGCGTTCCTGCTGGCGATGGCGGGCATCCTCGTCACCGGCGCACCGATGGCGTGGTTCACCTTTCGCGACGGGCGCCCGGTCACGGCGGCGTTCCTGGCCTACCTGGTGGTGATCACCGCCTCCGCGGTGTGGAGCCAGTGGCGCGCGATTCGCGACCAGGGCGACGTTGCCCGCTACACCGGGCCGGTGTACGTGGCACTGGGCGCGCTTTCGCTGCTGTCGGGCGTTGCCGTCCTGGCGCTTGGCATGCGCGTCGGCTCGCCGTTGCTGATGGGTTTTTCCGCGGTCGGCCTGCTCAGCGGTGCTGAACATCTCTACAAATGGCGGCATCGTGCCGAGCTGGGCGCACGCGGGCAGTGGTGGCTGGTGGAGCATTACAACGCCGTGCTGGGCAATGGCATTGCCACCCACATTGCGTTCCTGTCGATCGGACTGCCGCGCCTGCTGCCGTCGATCAGCGGCGGCGTGCTGGGCTACCTGGCATGGTTTGGCCCGCTGCTGGTTGCGGTGGTCGCGAAGGTGTTGATTGATCGGCGCTGGAAGCCGCGGGAAGTTGGGGAGCTTTCGTCGGTGGGGTGAGATCTGCGGTGAGGGGCCCCGGGTGCGCTTTGCTTGCCCGGGCTACGGGTTCGTGATGGTTATGGCGATCGGTTATGTCGCGCTGAAGAACGGTTCCGAGCGGATAACCTCAGATTTACCTCCGCGCGCCCGCGTCCGGTTACCAATGGACGCCCGACAGCGACGGAGACAACGGTCATGCGGATCAGCATCATCGGCGCCGGCTTCAGCGGCTGCGTACTGGCCACCGAACTGGCGCGCGCGGCGCCGGCCGGCGTGGACATCCAGCTGGTCGGTACGCCCGACAGCTACGGTCGCGGGGTCGCGTATGGCGAGGCGCGGCCCGAGCATCTGCTCAATGTCAGGGCGCGCGACCTCGGCGCGACCGCCGACCACCCCGGCGAGTTCGCCGACTGGCTGAGCCTGACCGAACGCGCACGCCACAGTTTCCTGCCGCGCCTGGTCTATGGCGAGTACCTGCATTCACGCTTGCACGGTGCCGCGCAGGTGTCCCTGGCGGCGCTGGCACGGGTCGAGCAGGAGGCCATCGCGATCCAGCGCGATGCGGGGGCCTTCCGCATCCACCTCGCCGACGGCGCCGACTTCCTCAGCGATGTGGTGGTGCTGACGGTAGGCGCACTGCCACCGCAACCGCTGGCCGGAGTCGGGCCACGCCTGGCGGTGCATCCCAGCTACCTGGGCTGGCCGTGGCAGAACGGACTGGACGGAACCGGCGCGATCGACGGCGTCCCGCCCGGCGCACGCGTACTGGTGATCGGCACTGGCTTGACCATGGCCGACGTGGTGACGACCTTGCACCGGCGCGGCCATCGCGGTCCGATCACCGCGCTGTCGCGGCATGGGCTGTTGCCCAACGCACACAGCGATGATCCCATTGCCGCCATCGCCCTGCCGCCGACGGTATTGCAGGCACTCAACAGCCACGACCTGCGGCAACTGGTCCGGGCGCTGCGCACGCTGACACCGATCGTGCCGGACTGGCGCGCGCTGATCGACGCGTTGCGGCCGTACATCCAGGGCTTCTGGCGTGGCCTGCCGCAACTGCAGCGCGGACAGTTCCTGCGCCATCTGCGCGCGCACTGGGAAGTGCTGCGCCACCGCCTGGCGCCGGCACTGGCGAACGAGATCGAGGAGTTGCGCGTGCGCGGCCGCCTGCGCATCCGCGCCGGCCGCATGCTGCGGGCGCGACGCGGTGGCGACGCGATCGAAGTGCTGATCCGCGAACGCGGCTTCGCCCACGCCAGCAGCGAACAATTCGACGTGCTCATTCGTGCCACCGGCTTCGATACCGACCTGGAGCGCACCAGTCATCCACTGGTGGCGCAGTTGCGCGACTCGGGGATGCTCAGCGGCGATCCGCTGGGACTGGGAATCAATGCCTCGCCGCGCTTCGAGGCACTCGATGGCAATGGCTCGGTGGTGCGTGGCCTGTATGCACTCGGGCCGCTGCTGCGTGCGCAGCTGTGGGAAATCACGGCCGTGCCGGAGCTGCGCGTGGCAGCGCGGACGCTGGCGAAGCAGTTGCTGGCGACGGCGTCCGCTCGCCAGTCAGGCGAGAGAGGCAATGCGGTGTGGCAGGAGGCGCGTTCGCCGGGATGACGTCAGCAAGCTCGGGACGCTGGGCGGTGGACGCCGACCCTGCTTAAACGTCGCCGTCCGTCGCCCAGCCTTCGCCGGTGCCGCGGTTGAACACCGTGTCGGTGGTGAGCACGGTGCCGGCCGGGATCGACTCCTGCTGCGCCAGTCGTGCATAGATCGGCGTGAAGTCCGGCGTGGTTGCTTCCATCAGCTGCTCGTAGCTGTCGATGACGAAGTAGGTCTTCTGGAAGGTGTCGATGCGGTAGCGGGTACGCATGATCCGCTCCAGGTCGAAGCCGATGCGGTTCGGCGACGCGCTTTCCAGGCAATGGATCGACTCGCCCTTGGACGAGACGATGCCGCTGCCGTAGATGCGCAGCCCGTCGGGCTGGCGGATCAGGCCGAACTCGACCGTGTACCAGTACAGGCGGGTCAGGTTGACCAGCGCGTCGGCACCCAGGCCATGCGCCTTCACGCCGCCGCGGCCATAGGCCTGCATGTAGTCGGCGAAGACCGGGTTCATCAGCAGCGGCACATGGCCGAACAGGTCGTGGAACAGGTCCGGCTCGGCCAGGTAGTCCAGCTGCTCGGGCTTGCGGATCCACCAGGTCACCGGGAAGCGACGGTTGGCCAGGTGATCGAAGAACGTCAGCTCCGGCAACAGGCCCTCGACGCCGACCAGCTCCCAGCCGGTCGCCTTGCGCAGCATGCGGTTGAGGTCGTCGAACTTCGGGATGCGGTCGGGCGTCATGCCCATGGCGTGCTGGGTGCGCAGGAACTCGTCGCTGGCGCGGCCGACGAGGACTTCGCGCTGGCGCTTGAACAGGGTCGCCCAGACATCGTGGTCGGCCTGGCTGTAGCTCGCCCACGGCTGCTCGACCACCGACGTCGTGTACACCGGCACATAGCCCTTGTCGGTGAGCTGGTGTTCGACGCGGTTGGGGGAGATTGCGTTCATGGGGGCTCCTTGTACTGACTTTCGACTTTAGCGCCCAAAACGCGCAATAGGCTTGCGTAGTTGCGCATGTAGCCGGTTACGGAGCAATATTCTTGCGCCAACAGCAATCAAGGCGCACGAAATGGCCGCTATCGAACTCGACCGGACCGACCTGCTGGTACTCGCCGAACTGCAGCGCAGCGGCCGCCTGACCAATGCCGAGCTGGCCGAGCGCGTCCACCTTTCGGCCTCGGCCTGCCTGCGCCGGGTGCAGCGGCTGGAGCGCGAGGGGGTCATCGCGGGCTACCGCGCCGAGGTCGATCCCGACCGGCTCGGCCTGGGCCTGCTGGCATTCGTCCGCGTGCAGCTGGTGCGCCACGACAGCGAGGCGATCGCCGCCTTCGTCGACTTCGTCAACGCCTGGGACGAAGTGGTCGCCTGCCACGCCCTGACCGGCGACATGGACTATCTGCTGCAGATCGTCGTGCAGGACCTCGAGCACTTCTCGCGCTTCCTGCTCGATCGCCTGCTCAACCAGGCCGGCGTGGCGGACGTCAACTCCAGCTTCGTGCTGCGTACGGTCAAGGCGTTCCGGGGGATGCCGCTGCCCGCGCGCTAATCCTGCGTCTCGCCCGACAAGGGCGTGGCCCGCATCGACGGCCGGGCGGCGAACGCGTCGAACCACGCGCCCAGTCGCGGGCGTCCGGCGCGGAACCCGGGCAGCTGGCGGAACTCCAGCCAGTCCAGCGCGGTGGCAACGGCGACATGGCCGACATGCAGCGTGTCGACGTCGAGCTCGCGCTCGAGCCAGTCGTAGCTGCTTTCGAGTTTGGCGATATGGCCGTCGCGCAGGGGCGGATAGCGCAGTTGCGGCGGACGCCGGACCGTTTCCCAGCGCACCGCGATGCCGGCGTCGGCCAGACCCTGCGCAACCGCCTGCACGCGCAGTGCATGCCAGCGCTGTTCGCCTTCGGCGGGAATCAGGCGCGGACCGCGGTGCAGGGTATCCAGGTACGCGCAGATCACGTCGGAATCGAACAGCGCCGGCAAGCCGGGCCGCAACAGCACCGGCACCTTGCCCAGCGGATTGCGCGCGAACACCGCCTCGTTGCGGCGGGTCGGGCTGGTCTCGTGGTGGACGACCTCGATAGCGCCAGCCAGGCCGGCCTCGTGGGCGAACACCAGCGCCTTGCGGGCGTAGGGGGAGTGGGTCTGATAGAGAAGTTGCATGCCACGAATACTGGCGCCGGCTTCGTGCGTGTTGGCGGCGTTGTGGCGCCCCGGCGCGCGCATTTCCTGCACGGCGGCCGCGATAAGCTGCGCGCCATGGAACTCGACCGCTTTGACCGACAACTGCTGAACCTCGTGCAGGAGGATTGCGGGCAGACCGCCGACCAGCTCGCCGAGCATGTTGCGCTGTCGCCGTCGGCGATCCAGCGGCGGCTGCGCCGCCTGCGCGAGCAGGGCGTGATCGAGCGCGAATCGGCGATCGTCGACCCCAGGGCCGTCGGCCGCCCGACGATCTTCATCGTCTCGCTGCAGGTCGAGCGCGAGCGCCCGGACCTGATGGCGCAACTGCGCAAATGGCTGGCTGCGCAGGAGCACGTGCAGCAGGCGTTCTACGTGACCGGCGAGGCCGACTTCGTGCTCGTCGTCACCGCGCCCGACGCCGAGTCCTACGATGCCTTGATGGGCCGACTGGTCAGCGAGAACCCGAACGTCGCCCGCTTCACCACCAACGTGGCGATGAGCGTGGTCAAGCGCGGCCTGACCATCCCGGTGGCAATCGACGACTGATCACCGCGCGCTGGCGCGGCGATACCGCAAAAGGACACTGGCAGGGTGATGACATGGAAAGCACGACACACGGCACCGCGGCGGATTTCGCCACCCTGTTCCCGCAGTACCGGCCCACGGATCTGGTCGAGCTGCCACGGCTGGCGGCCACGGCGCGCGTAGGCCGCGTCTTCGCCAAACTCGAGAGCCAGCGTCCCTTCGGCAACTTCAAGGTCCTCGGCGGCATGCTTGCCGGCCTGCGCGCGCTGGTGCGCGCCAGCGGCGCCGCGTCACTGCAGGATCTGCTCGCCGGCGGCACGCGCCAGCCGGGACTGCCGCGCCTGATCTGCGCCAGTGACGGCAACCACGGCCTGTCGGTGGCGCTGGCCGCACAGCGCGCCGGCGCCGAAGCGCGCATCTACCTGCCGGCATCGGTCGGGCCGGTGCGCGTGCAGCGCATCGCCGACCGCGGTGCGCAGATCGTGATCGTCGATGGCAGCTACGACGACGCGGTCGACGCCGCGGCCGCGGCCGCCGCCGCCGGCGACGGTCTGCTCATTGCCGACACCGACCCTGATCCCGCCAACCATGTCGTCGCCGACGTGATGGCGGGCTACCGGTTGATCACCGACGAGCTGGGCGTGCAGTTGCGCGAACTCGGGGTGCGGCCCGGCCATGCCTTCGTCCAGGCCGGAGTCGGCGGACTCGCCGCCGCCCTGGCCGATGGCCTGCGCCCGCACATGGGCGGCGCCGCGCGCCTGGTCGTGGTCGAACCCGCGGCTGCGGCCTGCGTTGCCCGCGCGCTGGAAATGCACAAGCCAACCCTTATCGAAGGCGACCTGCACACCGTCGCCGAAATGCTCGCCTGCGGCCTGGCTTCCGCGGCCGCCCTGCCCGCCCTGCGCCGCGCCGGCGCGACCGCGGTGGCGGTCGACGAGTCCGGTCTGGCCGAGGCGGTGTACCTGTTGCGCCAGTCCGGTGGCCCGGAGTCGACGCCGTCGGGGGCCGCCGGGCTGGCCGGCCTGCTGCGGGTGGCCGGGGATCCGGCCCTGTTCGAGGCGCACGGCCTGGCCGGCGACAGCGACGTGCTCCTGGTCGTGACCGAGCGGGCGCCAGAGATCGACGGCAACGGCGGTTAACTGGCCGCCAACGTCCTTGATCCGGCGATGATCATCCGCACCATCATCGTCAGCTGACGGATCAGCTCGGGGTCCTTTTCGGGCGGCGAGTCCATCGCCGCTGCGCCCATCGCGAACACCAGGCGGGTGATCGCCTTGGCCACCAGGGCCGGTTCGCGCAGGGGGATGCCCTGGGCGCGGGTCAGGCGGATCAGGTCGACGCGCAGTTCTTCCTCGAAGAAGTTCAGTTCGCGGTCGACGGCGTGCTTGAAGGCGTCCGACCCTACGGTGCCTTCGCGCAACAACACGTGCAGCAGCTTGTCGTCGGCACGCACCTGTTCCATGAACGCCTCGACCGAGCTGCGCACGATGCTGCGATCGGTCTTCGCCCGGTAACGCGCCTCGCCGACGATCTTGCGCAGCGAGCGGCCGGCCAGGTCGATCAGGGCCACGGCCAGCTCGTCGGTGTCGCGGAACTGGCGGTAGAAGCTGTTGGGCGCGATCCCGGCCTCGCGCGCGATCTCGCGCAGGCTCAGCGTCGAGACGCTGCGGTGCGGGCCGATCAGCTTCAGCGCCGCGGCGAGGATGTCCTCGCGCGAAATGGATGCCTTGCGACCGGCTGCGTGATCGCCATCGACAGGCTGTACAGGTGGTTGGGTCACTAGGGCGGCTGTGCTGATCGAAGTGGACATCATATCGGGGTGCGAACGTATATCCCGGCGCGTAGCCCGGGTAAGCGAAGCGCACCCGGGACCCGGCGCACCGGCACTTGGCCAGGTCCCGGTAATTAATGCACAGGTGTATACACGCCTGTATGCGTGTCTGTATAGTGTTCCCATGAACGCTGTTACCCGCCCCCGCGGCCCTCGCGTCGTTCGTCCGAGGAGCCCGCTGTCGCTGCTGCGCACCTGGGTTGCCCCGGATGTGTTCGATTTCTGGGCCTCGCGCCTGCATCCGACCTGGACCTGGGAGCGCCCGCTGGCGCGGATCGTTGCCAGGCAGGCGCAGTCGCGCGATGCCGTGACCCTGCTGCTGCAGCCCAACCGCCACTGGCGCGGCTTCCGCCCGGGCCAGCACGTCAACCTGGGCGTGGAGATCGACGGCGTGCGGATGACCCGCAGCTACAGCCTCAGCGACGCCCCGCGCGCCGACGGCCGGATCGCGGTGACGGTCAAGCACATCGAAGGCGGTCGCATGAGTCGCCACCTGTGCCAGGACGCGCGCGTCGGCGACGTGGTCGATCTCGGCCAGGCCTTCGGCGAGATGACCTGGCCGCAGGGCGCCGATGGTGCCTGGCTGTTCCTTGCTGCCGGCAGCGGCATCACGCCGTTGATGTCGCTGCTGCGCGCCCATGTCGCCAATGGCGCGTCGACGCCGCTGATGCTCCTCTACTGGGCACGCAGCCGCGACGAGCTGTGCTTCGTCGACGAGCTGCGCGCGCTGGCGAAGCAGCATCCGAATTTCGTGGTGCATTTCGTCCTGACCCGCGAAAGCACGCTGATGGACGGTGAGCACCGCGGTCGCATCGACGCAGCGCTGTTGTCGTCCCTGGTTTCCGACCTTGGTGATCGCGACGTCTACGCCTGCGGTCCCGGTGGCTTCGTCGACAGCGCACGCGCACTGGCCGGGGCCAACGCGCGCAGTTTCGCCGCCGAAGCGTTCACGCCGCCGGCGCGGCTCATCGAGGAAGGCGGCCACGTCGAGGTCACCCTCGCCGCCAGCGGACGAACCCTGAGCGTGCCGCGCGGGCAGTCGCTGCTGACCGCACTGGAAGGCCAGGGCCTGAAGCTCGCCAGCGGCTGCCGCATGGGCATCTGCAACACCTGTGCCTGCGGCAAGGTGTCCGGCACCACCCGACACCTGCATACCGGCGACGCCATCGGCGAACCGGTGTCCGCGCTGAGGCTGTGCGTCAACGCCGCCTCCAGCGACCTCGTACTCGACCTGTGAGCGATCGAATGACCGCCCCGACTGCCGCCAAGACCCAGCACCGCAACCGCCCGCTGACGCCAGCCGAACTCGACCGTTTCGGCGAGGAACTCGACGCCCTGCGCGCGCGCACCGTCGCCACGCTCGGCCAGCGCGATGCCGACTACATCCGCACCATCGTCAAGACCGTGCGCTACATGGGCGTGGCCGGGCGCGTGCTGCTGTTCGCCGGCGCGATCCTCGGCAGCACGCTGCTGCCGGCGCTGTTCTGGCCGGGCTGCATCGCCGGCACGCTGCTGCTGGCGCTGGCCAAGATCATGGAGAACATGGAGCTGGGCCATAACGTCATGCACGGCCAGTACGACTGGATGCGCGACCCCCATCTCGATGGCAAGACCTACGAATGGGACATCGCCGGCACCAGCGACAACTGGCGCAAGACCCACAACTACAAGCACCACACGTACACCAACGTGCGCGGCATGGACGACGACATCGGCTACGGCCTGCTGCGGATCTTCCCCGAGCAGCGCTGGCGCCCGTTCTACCTGGTGCAGCCGATCGTGGCGGTGGTGTTCGCGCTGCTGTTCGAGTGGGGCGTGGCGATACAGGACCTGAAGGTGGGCCGCTGGATCGCCGGCAAGACCAGCAATGCGCAGATGCGCAAGGCGCTGCGTCCGGTCGCGCGCAAGATGGGCCGCCAGGTGGTGAAGGACTACATCGTGTTCCCGCTGCTGGCCGGTCCGTTCTTCCTGCCGGTGCTGTTGGGTAACGTGGTGGCGAACGTCCTGCGCAACCTGTGGACCTACATGATCATCTTCTGCGGCCACTTCACCGCGGACGTCGAGACCTTCCCGAAGGAATCGGTGCGCAACGAATCGCGCGGCCACTGGTACCTGCGCCAGCTGCGCGGCTCATCGAACATCGCCGGCGGCCGCCTGCTCAACGTGATGTCGGGCAACCTGAGCCACCAGATCGAGCATCACTTCTATCCGGACGTGCCGGCCAACCGCTATTCGCAGATGGCGACGGAAGTGCGCGAGATCTGCGCGCGCTACGGCCAGCACTACAACACCGGCTCGCTGCCCAAGCAGTTCGGTGAGGTGATCTGGCGGATCCTGCGTCACGCCTGGCCGAGCCGGCCGCGCAAGACGGCGCCGCTGGTGCGGCAAGAGGCCGCCTAAGCGCCTCCCCCTGCTCGCAGGGGACTCAGGGCGCCAAAGCCTGCGCTGCCTCGCACTTGTCATCGCGCCCGAACAGGCTGCCGAGGCGGAAGCCTTCCTTCTCGCATACCGGATCGATCTTCACCGGCGCAACCACCGGCACCTTCGCCGCCTGCGCGGCGATGCGCGCGCGCTGCAGCTGCGCCAGCTTCGCGCGGATCTGCGGAATCGCCGCCAGCGTCGCACGCTCCCCTTCCATGATCGCGTTGTTGCGCTGCTCGAAATCGGCCGGACCGATCTCGTTGACGCTCGGGCGGATGACGACATCGGCGCGCGCCAGCTCCTGCTGGCCCAGGCGCTGGCCCATGATCGTGATCGACTGGTTGATGTTGCCCAGCACGCTGCCCGGGTTCTTGCCGCTGGCCTTGCTGGAGATGTCGACGGCGATGACGAAGTCGGCGCCGAGCTGGCGTGCCGCATCCACCGGCACCGGGCTGACCACGCCGCCGTCGACGTAGTGGTACTGGCCGATGGTCACCGGTTCGAACACGCCGGGGATGCTGCTGGAAGCGCGCACCGCCTGGCCGGTGTTGCCGCGCACGAACACCGTGCGCTCGCCTGTTTCCAGCTGGGTGGCGACCGCAGCGAACGGCTTGCGCATCTGCTGGATGGTCTTCTGCCCGACCTGCTGGTTGACGTAGTCCTGCAGCTTCTGGCCCTTCACCACGCCGCCGGAGAACAAGCTGTAGTCGCGGATCTTCGTCTCGTCGAGGGCGAACGCCTGCTTCTGCATCGCGAACGCGTCCATGCCGCTGGCATACATCGCCCCGACCACGCTGCCGGCACTGGTACCGGACACGACCTCGGGCTGGAAGCCGTTCGCTTCGAGCATCTTGATCACGCCGATGTGCGCGAAGCCCTTGGCCGCACCGCCGCCCAGGGCGACGCCGATGCGGATCTTCGGCGGCGGCGCAGGCGGCGTGACCACCACCGGCGGCGGCGTCGGCTTGACGACCTCAGCACCCCCGCAGGCAGCGAGCAGGAAGGCGAAGGAGGCCAGCAGCAGCGGGCGCAGGGCGGTGGACGGCTTCATGGGTAACAGGCGGCTCGGGCGATCAGCGGCGCAGCATACAGCCAGGCGGGCGGGGGAAATCGGACTGCCGTAGCAACCGTTCACCGCAGCGCTACCCGGGTGCGGCGTTGCCTTACCCGGGCTACCCGGCGCGGTCTGGTTCGTAGCCCGGGTAAGGCAACGCCGCACCCGGGATCCGTCACCGTCAGAAACCGTTGTCGCCGTCCAGGATGCGTCCCAACCCACCCAGCACCGAGCCCTCGCCACGATTCTGCCCGCCACCCTGCGGCGCCGCGGCCAGCATCCGTCCGGCCATGCGCGAGAACGGCAGCGACTGCAGCCAGACCTTGCCCGGGCCGGTCAGCGTGGCCAGGAACACCCCTTCGCCGCCGAACAGCATGCTCTTGATGCCGCCGACCGCGCGCACGTCCATCTGCACGCTGTCGTGGAAGGCCATCACGCAGCCGGTGTCGACATCCAGCCGCTCGCCGGCGCGCAGTTCGCGCTCGACCACGGTGCCGCCGGCATGGACGAACACCCAGCCGTCGCCCTCGAGCTTCTGCATGATGAAACCCTCGCCGCCGAACAGGCCGGTGAGGATCTTGCGCTGGAAGTGGATGCCGACGGTGACGCCGCGCGCGCCGGCCAGGAAGCTGTCCTTCTGGCAGATCAGGCGGCCACCGTGCTCGTCGAGCTTCATCGCCAGCACGGTGCCCGGGTACGGCGCGGCGAACGCGACGCGCGCCTTGCCGTTGCCTGAGTGGGTGAACACCGTGGTGAACAGGCTCTCGCCGGTCAGTACGCGCTTGCCCGCCGACATCAGCTTGTCCATGAGGCCACCGCCCTGGCCGCCCTGGCCGGTGTGGCGGCCGTCGCCGAACACCGTGTCCATCTGGATCGAGGCGTCCTTGTACATCAGCGCACCGGCTTCGGCGATCGCGCTCTCGCCCGGGTCGAGCTCGACCTCGACGAACTGCATGTCGTTGCCGACGATGCGGAAGTCGATGTCGTCGCTGCGCCCACGCGACGGCGGCGGCGACGGCGGCACGTGCGCGGGCGTGGTGCCGACCGACTCGGCGAACTCCGGCACCGACTTCACCGCCTGCCAGCCGGCCATGCCCTCGCGCCAGCACAGATCGGCGGGATTGCGGCGCGCGTGCGCCTGGGCAGCGGCCGGATCAAGCGGGCCGATGCGCTGCGTGCTACCGGCGGAGACGAAGTACCACTGCGACATGACGGCATCCTGCGGGGGTTGAAAGCGGCGAGTTTAGCCGCGCCCGGTGACCGGGCATCGGCCGAAGGTCACCTTCTTCCCGCCCGCAGGGGCGCTGCGTTCAGTCCAGCGCTGCCAGCGCGGCATGGCGCGCATGCAGTGCCGCGGTGTCGAACAGCGGCACGCTGGCGTCGTCGTTGCCGACCAGCAGACCGATCTCGGTGCAGCCCAGGATCACGCCCTGGGCGCCGCGCGCGACGAGGTCGGCGATGATCCGGCGGTACTGCTGGCGTGACTCGTCGCGGACCTGGCCAAGGCACAGTTCGTCGTAGATCACGCGATGGACGATGCCGCGGTCGTCGGCTTCCGGTATCAGTACCTCCAGGCCATGGCCCACCAGGCGCTGGAGGTAGAAGTCCTGTTCCATCGTGAAGCGGGTGCCGAGCAGGCCCACGCGCTGCAGGCCCTGGGCGCGGATCTCGTCGGCGGTGGCGTCGGCAATGTGCAGCAACGGCAGGCCGCTGGCGGCTTCCACCGCGTCGGCGACCTTGTGCATGGTGTTGGTGCAGATCACCAGCAGCTCGGCGCCGCCGGCACGCAGTGCGCGTCCGGCGTCGGCCAGCACCTGGCCGGCGGTGTCCCAGTCGCCACTCATCTGCAGGCGTTCGATCTCCGCAAAGTCGACGCTGTACAGCAGCAGCCGCGCCGAATGCAGGCCACCCAGGCGCTCCTTCACGGTCTGGTTGATCAGCCGGTAGTACGGCACCGTCGATTCCCAGCTCATGCCGCCGATCAGGCCCAGCGTCTTCATTGCGCGTGCGCCTCCGCTCCGGCGGCGGCCTGCTTGCCGAAGCGCTCGCCGAAGAAATCGCCGGCATTCCAGGCCGGACGCTGCGGCGCGTCGGCGATCAGGGTGCCGATGCGGGCATTGAGCCGGGCCAGTCGCGCCGCGTCGGCGTACTGGATAGGTTGGTTGATGTCGTCACCGGGCTGGTGGTAGCGCTGGCGCAGGAATTCCTCCTGGATCTTCTGCGCGCCCTCGGCCTCGCCCGCACCCGCGCCGTCAACGCCCTTGTAGCCGCCGTCGAGGTACACCGCCGGCACGCCGGCGCGGATGAAGGCGTACTGGTCGCTGCGTACGAACACCACTTCTTCCGGCGACGGATCCGGCGACAGGTCGACGCCAACCTCCTTCGCCGCCTGCTGCACCAGTGCCTGCAGGCTGGAGTGCTCGATGCCGATCGGCACGACGTCGGCGGTCGGCGCAAGCAGCATCGGCATGTCCATGTTGACGTTGGCCACCAGCGACTCGCGCGGCACGGTCGGATTGCGCGCGAACCAATCCGCGCCGAGCAGGCCCTTCTCCTCGGCAGTCACGGCGACGAACAGCAGCGAGCGCTGCGTCGGTGCCGGTGCGTGGGCGAGGCGATTGGCGGCTTCCAGCATCACCGCGATGCCGAGCGCATTGTCGAGCGCGCCGTTGTAGATCGCGTCGCCGTTTACCGGCGCGCCGATGCCGACGTGGTCGAGGTGGGCGCTGAACACCACGTACTCGGACTTCTTCGCCTCGTCGGTGCCGTCGATGCGGGCGACGACGTTGCGCGAGTCCACCGGCGTGATCATCGTGCGTGCCGCCAGCTTGACCGTGCCCGGCAGTTCGAACGCGCGCAGCTTGCCGTCGCGCAGGTCCTTGAACAGGCCCTTGGCGCTGCGGCCATTGGCCGACAGCAACGCATCGGCGCTGGCGGCGCTGATGCTCGCGGCCACCTTCAGCTGCGGCCAGGTGTCGATGCCCTTGCCGTCGCTGCCGCGCAGGCGCATGCCCGGGCGGTTCCAGTTGCTGGCCGCGCGCGCCCACGGCCGCTTCTTCTCGTCCTCGTCGCTCTGCACCACGATCACGCCGACGGCGCCGCGGCGGACCAGTTCCTCGGCCTTGGTGCGACTGGAGGAATAGAAGGCGCGGCGATCGTTGTCGAAGCGGGCCGGCGCACCGTTGAACAGCACCGCGATCCTGCCCTTGACGTCGACCCCGGCGAAATCGTCGTGGTCGAGCTCAGGCGCATGCACGCCCTGCCCCACGAACACCGCCTGCGCCTCGACATGCGCGTCGGCCTCGTTGTAGTTGACGTTCGGCAGGAACTCCTCGCCGAACACCAGCGCCCGGCCCTGGCCGTCGCGATTGATCACCAGCTCGTTGCCTTCGGCCTGGATCACGCCGCGCAGCATCGGCACGCGCTGGAAATAGCTGCCGTCGTCGCCCGCCGGAGCCAGTCCCAGCGCGCGCATGCGCTGGGCGACATACAGCGACGCCACGTCATAGCCGCGCGTGCCGGCCTCGCGACCTTCGAGCAGGTCGTCGGCGAGGAAGCGCACATCGGCCTCGATGCGGCGCGCGTCGGCGCCGGCCGACGCGTCATAGGCCTCTTTCTTCTGGGCGACAGGCGCGGCGGTCTCGCGCTGGCAGGCAACAAGCAACAAGGCAAGGCTGAGCAACGCGGCAGTGCGCATGTCCGGATCCGGTTCCCGATGTCAGGCCGCGACGCTAGCACCGCCGGCCTGTCGGGCCAAATGCCGGCCGGGCTAGGCTCGGCCGCACCGGGGGAACGCCCTGACGTCAGCTGCTGCTTCCCTGCCCGCCAGCCACATAGCGCAGCCACCCGCGCGCGGCGAAGCCAGCTGGGGCGCTGAAGGGCTTACGGTTCCCTGCGCCGGGGAAAGCGCAGCACGGTGCCGGGCTGCTGGTCCGGACGGTTCCACAGCACCGGTACTTCGCGCGGGCTCGGCGGCTCCAGCTCGTCGTTTGCCGGCACCATCGAGTCTTCCTCGTCTTCCCAGCTGTAGCGCTTGCGCGGCGGCAACGGATCCGCCCGACGCAGCAGCCACGCCGCCAGCACGCCGGCCGCCGCACCGCCCAGGTGCGCCTGCCAGGACACGCCCGGCTCGCGCGGCAGGATGGTCAGCAGCATGCCGCCGTAGAACATGAAGGCGAGCATGGCCGCGGCGATGCTGGCGCGGTCGCGGCGCAGCAGGCCGAGGACGAACACCAGGAACATCAGGCCGTGGCTGAGGCCACTGGCGCCGAGATGATGCGAACCGGGATCGCCCAGCAGCCAGGCGCCGAGCCCGGAACCCACCCAGATCAGCGGCAGCGCCCGCAGCGTGGCCCGCGGGTACAGCCCGCCGGCGAGCGTACCGAGCATCAGCAGGGCAATCGAGTTGGCCGCCAGGTGCTCGAACGAGCCGTGCAGCAGCGGCGCGGCCAGCAGGCCCAGCAGCCCCTGCAGCGACCACGGCTGCACGGTCCAGGCGGCGACGTCGAAATGGCCCTGGGCGCTGAACACCGCCGCCAGCACCAGCACGAAGGCCAGGCTGAGGTTGAAGGCGCGCAGCCAGCGGCGCTTGTCGGCTTTGCGCTGGGCCGGGGTATCGGGGACGGCTTCGGGCGTGGGCAGGTGCATGTTGAGCAGATTGATCCGGCGGGCGGCGAAAACAAGCCGGTCTGTTCGGGTTTGATCATCCCGCCACGCCCCTACCCCGTAAAATGCACCGATGAACGCCCCCTACCCCGCTGTACACCTCAAGAACGCCTGGAAATCCACCCACCCCTGGATCTTCCAGCGCCTGGTCGAAAAGCCCGCGCAGAAACCCAAGCCCGGCACGATCGTCGATGTCCATGGGGTCGAGGGCGACTGGATCGGCCGCGGCTTCTACAACGGCCACTCGCGCATTGCCGTGCGCATCCTGGAAACCAACCCCGACGTCGAGGTCGACGCCGCCTGGTTCGCGCGCAAGATCGCCGCGGCCGTCTCGCTGCGTCGCGACGTGCTCAAGCTGGACGCCGTCAGTGACGCCTGGCGCGTGTGCCACAGCGAAGGCGACGGCCTGTCGGGCCTGGTCGTGGACCGCTACGGCGACCTGCTGGTGGTGGAGTTCTTCAGCGCCGGCATGTTCCGCCACCGCGAATGGATCTACGAAGCGCTCAAGGCGCAGTTCCCGGGCTGCCGCTTCTACAGCTTCGCCGACGAGCACGTGCAGAAGCAGGAAAGCTTCGACTTCCGCGGCAGCGAACCGGTCCAGCCGGCGGTGATCAGCGAGTACGGCATCAAGTTCCGCGCCGATCCGGCCGGTGCCCACAAGACCGGCTTCTTCGCCGACCAGCGCGAGAACCGCGAGTGGCTGTCGCAGCAGGTCGAAGGCAAGCGCGTGCTCGACCTGTGCTGCAACACCGGCGGTTTCGCTGTGTACGCGGCGGCGCGCGGGGCCGAGGAAGTGATCGGCGTGGACATCGACGCCGACGTGATCGAAATTGCCAAGGCCAACGGCAAGCTCAACAACGTCCGCCCGCGCTTCATCCAGGCCGACATCTTTCCGTGGTTGCGCGACGCCGGCATCCGCGGCGACCAGTACGACGTGGTCATCCTCGACCCGGCCAAGATGACCCGCGACCGCGAGCAGATCATTCCGGCGCTGAAGAAGTACCTCGACATGAACAAGCTCGCCATGGGCGTGGTCAAGCCGGGCGGGTTGTTCGCGACGTTCTCGTGCACCGGCCTGGTCAGCGAGGAGCAGTTCCTCGACATGCTGCGTCGTGCGGCGTTCTATGCCGGACGCACCGTGCAGGTGCTGAAGGTGGCCGGCGCCGGCGCCGATCATCCGTGGCTGGCGCAGGTGCAGGAGTCGCGTTACCTCAAGGCCGTGTTCTGCCGCGTGGTTGATTGACCGATGGCACGACCCGGGTGCGCTGCGCTTACCCGGGCTACGTAACCCAAGGCCTCATCCGGGCGCGCCGCTTCGGGCGTAGCCCGGGTAAGGCCAACGGCCGCACCCGGGGAAGCACCGGTTCTCAGGCATTGAGACCGGACCGGCTAGACTGACGCCATGCCCGATCCGTCCCTGCTGCTGCTCGTCCTGCTCGTCGCGGTGATCACCGCGATCGTCCTCCTCGTCGTCCTGCTGCTGCGCAAGCCCGAAGGCCATCTCGACCGCCTCGAGCACGCCCTGCGCGAAGAACAGCGCGACGGACGCGGCGAGCTGCGGCAGCAGCTCGACAGTCTGTCGATGCAGCAGGAACAGCGGATCGAAGGCTTCGCCACCCGCCTCAACGACGCCGCCGCGCGCACCGACCAGCGCCTGGAAGACCTGCGCGAAGCACTGACCGAGGACGCCCGCAAGGCACGCAGCGAGACTGCGCTGGCCTTGAAGGATTTCGCCACCGCGCTGGACGCCCGCGTCGGCGAACTGACCCGCAACAACGAAGCGCGCATGGTCGAGATGCGCGCGACGCTTGAAGCCAAGCTGCGCGAGTTGCAGGCCGACAACTCCGCCAAGCTCGAACAGATGCGCGCCACCGTCGACGAGAAGCTGCACGCGACGCTGGAAACCCGCCTTACCGAGAGCTTCGGCAACGTCACCCAGATGCTGGCGCAGGTGCACCAGGGCCTGGGCGACATGAACAAGCTCGCCGCCGACGTCGGCGGCCTGCAGCGCGTGCTGACCAACGTGAAGTCGCGCGGTGTGTTCGGCGAAGTGCAGCTGGCCGGCCTGCTCGAGCAGGTGTTCGCGCCGGACCAGTACGCTTCCAATGTCGCCACCGTCCCCGACAGCACCGAGCGCGTCGAATTCGCCGTGCGCTTTCCCGGTTCGACCGGCGACGCTCCGGTGTGGCTGCCGATCGACGCCAAGTTCCCGCGCGAGGACTACGAGCGCCTGCTCGACGCCCAGGAACGCGGCGAACCGGAACTGGCGCGCGCTGCCGGCGACGCACTGGAGCGACGCGTCCGCCACGAGGCCGCGCGCATCCGCGAAAAGTACGTCGCGGTGCCGCACACCACCGAGTTCGCGATCCTGTTCCTGCCGACCGAAGGCCTGTACGCCGAAGTGCTGCGCCGCCCGGGCCTGGTCGATGCCCTCCAGCGCGACGTCCGCATCGCGGTAGCCGGCCCCACCACCCTGCTGGCGCTGATGACCAGCTTCCAGATGGGCTTCCGCACGCTCGCCATCGAGAAGCGCTCCAGCGAGGTCTGGCAGACGCTGGGCGCGGTGAAGACCGAGTTCGCGAAGTTCGGCACCGTCCTCGACGGCGTCAAGAAGAAGCTCGACGAAGCCAGCAACAAGATCGAGGAAACCGGCCGCCGCACCCGCGTGCTGACGCGCAAGCTGCGCGACGTCGAAGCCCTCCCGGCCGAGGAAAGCCTGCGCCTGCTCGGCGCCGACATCGAAGACCAGACCGACGATTGAAGCCGTTGGTGTCGCACTGCCCTGGCCCCCTTAGTTAGGGGGCGGTTCGCGCCTTGGCGCGAATGGGCCGGGGTATGGCCCTGCGCATAGGCGGATCGCTCGCTCCGCGAGCGTGTGGCGATTCCAGGCTTCGCCTGGAATCAGCCACCATCCGCCGGCATCACCGGCAACGCATCCACCGGCACCTGCGGATTGCTGTCGTCCTGCAGGTAGTCCGGCAGCGTGTCGGTCTCGTCGCCGTTGAGGCGGTCGCCCTGGATCTGGTAGTCGCGACGCTGGATCCAGGCGTCACGCACCAGCGTGTAGTCGTCCTCGGCGCCTTCGCGGAAGCTGTCGGTGGCCAGCAGCTGCGAGCGGATGTCGACCAGCTGCAGGCCCTGCAGCGGAATGCGCACCTTGTCGGCCTCGACCTGGCGCAGCGGGCTCAGCGGCGCGTCGCCGACCATGCCCAGCGAGTCGCGCAGCGTACGCGGCCCGAACAGCGGCAGCTCGACATAACGCGAGCGCTTCCAGCCCCACACACCAAGCGTCTGGCCGAAATCCTCGCCACGATTGGGCAGCTTGGCGTCGGAGGCCGGATCGAAGATGCCGCCGATACCCAGCGTGGTGTTGAGGATGAAACGTCCCAGCGACTGCCCTGCCTGCTTGGGCTTGCCCTGCAGCAGCGCATTGACCGCCGACACCGGCTGGCCAAGGTTGTTGAAGAAGTTGCTTATGCCAAGACGAAAGGGACGCGGCACGACCTTCACGTAACCGCGCGCCAGCGGACGCGCGACACCGCGGTCGATGGCGTTGTTGAAGCTGTGCATCTTCCGGTTGTACTTCTCCCACGGATCGTAGATCGCGGGCATCACCGCCGGCGTCGGCAGGTTCGGGTCTGCATAGCCATCGTCCGGCGTGCCGTACAGGGCGTCGTAGTCGCGCTCGGCGTCGGTGCGATCGTCGGTCTGCGGCGCCGGTGTCGGCTCGGGTTGCGGCTGCGTTTCCGGCTGAGCTTCCGGCGGCGTCGGCTCGACTGGCGTCGCAGGCTCGCTCGGTACCGGCGTCACCGGCTCAGGCGTCACCGGCTCGGTCGTAGCCGGCGGCTGCTCCGGCGTCGCCGGTTGGCCGTCAATCGACGCTTTCACGCACGCGCGCGCCTTGGCGGCGTCCTCGCCTGCTTCCTTCATGCAGCGATCGAACTCCTCGCGCTGCTGGCCCGACAACGGACGCGTGAGGATCTGCGCTTGGCCGAACAACGGCACGCAGGCGAGCACTAGAGCGATAAGAGGTGCGTGGGGGCGCATGGGTCGCAGTGTAGAGGCTCAGGGGAAGGCGCGGCCCGGCACCGGCGTGACCGTGGCCGGAACGCAGTGTTCGTACGGCTCAGCTGGCGAAGTTCAGTGCTTCGTCGAGGCGGTAGGCGGCGCGCAGTTCGGCCAGTCCCGGCGGATCGCCATTGACCTGGGCTATCGAACTGCGGGCACACAGCTCCGAGAGCAGCGCCAGTCCGGCGCTGTCGACCCGGCTGACCGCACCCAGGTCAATGCGACGCAGGCCCGGCCCGAGCGTGCGCAGCTGCGCCCACAGCGATGCAACCGCGGCGCGCTCGAGCGCGCCGCTGAAGGCGAGGGTGTCACCGTCCTGGCGGACCGTCGCGGTGGTCATGCTCAGTTGCTGCTTGCAGCCTGGGCCTGCAGCCTGCCCGCCTTGATGTCGGCGGCCACCTGCGGGATCGACTTCTGCTTGAGCGGGGCATCGAACTGGTTGCGGAACGTCTGCACGAAGCTGACGCCCTCGACCATCACGTCGAACACCTTCCACTGCGTGCCGACCTTGCGCATCAGGTAGTCGACCGGCACGGCTTCGTTGCCCTGGCGCAGGTACTCGCTCGAGACCTTGACGATGGCGCCGCCGCGGATCGGCGTTTCCGACTTCACCCGCACCTTGAGCTTGGTGTTGAGGTCGAGCAGGGACGAGCCGTAGCGCTGCATCAGGCTGTCGGCGAGGGCGTCGGCGAACACCTTCACGTCGGCGTCGGAAGCGCCGCGGCCATGCACGCCCAGCACCAGGCGGGCGGAGTAGTCGCGGTCGAAGATATTGTCGAATTCGCTGGCGATGAACTGGCGCAGCGCGGAGCGGTCCTTGCTGAACTCGGCACGACGGCTTTCCAGCGTCGCCAGGATGCGGGTGCTGTTGCTCAGCACCAGCGCGCTCGGCGAACCGGCCGGAGCGGTGCTGGCGGCGGCCGGAGCGGCGGCCGGCGCTGCCTGCGCCAGCACCGCGGCGGGCGCGGCCACGGCCAGGGCGGCGGTAATCATGAGGGAGAGAACGCGGTTGGACTGGTTCATTTTGTCTTGGTCTCGTCCGTGGGGGCGGCATCGCCCTTCAGGTAGTCGGGAACGTCGGCAGAGGGGTCTGCGGCTTGGCCGGCATTGTCGGAGGGCTTGGCGCCACCGCCGCTGAACATGTATTTGCCGACCAGCTGGATCAGATCCACCGCGGACTGGGTCAGGTAGATCTCGTCGCCCGGCTTGAGCGACTCGGGATCTCCGCCAGGAGCGAGATTGATGTAGCTCTCGCCCAGCAGGCCGCTGGTGAGGATGCTGGCGGCGGTGTCGGCCGGCAGCTTGTCGTAGCGCTTGTTCACCGCCATGGTCACAACGGTGTCGAACTTGACGGGATCTACTTCGATCTTGTCGACATGTCCGATCGCCACGCCACCGATCTTGATCGGTGCGTTGGGGCGAAGTGCGCCGATCGTCGAGAAACGTGCGGTCAACGGGTAGGTATCGCTGCCAAGGCCCCAGCGGCCGTTGGTCGAGGCCAGGGCCAGCACCAGCAGCGAGCCCAGGGCCAGCAACAGGAAGGCGCCGACGGCAAATTCGATACGGGGGGCGCGGATGCTCATCGGTGAATACTCATAAAGGCACCATGGAGTGCGTCGCCTTAGCGGAAGAGGAAGGCGGACATGACGAAATTGAACATCAGCACCAGCAGCGAGGCATTCACCACCGCGCGGGTGGTGGCGACCGAGGTGCCTTCGATGGTCGGTTCGGCGTGGAAGCCGACATAGGAAGCGACCAGCGCGGCGGTGCCGCCGAACACGGCCGACTTCACCAGCGCCATCAGGAAGTCGTCAACAAAATCGACGCTGTCCTTCAAAACCTGCCAAAACGTGCCGGCATCAAGCCCGATCACGTGCACCGACTCGAAGTAGCTGGCGCTGATCGCAAAGCTGCAGAAGAAGCCGGTCAGCAGCGGCACGCACAGCACCGCCGCCCAGAAGCGCGGCGCCACGGCCTTGCCGACCGGGTCGATCGCCATCAGCCCCAGGGCGGTGATCTGGTCGGTGGCCCGCATCAGGCCCAGTTCGGCGGCAATGGAGCTGCCGGCGCGACCAATGAAGAGCAGGGCGGTCAGCACCGGGCCCAGTTCTCGGTACATGCCCAGGCCGAGCAGGGCGCTGACCTGGGCGGTCGCGCCGTAGGTCTCGAGCGCGCGGTAGCCCAGCAATGTCACCGAAAGGCCGACGAACGCACCGCCAACGGCAATGATCGGCAGCGATCGTGCGCCGATCTTGTAGATCTCGCGAACCAGCTCGCGGAAGAAGTCCGGGGTCGGCTTCGAGGCCCGGAACACGGACAGCGAAAACAGGCCGGCGCGGCCAAGCGAACGGGTCGCGGCTACGAAAGGCATCAGGAGATCTCCCTCGACTGCGGGCGCATCATGCCGCCTCCGTCGCGCGCGGCGCGGCGTCGAACGCGATCGGACCGTCCGGCTCGCCCTTCAGGAACTGCTGCACGAGCGGGTCGTCGCTCGCCGCCAGCTGCGCCGGGGTGCCGGAGAAGACGATGCCGCCATTGGCGATGACGATGGCATGGTCGGCCACCGGCAGGGTTTCGTGGACGTGGTGGGTGACCACGATGCTGGTCAGCCCGAGCGTTTCGTTGAGGCGGCGCACCAGCGCCATCACCACGCCGCTGGCGATCGGGTCCAGGCCGGTCAGCGGCTCGTCGTAGATCATCAGCGGCGGGTCCAGCGCCAGCGCACGCGCCAGCGCGACGCGACGGGCCATGCCGCCGGACAGTTCGCGCGGGTAGGCATCGGCGGCGGCGCGCAGGCCGACCGCGTGCAGCTTCATCAGCACCAGCTGGCGGATCACCGGCTCGGGCAGGTTGGTGTGGGCGCGAATCGGCAGCGCGACGTTCTCGGCCGCGGTGAGGTCGGTCAGCAGGCCGTTGCCCTGCAGCAGCACGCCGATGCCCTTGCGCAACTCGAGCAGTGCACGCCGGCCCTGGGGCACGGCCTGACCGAAGACTTCGACGCTGCCTGCCGACGGCGCCAGCTCGCCGGTCAGTGCGGCCAGCAGCGTCGACTTGCCGCTGCCGGACGGACCGAGCACGGCGACAACGCTGCCGCGCGGCACGTCGAGGTTGATGTCGTGCAGCACCGTACGCCCGCCGCGATCGAGGCGGAGCTGGTTGAGGCGGACGATGGGGCCTTCGTGGTTCATGCGCGCAGGGTGCTATCCGGAACTGCCGTGCAGCAAGGCCGGCAGTGTCGCCGGACATGGCTGAACGGGAAGCGGGGCGGGCATTGTGGCAGGTTCGACCGGGATGCTCGACGGGATCGGGGGCAGGAGGTCGCAAAACCACAAAGTCACAAATAAAAGGGCGCTGTGCTGCCGGCATGCCGCCCTGGTCTGTCTCAGCGCCTGCGTCGCTGCTCCGGCAAGATAGCGGCGATGCCCGGCCGCCCCGACTTCCGTCTCTACCATTCCAACGCCCTGGACATCCTGGCGCAGCTGCTTGCGCAGGAGCTGCGCAGCCCTGCGCCGGGACAATCGCTGCTGGCACCCGACATCGTCCTCATCCCGCAGGTGGCGATGCGGCGCTGGCTGCAGGCGACCCTCGCCACGACCTACGGCATCGCCGCCAACCTGGAGTTCCTGACGCCCGGCGAGTTCGTCCATCGTTCCCTCGACGCGAACGTGCCCGGCGGCGACCACGACCTCGATGCCGACACGCTGCACTGGCACCTGTACGCCGCACTGGGCGACCCGGCCGCACTGCGCACGCCGGCATTGCGCCCGCTGCGCGCCTACCTGCAGGGCGCCGATGCCCTCAAGCCGTGGTCGCTGGCGGGCGAGCTGGCGGGCGTGTTCGAGAAGTACCAGGCCTGGCGACGCGACTGGCTGCTGGCGTGGGAGGCAGGGCACGAACCCGGCGACCCGCAGGCGGCACTGTGGCGCCGCGTGGCGTCCGGCGGCGGCCATCGCGCGCAGCGAATCGGCGAGTACCTGCAGCGTTTCGGCGACGAGTCGGGTCCGCTGCCGAAGGGCTTGCCATCGCGCCTGTTCGCCTTCGCCACCTTGAACATGTCGCCCGATGTGTTGCGCGTGATCGCCACACAGGCGCGGGTCGGAACGCTGCATTTCTATCTGCCCAGCCCGACGCGCAGTTACTGGGGCGACCTGCAGACCCTGGCCGAGCAGCTGCGCAGCGGCGCCGACGACCCGTTCGGCACGCCGGCTGACGAAAACCCGCTGCTGCAGGCCTGGGGTGCGGCGGGACGCGACTTCATTGCCGTGCTGGGCAGCTACGAAGTCGTGCATCCCTCGCACGAACACGCGCACTACGTCGATCCGGAAGCGGCCGACGGCGACCGGCCAGAAAACGACACGATGCTCGGCCACCTGCAGCGCGACCTGCTGCACCGGCGTGCGCCGGCGCCGTGGCGTGCACAGGTGGACCGCAACGACCCGAGCGTGCAGGTGCACGCCTGCCACACGCGCCTGCGCGAAGTGCAGGTGCTGCACGACCAGCTGCGCGGGCTGCTCGACGACCCGCGATTCGACCCGCCGCTGCAGCCGCGCGACATCGCCGTGCTTGCGCCCGACATCGATCCGTACATTCCCTGCATCGACGCGGTCTTCGGTGGGCGGGCAGGGCGCGAGGACTACATCCCGTTCGCGCTGGCCGATGCCAGCCCGCTCGCCGGCGAACCGCTGGCCGAACTCTTCCTGCGCCTGCTGGCCTTGCCGGTGTCGCGCTTCGGCCTCAACGAAATCCTCGACCTGCTCGCCAGTCCGCCCCTGGCCAGTGCCGCCGGGCTGGATGCACCCGCGCTGGAGCGCCTGCACGGCTGGCTGGAGGAGGCCGGCGTGCGCTGGGGCCTGGACGCAGGCCACCGCGTGCAGCACGACGCGCCGCGCGACGACGCCTACACCTGGTCCTTCGCCCTTGACCGCCTGCTGCTCGGCTATGCCAGCGGCAGCGACGAGGACATCGCCGGCATCGCCCCCTGGCCGGAACTGGAAGGCGGCGCGGTCGACGCGCTCGACACGCTGCTGCGCCTGATGCGCGTGCTCGCCCGACACCAGCGCACGCTGGCCGAGTCGATGCCGCCGGCGCAGTGGCGCGAACGCCTGCTTGGCTTGCTGGATGCTTTGTTCCTGCGGCCCCCGGCGGCCGCCGCCGGGCAACGCGCGCTGGAACGGCTGCGCCTGCTGATCGGCGACTTCGCCCAGTCCGCGCAACGCGCCGGCTTCGATGCGCCCGTGCCTGCCGAGGTCGTGCGCGCGCATTTCGCCGCGCGCCTGTCCGAAGCCGACACGCGTGCGCCGTTGCTCACCGGCGGCGTCAGCTTCGGCCGGATGGTGCCTATGCGGCTGCTGCCGTTCCGCGCGATCTGCGTGCTCGGCCTGAATGATGGCGATTACCCGCGGCGCGATCCTGCGGCCGGCCTGAACCGGCTGAGCGCCGAGCTCGGCACCGCCCATCGACGCCATGGCGACCGCTCGCTGCGCGAAGACGATCGCTTCCTGTTCCTGCAGTTGCTGGCTTCGGCCGGCGACGTGCTCTATCTGAGTTACCAGGGCGCCGACCCGCGCGACGGCAGTCCGCGCGAGCCATCGGTGCTGGTGTCGGAACTGCTCAATGTCATCGCCGACTACCACGCGGCGGACGCAGACGCGAAGCAGTCGCTGGTCGTCCGCCATCCGCTGCAGCCGTTCGCGCCGGCAGCGTTTGGCGATGCCGGCGAACCGCGCCGTTACAGCTATCGCGACGAATGGCACCCGGCGGCCAACCTGCGCGGCGGCGCGCGTCATGCACCGACGCCCTGGCTTGCTGGCCCGCTGGCCGCGGACGACGATGCAGCGCAGGTCACGATGCTCGACAGCCTGCGGCGCTTCCTCTGCGATCCGGCCGGCCAGTTCCTGCGCGAGCGCATGGGCATGCGCCTGCCGGCCGAAGTGGAGGCCGCCGACGACACCGAGCCGCTGCTGCTGCCCGGCGGTGGCTGGTCGCGCGCGCTGTTGCAGCGTGCGGTGCTCGAAGCCCTTCTTGAACAACAGACCGATGGCCTCTACGAACGGCTGCTGGCGCGCGCGCTGTTGCCCTCCGGCCCATTGGGCCGCCGCGAGTTCGAAGCGCTGGTCGGGCAGGCGCGGCCTTACGCGAAGGAATACGCGCAATGGCGCGGCAGCCGACGCCCGCAGGCGCTGACCGTGGAGACCACCGTCGACGACACCGTCCTGCGCGGCCGCATCGATAACGTCTACGACCACGGTCTGGCCCGCGTAAGGATCGGCGAGCCCAATGGGCCCTCGACGATTCGCGCCGGGCTGGACTGGCTGCTGCTGTGTGCGGCGGGACAAGGCATGCCGCTGGTGCAGTTCCACGACGACGGCGATGGCGCGCAGCGGATTGAACGCCCGGCACTGCGCGCCGAGCCGGCGCGCGAGGCATTGCGCCGGCTGTTGCAGCTGCGCGGGCAGGGGATGCGCGAGGCGCTCGCGTTTGCGCCGTACAGCGGCTGGGCGTTGTACAGCGCGCTGCGCGAAGGCATGGACGAAGAAAAGGCCTGGAAGAAGATGTCCGACCGCTGGACCGGCGAGGGCGGTCGCAACTGGGCCGAAGGGGAGGCCGACGCAATCCGGCTCACGCTGCGCGGCCGCGATCTGCTGGCCGAGGAAGGCCTGCGCAGCGCCTTCGCCGCGACCACTCAATGGGTGTTCGATGCCGTCACCGCATACGATCGCGCGACGGCGCCGGAGAGTGGCGCATGAACCTCGCGCTCAACGCCTCCGACCCCTACCTGGCACTGCCGTTGCACGGCGTGCGCCTGATCGAGGCCAGTGCCGGCACTGGCAAGACCTTCACCCTGGCCACGCTGGTCACGCGCCTGATCGTCGAACGCGACCTGCGCATCGGCACGATCCTGGTCGTCACCTTCACCGAAGCGGCCACGCAGGAACTGCGCAAGCGCATCCGCGAACGGCTTGAGGGTGCCGCCGCGCTGGTCGGCACGCCAGCCAGCGGCGAAGAGTCCGCGGATGTCGTGCTCACCCGTCGTGTCATCGAAGACCACCTGGCGGCCAGCGGCGAGGGACGCGAGCAGCTGCAGTTCCGCCTGAAACGTGCAGTGCTGGAAGTCGACCTGGCCGCCATCTTCACCATCCACGGCTTCTGCGCGCGCGTGCTGCGCGAGCACGCCCTTGAAAGCGACCAGCCGTTCGACGCACCGCAACTGCTGACCAGCGATGCCGACCTGCGCGACGCGCTAGCGCGCGACCTGTGGCGCGCCATCGCCGCGCACGGCGACGACGCCACGCTGCTGCCATCGCTGTGGCGCAATCCGGAGGAACTGGCCAAGGACCTGCCCAACCTGCTGGCACCGGTGCCGCTGTTGCCGGAGCCGGCACCCGTGGCGGAGCAGGACGGTGCGCGCGACGACGTCGACAATGCGTTCCGCACACTGAGGCAGGTTTTCACCGACCACGGAGACGCGGCGCGGCGGAAACTCGAGGATGCCATCGACGAAGCGCTGCTGAACAAGTCCAGTTACAAGCGAGAGCACCTCCCTCCACTGTGGAGCGCCCTGGAACAACAGCTCCAGCACGGCGGTCCGTTCGACGAGTACCACGAGAAACTACCCAACCTGCGCCAGGCCACGCTGGTCGACAGGACCAAGACGGCGCTGCGCGCGCGATGCCCGCATTCGCCATTGTTCGTCGCCGTCGGCGACTATCTCGATGCGCGCGCCCGCCATCGCCGCGAGCACGACCGTCAGCGCGTCGACCTGCTGCACCGCGTCCGCGCCGACGCGCGCCGGCGCCTGCACCAGACCAAGCAGACCCTGCGCCTGCAGACCTACGACGACCTGATCGATGATGTCGCCAACGCACTCGGCAGCGACCACGGCGAGGAGCTGGTGCAGCGCCTTCGCCAGCAGTACGCCTTCGCGCTGGTCGACGAGTTCCAGGACACCGACGCGCGCCAGTGGGGCATCTTCGACCGCGTCTTCGGCAAGGGCCGCACCGCCGATGACGACGACGGCGCCCTGTTCCTCATCGGCGATCCGAAGCAGGCCATCTACGGCTTCCGTGGCGGCGACGTGCATACCTACCTGGCCGCCGCCGCGGTCGCCGAGCGCGCGCCGCCGCTGGACCGCAATTTCCGGTCGCGTCCGGGCGTGCTGCGCGCCATCGAATCGCTGTACGGCAACGCCACCGCCGCGGGCGACAAGCCATTCGTGGTGCCGGGAATCGACTTCCATCCGGTCCACCCGGGCGATCTGCGCCGCGACGAGGATTTCCTGGTCGATGGCGCCGCCGCCCCGGCCCTGGTCGTGCGCATGATCGGTCCGGATCGCAACGGCGAGGCCCACAGCGCCGAGCGTTCGCGCGAGCTGGCCACCGACGCCTGCGTCGGCGCCATACACGACGTGCTGTCGCGGGCCCGAGAGAGCCGGGCGCTGATCGATGGCAGACCGGTGCAGCCCGGCGACATCGCCGTCCTCGTGCGCCGCCATCATGAAGCCACGCGGATCCAGCGCGCGCTGACCGCCGTCGGCATCCCGGCGGTGGCGGCCGGCATGCAGAGCCTGTTCGCCACCGACGAGGCGGCGGAGCTGCGCATGCTGTTCGAGGCGCTGCTGCAACCCGCCGACGATGGCCGCCTGCGCACCGCGCTCGCCACCGTCCTGCTGGGCGTGGACGCGTGCACGATCGATTCGCTCGAACGCGACGGCACCGCCTACCGCCAGCACCAGCTCGACGCGATGGCCTGGCGCGAGCGCTGGCAACGCAGCGGGCCGTTCGCGCTGGTGTCGGACCTGTGCGCGGCGCACGCAGAGCGACTGCTCGGCCTGCTCGACGGCGAGCGCCGCCTGACCAACTACCTGCAGCTGGGCGAACTGCTGCAGGACGCCGACGCGCGTTCGCTGGGCCTGCATGGCCTGGTCGACTGGCTCTGCCGGCGCATCGCCGAAGCCGACTCCAACGATGAGGCGCAGTTGCTGCGCCTGGAATCCGACGCGCAGTGCGTGCAGATCGTCACTCTGCACAAGAGCAAGGGCCTGGAATACCCGCTGGTGTACCTGCCGTTCGTCGCCATCGGCGGGCAGCCACCCAGCGCCGACCGCTATTGCATCGTCCACGACGGCGATCGCCGCCAGCTGCGCTGGAAGATCGACAAGGACGATCCGGACTGGAAGAACGCGGCGAGCGAATGGCGCAACGAGCAGCTCGCCGAAGATGCACGCCTGCTCTATGTCGGCCTGACCCGCGCCGGCCTCGCGCTGTGGCTGGCCAGCGGCGAGCTGTATGCCGCGGACAAGACGCGCCTGGCGAAGATGCTCGCCGATGCCGGTGCCCTGCGCGATCACCCGGACATGTCCGTCGTCAGCGGTGACGTCGTCGCGGTCACCACCCCGCTCAACGCAATGCAGACCACCGAGGTGGCGCCGGCGCGGTTGCCGCAGCGTGCGATCCCGCGCGACTGGTGGGTCTACAGCTTCACCCAGCTGGCGCAGGCCGAGGCCGGTGCGGAGGTCGTTGTCGCGGTGGACGAGCGCGGTGCGGTCGACGAGCCGGTCGAGGCCGAGGCGCGCACGGACGAAGTCGAGGCCTTCGACCCGCGCTTCAGCGGCAGCCGCTTCGGCAACGTCCTGCACGACGCACTCGAGCACACCGATTTCGGCGCGTGGCGCCATTGGTCGGACGGTGCCGTCGCGCCGCCGGGACAGGAAGACGTCCTCGCCGGTGCCCTGCGCGCCGGCGGATACGCCGATGAGGACGTCGCCGATGGCTTGCCGATCCTGACGCGCCTGGCCGGCCACACGCTCACCGCGACCTTGCCCGAGGGCGGTCGCCTGTCCGATCTCGACCCGGGTGCCCGCCGCGCCGAGATCGAGTTCCATTTCGCCCTGCAGCCAACCGCCGTCGATGCGCTGATCAAGGTGCTGCACGCCGGTGGCGTGGTCGCCTCACGCCAGGGCTTCGGCACGCGTCGCCGGCTCGAAGGCCTGATGACCGGCAAGATCGACCTGACCTACACCGTCGGCGGCCGCTGGTACGTGCTCGACTACAAATCCAATCGGCTGCCGGCCTACGACCGGGCCAGCCTCGATGCTGCGATGGCGCACAGCGAGTATGACCTGCAGGCGCTGATCTACACCCTGGCCCTGCACCGCTGGCTGCGCTTCCGCCTCGGCGATGGCTACGACTACGCACGCGATTTCGGTGGCGTGCGTTACCTGTTCTGCCGCGGTCTGGCGGAGGGGGAGGGTATCCACGCCCATGCGCCCGATCCGGCCCTGGTCGACGCGCTCGACTCGCTCTTCGCCGGAGGTGCGGCATGAGCCTGCTCGAAGCGCTGTACCGCGCCGGCGCCCTCAACACACTCGACCACGCCTTCGCCCAGAGCCTGCGCCGGCTGGGTCGCCGCGATACCAGCACGGATCTGTTCGGCGCCGATACGCCCGACACCGTGCTGGCCGCCGCAGCGCTGGCATCGCAGTCCGTCGCCCGCGGCCACGCCGCCTTCGACCCGGCGCAGCCGTCGTGGCTGCAGGACAACGCGGTCGCCTGGCCCAACGCGCGGGCGTGGCGCGATGCGCTGCAGGGCTCGCAGTGGGTCAGCGAGCCGCAAGCCGACGAGATTGCCGCCGGCGACCGGCCGCTGGTGTGGGAAAACGGCCTGTTGTACCTGCGCCGCTACCGCGAATACGAGCGGCGACTCGGCGTCGGCCTGCTGCGCATCGCGACGGCGCGACCGCGGTTCGATGGCGTCGATGGCGTGGCCTGGCTGTTCGCCACGCTGTTCCCGAACGCCCGCGAAGGCGATCGCCAGGCACGCGCGGCCGCGCTGGCGCTGATGCAGTCGTTGCTGCTGGTCACCGGCGGCCCGGGCACCGGCAAGACCACCACCATCACCCGCGTGCTGCTGTTGCTGATCGCCCAGGCACGCCACGCCGACCTGCCACCACCGCGCATCGCGCTGGCCGCGCCGACCGGTCGCGCCGCCGAACGCATGGCAGAGAGCCTGCGAGCGGCGAGCCTGCAACTGCGCGGGCTCGAAGGTGTCGATGCCACGCTCTGCGATGCCTTGCCCGTGGCCGCCAGCACCCTTCATCGCCTGCTCGGCACGATCCCCGGCAGCCCGCGCTTCCGCCATGACGCCGGCAATCCGCTCGCGTTCGATGTCATCGTCGTCGACGAGGCGTCGATGGTGGACCTGCCGTTGATGTGCAAGCTGGTGGAGGCCGTCGCCGATGGCGCCCGCCTGATCCTGCTCGGCGACAGAGACCAGTTGCCCTCGATCGAGGCCGGCGATGTGCTCGCCGCGATCACCGATGCGGCAGGCGAGGGCGAGGCGTTGCCGGTGTCATTGGCGCAGAGCCTGCAGCCCCTGCTTGGCGACACCGCAACGGCATCGCCTGCGGGCACCCCGTTGAGCGGACACCGCGTGCAGCTGCTGCGTGGTTACCGCCAGTCGCAGTCGCTGGACCTGGCGCCGCTCGCCGACGCGCTGCGTGTCGGCGATGCCGACCGCACCAGCGAACTGCTGCGCACCAACGCGCTCGCCGGCGTCCACTTCCACGAGGGCGTCACCGACCCGCTGGTCGGGCCGCGGCGGGAAACGCTGCTGTCCGTCTGGCGCGGGTTGCTCGAACTCGATGACCCGGTGGTCGCCCTGCAACGTGCGTCGGCCCTGCGCGTGCTGACCGCATTGCGCGAAGGCGCGCAGGGTGCAGGCGTGCTCAATGCCCGCATCGAAGAGGCGCTGGCCGGTGCCCATCGCGATCCGTACTTCCATGGCAGGCTGCTGCTGGTGACGGAGAACAGTTACCGCCACGGATTGTTCAATGGCGACATCGGCGTCTGCCAGCGCGACGCCAAGGGCCACACCGTGGCCTGGTTTGCCGGTGGCAGCGAAGGCGTCCGCGGCTTCCACCCCGCTGCGCTGCCGGCGCATACCGGCGCGTTCGCGATGACGGTGCACAAGGCGCAGGGCTCGGAGTTCGACACGGTGTGGCTGCTGCTGCCGCGGCAGGACGCGCGGACTTTGTCGCGCGAGCTGCTGTATACGGCGGTCACTCGCGCACGCAGCGAACTGCATGTGTGCGCGAGTGACGCGGTGCTGCGTGCGGCGCTGGCGCGACACGCGGCGCGGGTATCGGGGTTGGCCTGGCGGTTGCGGGGCTAGGGCGGCCCTCCAGTCCAAGGGAGTGCCGCCTCACTCCTCTTCGTCGATCTCCGACCCCACCGGCTCCTGCAGCGGCTTGGCCTTGCGCTTGGCTTTCGCCGCCGGCAGCCCGGCGACCTTGGCCAGCTCGGCGGTGATCGCTTCGGCGGCCGACTTCTCCGCTGCCTGGTAGCGCGCACGCACGTTCGGGCACAGCACCTGCATGTAGTCGGCGTCGAAGTTGAGGCGCTCGACCAGGAAGTCGACGAACGCGCGCACCTTCGGTGACTGCACGCGGCCGCGCGGGAACACGGCGTTGAACTCGTACTCCGGTCCGGTCCAGCCGGCCAGCACCCGCTGCACGTAACCCTGCTCGGCATAGGCCTTCACGGTGACGTCGCTGGCCAGCATCAGCCCTTCACCGCACAACAGCGCACCACTGAGCGGCGCCGGATCGTTGGCGAGCAGCACCGGGTCGATGCGGTAATCGACCGTTCGCTGGCCATCGCTCAGCGACCAGAAATACTGGCCGTTGCGACGCGACTTCGGCATCGCCACCGTGCGGTGGTGGATCAGGTCGTCAGGGTGCAGCGGTTCGCCGTGGCGGGCGATGTAGTTCGGGCTCGCATAGACCTGGGTACGGAACGTGGCCAGCTTGCGTGCGATCAGGTTGGAGTCGGGAAGGTTGCCCACGCGCAGGGCGACATCGATTTCCTTGTCGATGATGTCCAGCGCTTCGTTGGTCAGCACCATGTCGACGCGCACTTCCGGATGGCGCGCATGGAACTCGCCCAGCAGCGGCGCGATCCAGGTGATGCCGACCGAGTACGGCGCGGTGAAGCGCAACCAGCCGCGTGGGCCGCCCTGCAACTGGCCCACCGCGCTCTCGGCTTCGTCGAGTTCGCGCGCGATGCGCTGGCAATGTTCGAAGTAGATGTTGCCGGCTTCGGTCAGGCCGAGCTTGCGCGTGGTCCGGTGCAGCAGCTGCGCACCGAGGCGGGTTTCCAGTTCCTGGACCTTGCGGCTGACCGTGGTCTTGGGCAGCTGCAGGGCGCGGGCGGCGGAGATGAAACTGCCGTGTTCGACCACCCTCACGAAGATCAGGGTGTCATTTAGATCGCGGGCCATGGCGGGGGGCTCCTGGGTGGCGCGCCGGGGGAGGCGGGGAGGTCCATGGGGGGTTTGGACCGATCACGGGACAATTATTCCCTCAATTACCGGCTAATCAAGTGCCGGTCGGAGGCCTAGTCTGTCCCGCAGATTCCCCCAATCCCCTGCCTGGTCCCCCGCCATGTTGACTCCCCGCCAAGCCCGTTACGCCTTCCTGCCGTTGATGCTGATCGCCATGACGGCGCTGATCGGCCTGGCCGCGCTCGTGGTCCAGCAGGGCCTGGCCGCGGGCCCGGACGAATTCTGGATGCTGACCTGGGTGCTCGCGTTCACCCTCGTCCTGCCGGCCGCGATGCTGGTTCTTCCCATCATCAGTGCTGTCCTGCAGCAGGCCACGCGTCGCGAAACCGTCCCGGTGGCGGGAGAGAAAATCCCGCATTCGGGACATTGGAGCCGGATGTGAAATCCCCCGTCGCCCGTCCCGCCCAGCAGGCATCGGCCCAGAAGGCGTCGGTTGCCAGGACGCCCGTCGTCGTCCTGGGAGCCACGGGCGGAGTCGGCCGCGGCGTGGTCGAGGCCGCGCTCGCGGCCGGCCGGCCGGTGATCGCGGTCGCCCGCGACAAGTCCGGCCTGCAATGCCTGAAGTCGCACCACCCCAAGGCCGACCTGAGCGTGGTTGCCGGTTCGATCAGCAGTGACGCCGACGGCGAGCGCCTGGCCAAGGCGCTGGGCAAGCTCGGCCGGCCGATCGGCGGAGTAATCGCGGCGGTCTCGGGCAGTTCCGGCCGCGGCCGCCTGCTCGACCATCCCGCTGCCTACCTGCGCCAGCGCCTCGACGAGGACCTGCTGCCGCACCTGGCGGCGGCACGGCACCTGCTGCCGCTGCTGGCACAGGGCAACCGTGGTGGCACCTATGTGCTGATTGGCGGGCCGGGCGCGGAACAGCCATGGGCCGGCTATGGCCATCGCTCCATCGCCACTGCGGCGCTGCGCATGCTCGCGCGCGTGCTGCATGAAGAGGCGCGGAGCATGGGTGTGCGCGTGCAGCTGCTGTCGATCGACAGCCCGGTCAGCACCGAACTCAATCGCGAGCACGCCTGCCCGCAATGGCCCAGCGCGATTGCCGTCGGCCAGCGCGCATTGGCCCTTGTCGAACCGATTGGTACCGCTACCGCGGCGCAGGCGGTGGTCCGTTACGCCGACGTCGTACCCAACGACAGCGTCGATGTCGATTCCGTCGACGCTGGTTCGATTACCTCTCAGGTAACGGACGAATACGAAGCGCAAGCCCAAGCTGACGCTCAAACCGCAACCGAAGTCACATCGGGCCCTGACGCACTGCTGCCATCACGCTGTCTGCAGGACGCGCGCACGCTGCTCAGGAACCTGCTTTCACCCAGTAACGAAACCAATAACAACAACCCGCCGTTTTCGAACCAGGAACCTTCCTCGCCATGAGCCCCCGCAAAGCATTGGCCCGCTCCACCTCCGGAGTACCCGTCCTCGCCCTTGCGGCGAGCCTTCTGTTTGCTGCGGTCATCACCGCCTGCAGCAGCCAGGCCGAGCCCGGCGCGGGCATGCCGCCGCCGCCGGAAGTCAGCGTTGCCCAGGTGCTGAGCAAGCAGGTCAGCGAGTGGGACGACTTCACCGGTCGCGTCACCGCGATCGAAACGGTCGAACTGCGTCCGCGCGTCTCCGGTTACGTCGAGCGCGTGGCCTACCAGGAAGGCCAGGAAGTGAAGAAGGGCGACCTGCTGTTCGTCATCGACCAGCGCCGCTACAAGGCCCAGCTGGACCAGGCCCAGGCCGACCTCGAGCGCGCCCGCGCCGAGGCCCGTCTCGCCCAGACCCAGGACGTGCGTGCCCAGACCCTGGTCGAGGCGAAGGCGATCTCGCGCGAAGAGTTCGAGACCCGTCGTGCCGCCACCACCCAGGGCAACGCCGCGGTGCGTGCAGCCGAAGCGGCCGTCGCCAACGCCCAGCTCGACCTGCAGTTCACCCAGGTGCGTTCGCCGATCAACGGCCGCGCCGGTCGCGCCGCGGTCACCGAGGGCAACCTCGCCCAAGCCGATTCGACGCTGATGACCACGCTGGTCTCGCAGGACCCGGTGTTCGTCTACTTCGAAGCCGACGAGCAGAGCTTCCTGCGCTACCAGGCGCTGGCCCGCGACGGCAAGCGTGCGCAGTCGCAGAACCCGGTTCGCGTCGGCCTGGCCAACGAGCAGGGCTACCCGCATGAAGGCACGGTCGACTTCACCGACAACCAGGTCGATGCAGCCACCGGCACCATCCGCGCCCGCGCCGTGTTGCGCAACCCGGACCGCATCTTCACCCCGGGCCTGTTCGCGCGCGTGCAGCTGGAAGGCAGCAGCAGCGTCAAGGCGATGCTGATCGACGAGAAGGCCGTGCTGACCGACCAGGACCGCAAGTACGTCTACGTGCTCGGCCCGAAGAACGCCGCCACCCGCAAGGATGTGCAGCTCGGCCGCATCGTCGACGGCCTGCGCGTCGTCAACGCGGGCCTGGCACCGACCGACAAGGTGATCGTGCACGGCGTGCAGAAGGTGTTCTTCCCGGGCATGCCGGTGTCACCGAAGCAGATCGCGATGGGCGCGGCTGCTCCCGAGATGAAAGTCGCGATGAAGTAATCGAGTGCCCCTCCCCTGCCTGCAGGGGAGGGCGGAAAAAGCAGTCACCGTTTGGCGACGCCCCCGGCGTCGCCCAGGACTTTGCGGCCTGAAGGCCGCATCAGGAACCCCTCATGGACTTTTCAAAGTTCTTCATCGACAGACCGATCTTCGCCGCCGTGCTGTCGATCGTGATCTTCGCCGCCGGCCTGATCGCCATACCCATCCTGCCGATCAGCGAGTACCCGGAAGTGGTGCCGCCTTCGGTGGTGGTGCGCACGGTCTACCCGGGCGCCAACCCGAAGGTGATCGCCGAAACCGTGGCCACGCCGCTTGAAGAAGCGATCAACGGCGTCGAGGACATGATGTACATCAAGTCGGTCGCCGGTTCCGACGGCGTGCTGCAGATGACCGTCACGTTCCGTCCCGGCACCGATGCCGACGACGCGGCCGTGCGCGTGCAGAACCGCGTCGCGCAATCGCTCGCGCGCCTGCCCGAGGACGTTCGCCGGCAGGGCGTGACCACGCAGAAGCAGTCGCCGACGTTCCTGATGGTCGTGCACCTGACGTCGCCTGACGGCAAGTACGACACGCTGTACCTGCGCAACTACGCCCGCCTGCACGTCAAGGACGCGCTCGCGCGCATCCAGGGCGTCGGCGACGCGCAGATCTTCGGCGGTGGCGACTACGCCATGCGCGCCTGGCTCGACCCGGACAAGATCGCCTCGCGCGGCCTCACCGCTGGCGACGTGGTGCGGGCGATGCGCGAGCAGAACGTGCAGGTCTCGGCCGGCCAGCTCGGCGCCGAGCCGATGCCGAGCAGCGACTTCCTGACCCTGATCAACGCCCAGGGCCGCCTGCGCTCGGTCGAGGAGTTCGGCCAGATCGTGCTCAAGAGTGGCGCCGACGGCGAGATCGTCCGCCTGTCCGACGTCGCCCGCCTGGAACTGGGCGCCGGCGACTACACGCTGCGTTCGCAGCTCGACGGCAAGAGCGCGGTCGGCATCGGCATCTTCCAGGCGCCGGGCGCGAACGCGCTGGAGATCCAGGAGAAGGTGATCTCGTCGATGGACGAGATGTCCAAGCGCTTCCCGGCCGGCGTCAAGTACGAGGCCGTGTACGACACCACCATCTTCGTGCGCGATTCGATCAAGGCCGTGGTGACCACGCTGCTGGAAGCGATCGCACTGGTGGTGCTGGTGGTGATCCTGTTCCTGCAGACCTGGCGCGCTTCGATCATTCCGCTGATCGCGGTGCCGGTGTCGGTGGTGGGCACGTTTGCCGCGCTGTACCTGCTCGGATTCTCGATCAACACCCTGAGCCTGTTCGGCCTGGTGCTGGCGATCGGCATCGTGGTGGACGACGCGATCGTGGTCGTGGAGAACGTCGAGCGCAACATCGAGGAAGGCCTGTCGCCGATGGATGCGGCGCACCAGGCGATGAAGGAAGTGTCCGGGCCGATCGTCGCGATCGCGCTGGTGCTGTGCGCGGTGTTCGTGCCGATGGCGTTCCTGTCGGGCGTGACCGGGCAGTTCTACAAGCAGTTCGCGGTGACCATCGCCATCTCGACGGTGATCTCGGCGATCAACTCGCTGACGTTGTCGCCGGCCCTGGCCGCGCGCCTGCTCAAGCCGCACGGCGCACCGAAGGACGCACCGTCGCGCCTGATCGACCGCGCGTTTGGCTGGGTATTCCGTCCGTTCAACCGCTTCTTCAACTCCAGCTCCAACAAGTACCAGGGTGCCGTTTCCCGCACGCTGGGCCGTCGCGGCGCGGTGTTCGCGGTGTACGCGGTGCTGCTGGTCGCCACTGGCCTGATGTTCAAGATCGTGCCGGCCGGCTTCATTCCGATCCAGGACAAGCTGTACCTGATCGCCGGCGTGAAGCTGCCTGAGGGCTCGTCGATCGCCCGTACCGATGCGCTGCTGAAGAAGGTCAGCGACATCGCCATGAACACCGACGGCGTGGCGCATTCGATCGCGTTCCCGGGCCTGAACGCCCTGCAGTTCACCAACACGCCCAACACCGGCGTGGCGTTCTTCCCGCTCAAGCCGTTCAGCGAGCGCAACGGACGCACTGCCGAGCAGATCAACGCCGAGATCAACCAGAAGATCGCCGGGCTGCAGGAAGGCTTCACCTTCTCGTTCATGCCGCCGCCGATCCTGGGCCTGGGCAATGGTTCGGGCTACCAGATGTTCATCGAGGACCGTGGCAACCTCGGCTACGGCGCGCTGCAGAACGCGGTGAACTCGTTCCAGGGCGCGGTGTCGCAGACGCCGGGCATGGGCTTCCCTATCAGCAGTTACCAGGCCAACGTGCCGCAGCTCGACGCCGAGGTCGATCGCGTCAAGGCCAAGGCACAGGGCGTGCCGCTGACGGAGCTGTTCGACACGCTGCAGACCTACCTGGGTTCGGCGTACGTCAACGACTTCAACCAGTTCGGCCGTACCTGGCAGGTGATCGCCCAGGCGGACGGTTCCTACCGCGACAGCGTCGAGGACATCGCCAACCTGCGTACCCGCAATGACCGCGGCGAGATGGTGCCGATCGGCTCGATGGTGACGATCAAGCAGACCTACGGCCCCGACCCGGTGCTGCGCTACAACGGTTATCCGGCGGCCGACCTGGCAGGCGAAGCCGATCCGCGCATGCTGTCGTCGGCGCAGGCCATGGGCCAGCTCGAGGAAATCGCCGCCAAGGTGCTGCCCAACGGCATGAGCCTGGAGTGGACCGACCTGAGCTTCCAGCAGGCCACCCAGGGCAATGCCGCGCTGGTAGTGTTCCCGCTCGCGATCCTGCTCGCCTTCCTGGTGCTGGCGGCGCTGTACGAAAGCTGGACCCTGCCGCTGGCGGTGATCCTGATCGTGCCGATGTGCATGCTCTCGGCCCTGGCCGGCGTGTGGCTCACCGGTGGCGACAACAACGTGTTCGTGCAGGTGGGCCTGGTCGTGCTGATGGGCCTGGCGTGCAAGAACGCGATCCTGATCGTCGAGTTCGCCCGTGAACTTGAGATGCAGGGCAAGAGCATCGTCGAAGCCGCCCTGGAAGCCTGCCGCCTGCGTCTGCGCCCGATCGTGATGACCTCGATCGCCTTCATCGCCGGCACCGTGCCGCTGGTGCTGTCGCATGGCGCCGGTGCCGAGGTCCGCTCGGCCACGGGCATCACCGTGTTCGCCGGCATGCTCGGCGTGACCCTGTTCGGCCTGTTCCTGACTCCGGTGTTCTATGTCGCCCTGCGCAAGATGGTGAGCAAGACGCCGAAGTGGGTCAGCGAGCAGAGCTCGATGGGGAAGGCCCATGCGTAAGACGCCGATGAATGCACCGAACAGCCAGGCACTGAATCGCAACGAGGATTCCATCGTGCAGATACCGCAACGACTGAAGGTCGCCTCGGTGGCGAAAGTATTCGCGCCGTCGCTGCTGGCGCTCGCGCTGGCCGCGTGCGCGGTCGGGCCGGACTACGTTCGCCCTGACATGCCGAAGCCGGCCACCTTCGCCCGAGACGAAGGCGCACCCGCCACGGCCACCGCTTCGCCCGACGGCAGCAATGCCGCCGCGGCGGAGACGGCGACGCCGCAGGCCAACGCCGAGTTCTGGACCAGCTTCAACGACCCGCTGCTGACGCGGCTGGTCGAGGAATCGCTGGTCGCCAACCACGACCTGCGCATCGCCCTGGCCAGCTACGACCGTGCCAACGCATTGCTGCGCAACGCCAAGCTCGACCGCTTCCCGACCGTGACCGCCAGCGCCACGGGAACGGACTCGCGCTCGAGCGCGGACCAGGCACCGGGCGTCGGCCGCAACGATCGCGACGGCGAGAGCTACAACGTGCAGGCCGACGCCAGCTGGGAACTCGACCTGTTCGGTCGCGTCCGCCGCAACGTCGAGTCGCAGCGCGCTGAAGCATGGGCGACGGCTTCCGACCTGGACGCCTTGCAGGTCGCCATCGTCGGCGAAGTGGCCCGCACCTATGTCGAACTGCGCGGCCTGCAGGAGCGGCTGCGCGTGGCCCGCGACAACTCCGAGAACCAGCGCGAGACCCTGCGCCTGGTGCAGGCCCGCTTCGATGCCGGCCGCGGTACCGAGTTCGATACCTCGCGTGCCCGCGCCCAGCTCGAAGCGACCCTGTCGCGCGTTCCCAACCTGGAAGCGCAGGTCGCGGTGAACATGCATCGACTCGGCGTGCTCACCGGGCAGACGCCCGAAGCGCTGATCGGCGACCTGACGCCGCAGCAAGCGTTGCCGACACTGCCGGCGCGGCTCGACCCCGGTACCCCGGGCGAACTGCTGCGCAACCGTCCCGACGTGATCGCCGCCGAGCATCGCCTGCATTCCGCCACCGCCAGGATTGGCGTGGCCACGGCCGACCTGTTCCCGCGCTTCACGCTGTTCGGTTTGATCGGCAGCCAGGCAATCGACAGCAGCGCGCTGTTCGAGCGTGACAGCGAGACCCGCCTGGTCGGGTTGGGCATCGACTGGTCGTTCCTCGACATCGGCCGGGTGCGTGCGCGCATCGCCGCAGCCGATGCCGACGCGGCCGGCGACCTTGCCCGCTACGAGCAGGCCGTGCTGCTGGCGCTGGAAGACACCGAGAACGCGCTGGTGCGCTACGCCCGGGCCCGCGTCGAGGACCAGCACCTGGAGCAGGCCGCGATCGACAGCGCGACCGCGGCACGCCTGGCGCGCGTCCGCTACGAGGCCGGTGCGGCCGACCTGTTCGAGGTGCTCGATGCCGAGCGCACGCAGCTGGTCGCGCAGGAGGCCTTCGCCGACGGCCGTACCCGCAGCGTCAGCAACGCGGTCGCGCTGTACAAGGCGCTGGCCGGCGGTTGGCCGACCCGCGTGCCGCTGCGCGAGGACGTAGCCCAGCGCTGACACCCTTCCCCCATCCAAACCGACGGCCGGTGGCGGCACGCTTTCCCCCTCCCTCGGGCGTGTCGCCATCGGTTGCTCGGCGCGGTCAATCAAGGCCTCGCAGCCTTCTTCACGCCGCAGGGCCTCATCCCGCCTGCGGCGTTTTTTTATCCTCTCCGCCCCGGTGGAGTAGCATTTGCGTCCCCCAAAGGAGCCCGCGTCATGGCCGACAACGACAAGCCGTCCCGCGAACAGGCCGAAGCGGCCGTGCGCACCCTGCTGCGCTGGGCCGGCGACGACCCGGCCCGCGAAGGCCTGCTCGACACGCCCAAGCGCGTGGCCAAGGCATACACGGACTGGTTCAGCGGCTATGCCGAGGACCCGGCCGATTACCTCAAGCGCACCTTCGAGGAAGTCGAGGGCTATGACGAGATGATCGTGCTGCGCGACATCGAGTTCGAGAGCCATTGCGAACACCACATGGCACCGATCATCGGCAAGGCGCACGTCGGCTACCTGCCGGACGGCAAGGTCGTCGGCATCAGCAAGCTCGCGCGCGTGGTCGAGACCTACGCGCGACGCTTGCAGGTGCAGGAGAAGATGACCGCGCAGATCGCGCAGGTGATCCAGGATGTGCTGCAGCCGCGCGGTGTCGGTGTGGTGATCGAAGGCGCGCACGAGTGCATGACCACGCGCGGAGTGCACAAGCGCGGCGTGAGCATGATCACGTCGAAGATGCTGGGCAGCTTCCGCGAGGATGCGCGGACCCGTGCGGAGTTCCTGCAGTTCATCGATGTCGGGCCGGGGCGGTAACCGGCCGTACACTGCGTTGCCGTTGGTTCAGCCGACGAGCGAGCGCGATCGCGCCCTGATTCGGCCGCATTAAGCAAATCATGGCCGTTTCTTCGCACATCGTTTGCGAACGCTTTGGCAGGATCCAGGTTCACGTCAACGGATCCTGGAGATGCCCATGAGCGAGCCATCCGCGCGGAACACGTTGAAAGTGGTGTGCAGCATCGCGGCGGCATTCGCCGCCGGTGCGCTGGCGATGTACCTGATGGACCCCAACACCGGGCGCCGGCGTCGTGCCTTGATCCGCGACCGCAGTGCATCGCTAGGCAGCGATGCCGGACATTACGTGCGTGGCAAGGCCAGGCGCGCCGCCCATCGCCTCAAGGGCGTTGCCGCGCGCGGGCGCTCCAGCCTGTCGTCCGAGCTACTCGACGACGACCGCCTGCACGATCGCATCCGCGCCCGACTGGGTCGCGTGGTGGGTCATCCGCGCGACGTCGAGGTGCACGTGCACGATGGATGGGTGCAGCTCAAGGGCGCCGTGGCCGAGGAGGAGTTCGAGGATCTCCTGCGCGAGGTCTCGGCGATGCGCGGCGTACGAAATCTGGAAAGCTTGCTGCGCACCAATTCCTCGCCAGGGCAGCCGGAAGGGCCGCGACTGGGGCCGCACTGAACACGCCGCTTGTGTGCCGCAACACCTGCGGCACACCTTCCGTCACCCCAGGAGCAATCGCACAATCCCGGCGGCAGCTTCCCTTCCTTCGTACGCCGCCGTGACCACCAGGTCGGCGCCACGGACGCTGTCGCCACCGGCGAAGACCCGTGGATTTGCTGTCTGGAACGGCAGCCGCGCATCCGCGGGCGCCTTCTTCCGCGAGCCACAGCCCGTGGCGGCAGGCTGCACGCGAATGCGTCCGTTGCCTTCCAGCTCGATCCCATGCGCAGACAGCCATTCCGGCGGATCGGGCTGGAAGCCGAACGCGATGATCACCACGTCTGCCGCCAGCACGGACTCGCTGCCTTCGACGATCTCGGCATTCTGGCGGCCCTGTGCATCGGGTGCGCCCAATCGGGTCTCGGCCACGCGCACGCCGGAGACGTCGCCGTCTTCGCCGAGCAGTTCCAGCGGCTGCCGGTTGAACAGGAACTGCACGCCTTCCTCGCGCGCATTGGACACCTCGCGCGCCGAGCCGGGCATGTTGGCTTCGTCGCGGCGATAGGCGCAGGTGACGCGCGATGCGCCCAGGCGCACCGCGCTGCGCACGCAGTCCATGCCGGTGTCGCCGCCGCCGAGCACGACCACGCGCTTGCCGCGCAGGTCGGGCAGGGCGACGTGGTCTTCCCAGCCGGCGATCGGCTTGCCGACGACGTCATCGGCGCCGTGCACCAGGCGCCCGTTCTGCACCAGGAAAGGCAGGGCAGGCAGGACGTTGCGCAGGTCCTGGCCCGGCAGTCCGCCATCGGTATAGCGATAGCTGCCCAGTCCCAGGAACACCGCGTCGAACTCCGCCAGCAGCGTGTCCAGGCCTACGTCGCGACCGATCTCGACGCCGAGGCGGAACGTCACGCCCATGCCCTCGAGCACGTCGCGGCGCGTGGCCATCACCGACTTGTCGAGCTTGAAACTGGGGATGCCGAAGTGGAGCAGGCCGCCGATCTGTTCGTAACGGTCGAACACCACCGCTTCGATGCCGGCACGCGCCAGCCGGTCCGCGCACGACAGACCCGCCGGGCCGGCACCGATCACCGCCACGCGCTTGCCGGTGGCGACCACGCGCGAGAGGTCCGGCCGCCAGCCGTCGGCGAGCGCGCGGTCGGCGATGTACTTCTCGACCGCACCGATGGTGACCGCGCCGAAACCGTCATTGAGCGTGCAGCTGCCTTCGCACAGGCGATCCTGCGGGCACACGCGCCCACACACTTCCGGCAGCGGGTTGGTCTCGTGGGCGAGCGCGGCGGCCTCGTGGATGCGGCCTTCGCGCGCCAGTTCGAGCCAGTTCGGGATGTAGTTGTGCAGCGGGCACTTCCAGGCGCAGTACGGGTTGCCGCAGTCCAGGCAGCGCCCGGCCTGGTGCTTGGCCTCGGCCTCGCCGAAGCGACCGTAGAGTTCGTTCCAGTCGCCGCTCTGCCGCAACTCGAGCGGGATCCGCGCCGGCATCTGCCGGGGGGTCTCGCGGAAGGCGAACACGGGCTTCTTTGCGTCCATCTTGCTCACGCGGCCCTCCGCAGGTTCTCGGCCAACGATTCCAGGCTTGCCGCCTTCGGCTTCACCAGCCAGAACTTGCCCAGGTAGTCGCGCATCTCGTCCAGGATCCGCTGTGCCCAGGCGCTGCCGGTGAGGCGGATGTGCGACTCGAGCAGTTCGCGCAGGTGCGAGCGGTGGTTCTCGAAACCGTCGGCGGCAATGCGCAGGATGTCGATGAGTTCGTGGTTGTAGCGGTCGACGAAATCGCGCTCGGTGTCGAGCACGTAGGCCATGCCACCGGTGAAGCCGGCACCGAAGTTGAGGCCGGTGCGGCCGAGCACGGCGACGACGCCGCCGGTCATGTACTCGCAGCAGTGGTCGCCGGCGCCTTCCACGACCGCGGTCGCGCCGGAATTGCGCACCGCGAAGCGCTCGCCGGCGCGGCCGGCGGCATACAGCTCGCCGCCGGTGGCGCCGTACAGGCAGGTGTTGCCGAGGATCGGCGTTTCGTGGGCGACGTAGCGCGCACCCTGCGGCGGACGGATCACGATGCGCCCGCCCGCCATGCCCTTGCCGACATAGTCGTTGGCTTCGCCGTTGAGCTCGAAGTGCAGGCCGCCGGCGTTGAAGGCGCCGAAGCTCTGGCCGGCAGTGCCGTCGAAGCGCAGCGTCAGCGGCGTGTCGCTCATGCCGCGATCGCCGTGCACACGGGCGATGCGCCCGGACAGGCGCGCGCCGATGCTGCGATCGGTGTTGCGGATGGCATGGCGGTATTCGCCGCCAAGTTTCTGGTCGATCGCATCGGCCAGTTCGGCGTCGAGCCGGGCGGCGAGGCCTTGCGGATCGGCTGCCGGTTGCGGCGAGCCGCAGTGGCCGCCGTGCGCCAGGCCGGTGCCGGCCAGCAGCGGCGCCAGGTCGAGGCCATGCTGGCGATCGCTGTCGCCATCGACCTGGCGCAGCAGGTCGGTGCGGCCGACCAGTTCACCCAGCGTGCGCACGCCCAGTTGCGCCAGCCACAGGCGCACTTCCTCGGCGAGCAGGCGGAAGAAGTTCTCGACACGTTCCGGCAGGCCGGTGAAATGGTCGCGGCGCAGGGCGTCGTCCTGCGTGGCCACGCCGGTGGCGCAGTTGTTGAGGTGGCAGATGCGCAGGTACTTGCAGCCCAGCGCGATCATCGGCGCGGTGCCGAAGCCGAAGCTCTCGGCGCCGAGCAGGGCGGCCTTGATCACGTCCAGGCCGCTCTTGAGGCCGCCGTCGGTCTGCAGGATCACGCGTTCGCGCAGGTCATTGGCGATCAGCGCCTGGCGCGCTTCCGACAATCCCAGTTCCCACGGCGTGCCGGCGTAGCGGATCGACGACAGCGGGCTGGCGCCGGTGCCGCCGTCATGGCCGGAGATCGTGACCAGGTCCGCGCCGGCCTTGGCCACGCCGGTCGCAATCGTGCCGACGCCGGCGTGCGAGACCAGCTTCACCGAGACCAGCGCCTGCGGATTGACCTGCTTGAGGTCGAAGATCAGCTGCGCGAGGTCCTCGATCGAGTAGATGTCGTGGTGCGGCGGCGGCGAGATCAGGCCGATGCCGGGCATCGCGTAACGCAGGCGCGCGATCAGTTCATTGACCTTGTGGCCAGGCAGCTGGCCGCCTTCGCCGGGCTTGGCGCCCTGGGCGATCTTGATCTGCAGCACCTCGGCATTGACCAGGTATTCGGGCGTCACGCCGAAGCGTCCCGAGGCGATCTGCTTGATCTTGCTGACCTTGTCGGTGCCGTAGCGGACCGGGTCTTCGCCGCCCTCGCCGGAATTGCTGCGCCCGCCGAGGCGGTTCATCGCGATCGCCAGTGCTTCGTGCGCCTCCGGCGACAGCGCTCCCAGGCTCATCGCCGCCGAGTCGAAGCGGCGCACGATGGCCGACACCGGCTCGACTTCGTCGATGGAGATGGGCGTAACGGCCGAAGCATCGACTTCGAGCAGGTCGCGCAGCGCCGCCGTCGGTCGCTCGTTCACCGCTTCGGCATAGCTGAGCCAGTCGTTCCAGTCTCCCGTCGTCACTGCGCGCTGCAGGCGCACGACCACGTCGGGGTTGAACAGGTGGTACTCGCCGCCCGGCGTGTACTTGAGCAGGCCGCCAATCGCCGGCAGGGCATTGACGTTCCAGGCGTGGTCGGCGAGCTGGGCGGCGTCGGCATGCAGGTCGTCGAAGCCGGCGCCACCGATCCGCGACGGCGTGCCGGCGAAGCACAGGTCGACCACCTCGCGGTCGAGGCCGACGATCTCGAACAGGCGCGCACCGCGGTAGCTGCCGATGGTGCTGATGCCCATCTTCGAGATGATCTTGAGCAGGCCCTTCTTGATGCCGCGCCGGTAGCTGCGGCCGATCTGCGCGACTTCGCCGTGCTTGGTCTTGAGGATGCCGCGCACGCCCAGGTCGTGCAGCGTCTGGTAGGCCAGGTACGGGTACACCGCGGTCGCGCCGAAGCCGAGCAGGCAGGCGAAATGGTGCGGATCGCGCGCGGTGCCGGTTTCGATGATGAGGTTCGATTCGCAGCGGATGCCGGCGCGGGCCAGGTGCTGGTGGACCGCACCGGTGGCGAGCAGGGCGTGCGCCATCAGCCGCCCGGGCTGCGGGTAGCGGTCGCTGAGCACCAGCAGCACCTTGCCGGCGCGCGTGGCGGCTTCGGCCTCGGCGCAGATCCGCTCCAGTGCGGCCTTGAGGCCCTCCTCCGGCGCGTAATGCAGGTGGATCAACGCGTGCGACTCGTCATACGGCGCCATCGCCAGCAGCTGGCGCAGCTTGCGCTGCGAGAGCACCGGCGAGTTCAGATGCACGTGGCCGACATTGCCCGGGCCGTCGGCGAAGACATTGCCCTCGCGGCCCAGCTGCGTCGCCAGCGACATCACGCAGTCCTCGCGCAACGGATCGATCGGCGGATTGGTGACCTGGGCGAAGGCCTGGCGGAACTGGTCGTAGAGCGGTCGCACCTGCTGGCTCAACACCGCCATCGGCACGTCGTCGCCCATGGAGCCGATGCCTTCCTGCTCGGTCTCGGCCAGCGGACGCAGCACCTGCTCGCGCTCCTCGCGGGTGAGCTGGAAGAGCTTCTGGAATGCCGAAAGCGTCTCGGCGTCGAACGGTTCGGCCGCCAGCTGCGGGTCGATCAGCTCGGTCTGCAGATAGGTCATGCCCTGCTTGAGCCAGCGCTTGTACGGCGCGCGTGCGCGGTTGATGCGGTCGATCGCGTCGGAGTCGAGCAGCTCGCCCAGGTAGAGGTCGGCGGCGATCATCTCGCCCGGGCCGAGCTTGCCCTTGGCCTCGATCTCCTCGGCCGGCAGTTCCCACACGCCGGCTTCGGAGGCGATGAGGAAGTGGCGGTCGCGCGTGCGCAGCCAGCGCGCCGGGCGCAGGCCGTTGCGGTCGAGGGTGCACGCGGCGTAGCGGCCGTCGACGGTGACGATGCCGGCCGGGCCATCCCACGGCTCGGTGTTGAGCGCGTAGTACTCGTAGAACGCGGCGAGGTCGGCGTCCTTGTATTCAAGCGACTGCGTGGCCGGCGGGATCAGGATCCGCATCGCCTTGAGCAGGTCCATGCCACCGGCCTGGAGCAGCTCGAGCATGTTGTCGAGCGACTGCGAGTCCGAGCCGTCGGTGCTGATGACCGGATCGAACTCGGTCAGGTCCAGCGCCGGCGTGTGCCAGGCATGCACGCGCGCCTGCGCCCAGGCACGGTTGCCGGCGATGGTGTTGATCTCGCCGTTGTGCGCCAGCAGGCGGAATGGCTGCGCCAGCGGCCAGCGCGGCGTGGTGTTGGTGGAGAAGCGCTGGTGGAACACCACCACGCTGGCGGTGAGGTCGGCGCGCTGCAGGTCCGGATAGAGCTGGGCGAGGCGATCGGGCAGGACCATGCCCTTGTAGCCGATGCTCGCCGCCGACAGGCTGACCACGTAGAAGTCGGCCAGCTCGCGCAGCGCCTGCTCGGCGCGACGCCGGGCGAGGAACAGCGAGCGCTGGAAAATCGCCGCATCGAACGCGCCGGCAGGCTTGACGAAGACCTGTTCGATGCGCGGCATCGTCCGCTTGGCCAGCTCGCCGCAGGCGCTCGTGTCGACCGGGACGACGCGCCAGCCGGCGACATCGACCCGCTCGCGCTGCAGCTGCGCGTTGAGCGTGTCGCGCGCACGCGCGGCGTCGGCCTCGTCATGCGGCAGGAACACCAGGCCCGACGCGTAGTGCGAACCCAGCGCAATGCCGGCTTCGCGGGCGAGTGCGCGCAGGAAGGCATCGGGCTGGCGGATCAGCAGGCCGCAGCCATCGCCACTGAGGCCGTCCGCGGCGATGCCGCCGCGATGGGTCATGCGTACCAGCGCATCGATGGCGCGATCGACGATCGCACGGCTCGGAGCATCGTCGAGCTGCGCGATCAGGCCGAAACCACAGGCATCCCGCTCGTCGCGGGGGTCGTAAAGACCGACAGGGCCGGTGCGGTACTGCTGCTCCATCGTTACTCCGTCGTCGCTGTCAGGCAGTGAGTAGTGGCGGCTTGAAATCGTTGGACAACGAAACCTGGCTCGCAGCGACGCGGCATGACGGTCCGCTCGCGCAGTCCGTCCTGCCTTGACACTGGTTCAACCGAATAAAGCACAAATTGTGCGATGCGGCAATTTGCACCGTACGCAGGGCGATGGGGGTCGTTGGATTGGCGCTAAGTCATTGACGACAGTGGAGTTCTTTGGTGGGTTTCGGCGGATTTTGGTAACGCCTGAAACCATTGTTTGTGGCGTTGCGCGGCGGTGTCTCATGGACATGGGGTTCGCAACGATTGCGCCCGCAATCACCTCGTCCCCGCGTTCACCGCGATGACGGCGGTTCGGCCGGCGTGACCATGGGTACGCGTGGGCCGGTCTGTCGCCGCGATAAACTCTGGCGATTACCGACTCACGCCCCTGCGGCCCATCCGTGACCGATTCGATTCCTGCCAGCGGCGCGCGCCGTAGCGCCGCGCTCGCCTTCATTTTTGTCACCATCCTGATCGACGTGCTCTCGTTCGGGCTGATCATTCCGGTGCTGCCGCACCTGATCGAGCAGTTCGCCGGCGGCGACACCGCGCATGCGGCCTACTGGGTGGCGGCGTTCGGCTTCCTGTTCGCGGCGATCCAGTTCGTGACCTCGCCGATCCAGGGCGCGCTGTCGGACCGGTTCGGCCGCCGCCCGGTGATCCTGATCTCGTGCCTGGGCCTGGGCCTGGACTTCGTGTTCATGGCGCTGGCGCCGTCGCTGGCGTGGCTGCTGGTCGGGCGCATCATTTCCGGAATCACCTCGGCCAGCTTCACCACCGCCAACGCCTACGTCGCCGACGTCACCCCGGCCGACAAGCGCGCCAAGAGCTACGGCCTGCTCGGTGCCGCCTTTGGCGTCGGCTTCATCGTCGGTCCGCTGATCGGCGGGCAGCTGGGCGAGATCGATCTGCGCCTGCCGTTCTGGTTCGCCGCCGGCCTGGCGCTGGTCAACTTCTGCTACGGCTGGTTCGTGCTGCCCGAGTCGCTGCCGAAGGAGAAGCGCAGTGCGCGCTTCGACTGGTCGCACGCCAATCCGCTTGGCTCGCTGGTGCTGCTCAAGCGCTATCCGCAGGTGTTCGGGCTGGCGGCGGTGGTGTTCATCGCCAACCTCGCCCATTACGTCTATCCGAGCGTGTTCGTGCTGTTCGCCGACTACCAGTACCAGTGGGGCCCGCGCGAGGTCAGCTACGTGCTGGCGATTGTGGGCGTGCTCAACGTGATCGTGCAGGCGGGCCTGGTCGGGAAGATCGTGCATGCGATCGGCGAGCGCCGCGCGCTGATCACCGGTCTGTGCTTCGGCGCGGTCGGGTTCGCCATCTACGGCTTCGCCGATGTCGGCTGGGTGTTCCTGCTCGGCCTGCCGATCTCTGCGATCTGGGGCCTGGCGGCGCCCTCGACGCAGGCGCTGATCACGCGCCAGGTCGGGGCCGACGTGCAGGGACGCATCCAGGGTGCGCTGATGAGCCTGGTCAGCCTGGCCGGCATCATCGGCCCGGCAGTGTTCGCCGGCAGCTTCGGCTACTTCATCGACGATCGCGCGCCGGTGCACCTGCCTGGTGCGCCGTTCCTGATCGCATCGGTGCTGTTGGTCGCCGCAGTGGGGATTGCCTGGCGCTACGCGCGGGTGCCGGCGCCCGCGGCACCGGTGGCGGCGGCAGAGGCCGGCTGATCCTTCAGTCTTCCAGTGCCGCCAGCTGTTCGGCGGGGAATGGCAGCAACGCCCAGAACGCGGTGTTGTTGCCGGCCCAGCGGAACGCGCTCTCGTTGAGGATGTCGAGCAGCGTGTCGAAATCCTCGCCGTGCGCGGCGCGCCAGCCGTCGGCGTGCTCGACCAGCAGCAGGTAACCGTCCGCCGGCCGCCACGACAGGTCGGCCAGCGCATCGGCCAGGGCATCCCAGTTGCCGCCGAACCAGTCCGGGAACTGCCCCGCGGCAGCAAACCGCTGCATCAGCGAGGCCTTGTCGGCGCAGTCGGCCAGGTCGACGCGCAATACCGCGTAGTCCAGCGCTTCGCCGGCCTGCGCCATCGATTCGGTGTCGCGCGCATCGATGAAGTAGGCGCCGCTGTGGGCCGGATCGGCCAGGATCGAGCGCAGGTCAGTCGCACTCATCGGCGTGTCTCCAGCGGTGGCAGCTCGAAGCGCCGGAAGCTGCGGTAGTGATCCTGCGTGTACCAGTACTCCACCGGCGGGTCACCGCCGGTGATGATGCGGCGCGCACCGCGGTCGTCGGAACCCGGCGTCTCGACCGTGTACTCGCGGTAGTAGCCGCGCGGCTGCGCGGGCAGGCGCTTCTCGCGGTTCTGGAACACGCTGCCGTCCTGGCGGTGGGCGTACGGACCGCCCTGCGCGATGCGCGCGAGGACGTCATGCGCCTCACGCGGCAGGAAGGCGGGGTATTGCGTGCCGGTGGCGGGCAGCGCCGCCGGCGCCGACACCTGGCCAGCCGGCGTGGTCACCGGCGCATGCAGGTCGCCGTTGCCGGAAGGTCTGGTCCACAGCCACAGCCCGATCAGGACGATGGCGGCAAGGAGGCCGAGGTGCCGACGTTGCATCGATCAGCCGCAACGCAGGCCGGTGATCGCGCCGCGGTCGTTGACGTCGACGTTGATGCGGTCTTCGCGGTAATCCATGGTGGCTGCCTGGCCGGGACGCAGCACGCGCGATTCGCGGCTGCCGGTGTCGCGCAGGATGCGGTTGACGATGTCGTCGTTGACGCCCTGGCCGATCGCCCAGCGCGCGGCTTCGACATTGCACACACCCGACGGGGGCACGGCGCCGCCGGCGGCGGGAGGTGCCGAAGCGCAACCGGCAAGCGTCAATGCGATCACCGCGAAGGAAAGGCTGCGGAACATGGGGGTTCTCCGGTTGGGTCGGCGTGATGGGGCGCACGGTGCACCCGCTGCCGTGTGCGGGGTGTGGACGCGGGGGAGGATAGCGGCAGTTGGGTGACGGCACCGCGTCTGCCTGCGATTCGCGGTCAGCAGCCCGTCACGCTTTCACGTCCGGGCACTGGATCCCCGCCTGCGAGGATGACGGCGACGACGCCGTTCGACAGCCTGTTGCGCTATACAGCGTGCATGTCCGAGCGCCCCTACGCCCCTGCCTGCGATCGCAACCGCGATCCGATCCTCGATGTCCTGCGCCAGCACTTCGGCGATCGCCGCGACGTGCTCGAAGTCGGCAGCGGCACCGGCCAGCATGCGGTGTACTTCGCCGCGGCGATGCCGTGGTTGCGCTGGCAATGCAGCGACCAGGCCGCGTCGTTGCCGGGCATCCGCATGTGGCTGGACGAAGCGGACCTGGGCAACACCCCGGCTCCGGTGGAGCTGGAGGTGTCGGGCGGCACGTGGCCGTGCGCAGACAACGACGACGGCCGCTTCGATGCGGTGTTCAGTGCCAACACGCTGCACATCATGGGCTGGCCCGAAGTGCAGGCGTTCTTCGCCGGCCTGTCGACCGTGCTCGCCGATGATGCGGTGGTGGTCGTGTACGGGCCCTTCAACTACGACGGGCAGTACAGCAGCGACAGCAACCGCGATTTCGATGGCTGGCTGAAGGCGCGCGATCCGCGCTCGGGCATCCGCGACGCGGCAGACGTCGACGCGCTGGCCCGTGCCATCGGCCTGCACCTGGTCGAGGACGTGGCGATGCCGGCCAACAACCGCTGCCTGGTGTGGCGCCGCGGCGCCAACGTGGCATTGCGGTAACTTTGCCAATTCTGGCGAACGTGCCCGCGGTCACGCCCGACCGTGCCCAATGGCAGGGGTGCGCAGGCGCCAACCCTCGTAACGATGCGGGGTTGGCCGTCTTCCACAGGGGCCGTCTTCCACAGGGTTGAGTACATGCTTCGTCGTTCGTCTGCTGCGCCGCGCCTGCGCGCGCTGCCGCTGCTGGTTTCCTTCTTGCTCGCTGCACCGGTCACCCAGGCGCAAACCGCGCCGCCGCAGGACGTGGCCTATCCCGGCACGCTGTCGTTGACCATCGACGCCACCGACCTGAGCCATCGCGTGTTCCGCGCCAGCCAGCAGATCCCGGTGCAGCCGGGTCCGCTGACGCTGCTGTATCCGCAGTGGATCCCGGGCAACCACTCGCCCAGCGGTCCGGTCAACCGCGTCGCCGGCCTGAAGTTCAGCGGCAACGGCCAACCCATCGCCTGGCGCCGCGATCCGCTCGATGTCTATGCGTTCAAGCTGGTCGTGCCGGAAGGCGTCAGTACGCTGGAGGTGAGCTTCGACGTGCTCACGCCGACCGCCGGCGAGCAGGGTCGCATCACCATGACCCAGGACATGCTCAACCTGCAGTGGAACCAGGTCGCGCTGTATCCGGCCGGCCACTACGCGCGGCAGATCCAGATCGCGCCGGCACTGAAGCTTCCCGGCGGCTGGCAGGCAGGTACGGCGCTGGAAGTGGCCTCGCAGGAAGGCGACACGGTGCGCTACAAGCCGGTGCCGTTCGACACACTGCTCGATTCGCCGGTGTACGCCGGCCGCTACTTCAAGCAGGTCGATCTCGACCCGGGCGCGAAGGTGCCGGTGCGGCTGAACATCGTCGCCGACGATCCGAAGTACCTGGAGGCCAAGCCGGAGCAGATCGAGGCGCACCGCAAGCTCGTCGACCAGGCGTACAAGCTCTACGGCGCGCGTCATTACGATCATTACGACTTCCTGTTCTCGCTGTCGGACCAGATGGGCGGCAACGGCCTGGAGCACCAGCGTTCCAGCGAGAATGGAGTGGGCCCGGAGTACTTCACCGAGTGGGGCAAGAACGCGGCCGATCGCGACCTGCTGCCGCATGAGTTCACCCATTCCTGGAACGGCAAGTACCGCCGTCCGGCCGACCTGACGACGCCGAACTTCAACGTGCCGATGAGTGACACGCTGCTGTGGGTGTACGAGGGACAGACGCAGTACTGGGGTTATGTGCTCGCGGCGCGCTCGGGCCTGTGGAGCGCGGAGCAGGCGCGCGATGCGCTGGCGCTGGTGGCGTCGACCTACAGCACCGATCGCCCGGGTTTCGCCTGGCGCAACGTGCAGGACACCACGCTCGATCCGATCATCAACTCGCGCAAGCCGCAGGCGTACCGCAGCTGGCAGATGAGCGAGGATTACTACAGTGCGGGCCAGCTGATCTGGCTGGCGGTCGACAGCAAGCTGCGCGATCTCAGTGGTGGCAAGCGTTCGCTGGACGATTTCGCCAAGGCGTTCTTCGGGGTGAAGGACGGTGACTGGGACGTCAATACGTACGATTTCGATGAGGTGGCACGCACGCTCAATGGTGTGGCTGCTTACGACTGGGCGTCGTTCCTGCGCGAGCGGGTGGATGCCAATGCGGCGCCGCTCGACGGTCTGGCTGCCAGCGGCTGGAAGCTGGTCTATACCGATACGCCCAGCGAGTACCACAAGGCTGTCGAGGGTGATCGCAAGTCGGCAGACTTCAGTGCGTCGCTCGGGATGTCGGTGTCGAACAAGGATGCGACGGTCGGTGGGGTGCGCTGGGATGGTCCGGCTTTCGATGCCGGTATCGCGCCGGGCAGTACGCTGTTGGCGGTCAATGGTTATGCGTTCGAGAACGATCGTTTGAAGGATGCGATCAAGGCCAACCGAGATGGTTCGCGCCCGATCGAGCTGGTGGTCAAGCACGGTGAGGTGGTGCGCACGGTGCGGCTGGATTACCGCGAGGGCCTGAAGTACCCGCATCTGGCGCGCATCGCGGGTACGCAGGACCGGCTGTCGAAGATCCTCGCGCCCAAGTAGAGCTGGTCGGCGCTGGTCTGCGGGCCGGCGCCTTCTGCCGTCCGCCGGGTCGGGCCTCCGAGTTTCGGAGTGGCGTCGTCCGCCGGGTCGGGGATCCATGGACGTCGCTCCTTCTGGCGCAGTCGGCCACGCATGACAAGCACACGGGCTTCGCACCCCTCCAGCTAACCTGCGCGCCGGTTCGTGCCCGCGGAGACGCGACATGGTGTTTCGACTCTCGGTTGCGCTGCTGACCCTGCTCGTGCTCGCCGGCGTTATTGCGCCCGAGGCCTTCGGCAGCTGGAGCCAGCAGGTGCAGGCCAGCACGCTGGCCGGGGCCGGCTGGTTGTACCTGGTCATCGTGTTCGGGGTGCTGGTGTTCCTGGGCTATGTGGCCTTCAGTCGCCTCGGCACGCTGCGGATCGGTGGCGATGATGCCGAGCCGCAGTTCTCGCGCGGGTCGTGGTTCGCGATGCTGTTTTCGGCCGGCATGGGCATCGGTCTGGTGTTCTGGGGGGCGGCCGAGCCGCTGTCGCATTACAGCAAGCCGCCCGAGGGCATCACGCCCCTCAGCAGCGAGGCTGCACGTGCGGCGTTGCGCTATGCGTTCTTCCACTGGGGCCTGCACCCGTGGGCGATCTATGCGCTGATGGGCCTGGCCATGGCGTGGTTCCAGTTCAATCGTGGCGCGCGCGGTCTGGTCAGCGATCTGCTCGAGCCGTTGATCGGCAAGCATGTGCACGGCGTGGCCGGACATGGGGTCGATGTGCTGGCGGTGGTGGCGACTGCGGTGGGAGTGGCGACCACGCTGGGCTTCGGCGCCAGCCAGATCAGTGCCGGCCTCAATCACGTCACCGGTATCTCCAGCGGTTTCTCGACGCAGCTGTGGGTGATCGCGGTGGCGTTCGTGCTGTACATGGCCTCGAGTGCCTCCGGCCTGGAGCGCGGCATCAAGTGGTTGTCGAACTTCAACATGGCCGTGGCCGCGCTGCTTCTGGCGCTTGTCATCGTGCTGGGGCCGACGGGCTTCATCTTTGAAACCCTGACCACCACGCTCGGCTCGTACATCAACCTGCTGCCGTCGATGAGCCTGCGGATGGCACCGTTCTCGCAGAGCTCGTGGGTCGGGGAGTGGACGATCTTCTACTGGGCGTGGTGGATTGCCTGGGCGCCGTTCGTGGGGGCGTTCTTTGCGCGCATTTCCTATGGGCGGACCCTGCGCGAGTTCGTCGTCGGCGTGGTGTTCGGGCCGGCGCTGGTGAGTTTCCTGTGGTTCGCCGGGTTCGGCGGCACCGCGCTGTTCCAGCAGATGTTCGGCCACGTCGACCTGCTGACCGTGCTCGCGCAGGGCTACCAGCACGTGCTGTTCGCCGTGCTCGCGCAGCTGCCGCTGGCGACGCTGCTGGCGTGGGTGGCGATCGTGCTGCTGCTCAGCTTCTTCGTCACCTCGGCCGATTCGGCCACGCTGGTGCTGGCCAGCATGTCCAGCGACAGCGCCGAGGATCCGCCGCTGTCACGGCGCGTGGTCTGGGGGGTGATGCAGGCGGCGATCGCGGTGGCGCTGCTGGCCGCAGGTGGGCTCGACGCGCTGCAGGCGGTGGTGATCATCGCCGCGTTGCCGTTCGCGCTGTTGCTGGCAGCGGTGGTGGTGTCGCTCAATCGGGTCCTGTCGCAGGACCTGGCCCGGCGCGAACGAGAGGCACGCGAGCTGCAGCGCGCGGAGATGCGCTGGCTGAGGCAGGAGCGCGAGCGCAGCCAGGCCGCGACCGACGATCATGCGACCGACGATCAGGCCACTTCGCGCCAGCGGTAGTACCTGCGATCGGCCAGCTCCAGCAGGTCGAGGTCTTCGTGCGTGTCGCCGTAGGCGTAGACCACCGGATACGTGGCCAGGTCGAAGCGCTCGCGCACGCGTCGTGCCTTCTCCTCGCCGGCGCACTGCTCGCCGTCGTAACGGCCGGTCATGACGCCGTCGCTGGACTCCAGCGACGAGCACAGCAGCTCCAGCCCGTGCTGCGCGCACCAGTGCGACAGATACAGGTCGAGCGCGCCGGAGACCACCACCACCTTGTCGCCCTGTGCCTTGTGCCAGGCGATCCGTTCCAGCGCCATCGGCCGCAGCACCGCCGGCAGGACCTCGCGCGAGAAGCGCTCGCCTTCCGCCTGCACGTGCGCCAGGTCGACGCCGCGAAAGCCGAAATCGACCACGCGTGAACGCACGCGATTGGCGCTGACCATGCCGAGCTTGTAGCCGACCACCAGCGGCGCCAGCACGACCCTGCCGATGCTGTATCGCCGCGCCGGCACGGCCTGCTGCATGAAGTCGGCAAACATCTCGCGCGTGGTGATGGTGCCGTCGAAATCGAACAGGGCCAGATTCATGGGGGATGGATCGTCCTTGAGGGGGAAACCGCTGAACAGCCACGAGCGCCTTCACCTGCAACGCTTTCGTCCACCCCGGGGAGGCTCTTTGGCCCGTCCGGGGGAACGCAGCGGCGGACGCAAGCTTAGACATCTCCGGTGCCGATATGCGACCCTCCCCCGCAATCCAGGACCGATGCACGCCCAATGACGGACAACGCCAGCACTTCTCCCGACACGTCATTACGGGGGGAAGCTGCGCTGGTTCGTTCGCTGGGGTCGTTCCAGCTCGGCGCCTCGATCATCAACATCATCGTCGGCGCCGGCATATTCATGTTGCCGGCGCTGCTGGCCGCGCGCCTGGGCAGCGCGGCGCCGCTGGCGTTCGTGGCCGGCGCGGTGGCGATCATCCCCATCGCCCTGTGCTTCGCCGCCGTCGGCAGCCGTGCCTCGGCGACGGGTGGCCCCTATACCTATGTCACCGCCTGCTTCGGTCCGTTTGCCGGCTTCCTGACCGGCGCGCTGATGTGGATCTGCAACGTCGCCTCCAGCGCCGGCGTCGCCGCGGCGCTGACCAGCCAGGTCGCCCACGCCTTTCCGCAGTTCGCGCTGCCCTCGCAGCGGGCGCTGCTGATCGCGGTGGTGTACAGCGCCTTGTTCGCGCTCAACGCCTTCGGCGTCAAGCTGGGCGCGCGCATGATCGTGATGCTGGCGGCGCTGAAGCTGACGCCGTTGTTCCTGCTGGCGACGCTGGGCCTGTTCTTCATCGACTGGCAGCAGGTCAGCTTCGACTGGACCGCGGTGCCGTCCTGGTCGGCGCTGGGCTCGTCGCTGGTGCTGGTGGTGTTCGCCTACGCCGGCATGGAAACCGCACTGGTGCCATCGGGCGAGGTGCGCGACCCGGCCCGCCAGGTGCCGCGCGCGACGATGAGCGCGATCGTGATCGTGGTGCTGCTCTACATCGGCATCCAGTCGGTGTGCCAGGGCATGCTCGGCGCGGACCTGCCCGCCAGCACGGCGCCCATCGCCGACGCCGCCCACTCGCTATGGAGTCCGGGCCGCATCCTGCTGCTGGTCACCGCCTGCGTGTCGATGCTCGGGTTCCTGATGGGCAACCTGTTCTCGTCGTCGCGGTTGCTGTTCGCACTCGGCCGCGACGGCTTCCTGCCGCGCGCGTTCGGACTGGTCGACGCCCGTCACCGCGTGCCGATGCTGGGCCTGTTCGCCCATGCCGGTGTCGCCATCGTGCTGGCCGTGGCTGGCAGCTTCGAAACCCTCGCGCTGATCTCCGGCGGCGCGATCTGCCTGGTGTTCGCTGCGGTGGCGCTGTCGGCCTGGCGCGCACAGCGGATCAACCTGCGTGGCCAGGGCGAGCCGCTGGTGCTACCCGGCGGCCCGCTGGTGCCGGGGCTGGCGATGCTGACGATGGCCGCGATCCTGGCCACGCTCAGCGAGAACGAATGGCTGGCCATCGCGCTGTCGCTGACGGCGCTGGTGGTGGTCTACGCAGTGCTTGCGGCGATGCGCGGGCGCGGTGCGCGCAAGTCGGCGATCTGAAGGCCGCGCCCGCAGGCGACAGCCTCAGCCGCGGTGTTCCAGCGCCAGGTACTCCGCCGACTGCATTTCGATCAGGCGCGAGGCGGTGCGTTCGAATGCATGGGCGAGCTTGTTGCCGGCATACAGCGCGGTCGGGACCACCGCCGCGGTGCAGACCAGGTTGACGTGGCGGTCGTAGAGCTCGTCGATCAGGTGGACGAAGCGTCGTGCCGGGTCGTCGTTGCTGCCGTCGAACAGCGGAATGGAACCCACCAGCACCGTGTGGCACTCGGTGGCGATCTCGATGTAGTCGCTGGCCGCGCGCGGGCCTTCGCAGAGCGCGGCGAAATCGAACCAGGCATGGCCTTCGGCCAGCGCGCGCACCGGGATCTCGCGACCGTCGATGACCAGCGGACCTTCCTCGCGCGGGCAGGTCGCCGTCAGTTCATGCCAGCGCTCGCCCAGCCAGGTGTCCGACGCGGCGTCCAGCGGCGCGCGGTACACCGGCGAGCGGGTCAGCGCGCGCAGGCGGTAGTCGTGGGCGCTGTCGAGATGGAGCACGCGGCAATGACGTTCCAGCTGCGCGATCGCCGGCACGAAGCTGGCGCGCTGCAGGCCATCCTTGTAGAGGTTGCGCGGCTCGGTGTTGGACGTGGTGACCAGCGCCACGCCCTCGGCGAACAGGCGCTCGAGCAGGCGGCCCAGCAGCATCGCGTCGCCGATGTCGTTGACGAAGAACTCGTCGAGCACCAGCACGCGCAGCTCCTGCCCCCACTGGCGCGCGATTGCCGCCAGCGGATCGCTTTCGCCGGCGTGTGCGCGCAACTGCGCATGCACTTCGCGCATGAAGCGGTGGAAATGGGTGCGGCGCTTGCCGATCTGATCGTCGCTGCGATCCTGTGCCGGCAGCGCTTCGTAGAACATGTCGATCAGGAACGTCTTTCCGCGCCCCACGCCACCCCACAGGTACAGCCCCTTCGCAGCCTCCGGCTTGCGCCCAAGCAGGCCGTCGAGCAACCCGCGCCGGCGCGGTGACAGCAGCGCGGCATGGATGCGGTCGAGCTCGCGCAATGCCGCGTGCTGGGCGGGATCGTCGTTCCAGTCGCCGCGGGCGACTCCGGCGGCGTAGAGGATGGATGGCGTTGACGGCGCGGCCAGAAGCTCGGTGCTCATGCGTCCTGCGGTGCCTGTTCCGGTGGCAGGTAAGGCTTGACGCCGTGCTTGATCACGCCGCGCAGGTCGATCAGGCGACGGTGGAAGAAGTGGCTGGTGTCGGGCATCTTCACCAGCTCCGGCGGCTGCCGCAGCTGCTTGAGGCTGTCGATCCAGGCGTACACCGCCTGCGGGTCGACGATCTCGTCCGACTCGCCCTGGATCACCAGCCACGGGCACTCCGGCGGCACCAGCGTGCTGAAGTCCCAGCTGCGGCCGGCGGCCGGCGGTGCAATCGAGATCAGCATGCCCGGCTTGAGTTCGGCCGCGCACTTGAGGGTGATGTAGGAGCCGAAACTGAAACCGGCCAGCCACAGTTGTGCGTCCGGACGCTGCGCGCGCACCCATGCGGCGACCGCGCGCAGGTCGTCGGCCTCGCCATTGCCGTGATCAAAGTTGCCGGTGGAGGCGCCGACGCCACGGAAGTTGAAACGCAACGTCGCCACGCCCGACTCGCGCAGCGCGCGCGCCGTCATCGTCACGACCTTGTTGTGCATGGTGCCGCCATCGGTCGGCAGCGGGTGGCAGACGATGGCGACGACCGGTCGCACCGGCGCCTCGGCGGCTTCCACGGTGGCTTCGAGCACGCCGACCGGACCGTCCAGCAGCAGCGTCGTGGCGGCGGCGGTGGGGAACGCGGGACTGTTCATGCCGCCATGATACGGGGCGGCGGGTTCAGTCTCCGTAATCCGGCGGACCGGCGCGGTTACTTGCCGCGCAGATCGAAGCCGAGCAGCAACGGATCGTGGTCGGAACTGCGCCACGGTCCGGCGCCACCGGCACGATAACCGGCACCTTCGGGCTCGTCGGCGTTGCTGTGCCATTCGGCCGCGCCACGCAGGCGCTGCGCCAGGGCCGGGCTGAGCAGTGCATGGTCCAGCCGGCCGAGCTGGCCGTCATAGACGTAGCTGTAGGGCGAAACGACGCCGACAACGGCGAACGCGTCGCGCCAGCCGGCGTCTTCCAGCAAGCGCAGTGGCGCTTCGCGGGCGTAGGCGTTGAAGTCGCCGACCAGCAGCGTCCGCGCGCCACCGTGGCCAGTCGGATCGCGCTTGAGCCAGTCGTCGAGCAGGCGTGCCGACTCGCTGCGAGTCGCATTCCAGCACGCGGCACCGTCGCCCTGGTCACGGTCATCGGCTTGCGCGCCGCTGCAGCCCTTGGACTTGAAATGGTTGGCGACGATGACGAACGCAGCGCCATCGACACGGCCGGATTTCGTCGGCACGAAGGCCTGCGCCAGCGGTACGCGGCTGTGCGGCCCGAACGGACCGGCCTGCAGCGTCGCCGGTTTGCCCTGGCTGCGGACGCGGTCGCTGCGGTAGATCAGCCCGACGCGGATCGCGTTGTCGCCAGGCCCCTGGCCGGCATCGACGTAGCGCCAGGTGCCGCCGCCGGCATTGAGCGCATCGACCAGCGCAGCGATGCTGGAATCGCGACCGTAGCCGTCGTTCTCCAGTTCCATCAGCGCGACGATGTCGGCATCGAGGCCGGTGATCGTGGCGACGTGCTTGGCCAGCTGCGCCGACAGCTCGGGCGGCGTGCGCGCGCCGCGTGGCGTGGGAAAACCACCGCCGTGGCCATCGCCGTTGAAGAGGTTTTCCAGGTTCAGCGCAGCCACGCGCAGGTCGCCGGGCACCTGCGGTGGTTGTGGGCGCGACGCAGCTTGCAGCACAGGGGCCGAGGTCAGTTGCAGCCGATACCCGGCGCCTGCCTGGTCGAGCACGCCGGTTACGCCGCTCAGGCGACTGCCGCTGCGCGCGTCGGCCAGACCCTGCGGCCAGTCCGGAGCCGATGCGCCATCGGCCGCTTCGAGCCAGAGCTGGCGCCGGGCGTTGCCGGTGCTGACGGCACGCGCGGCGTCGCTGCCGGGCGCGGCACGTTCGCCGGGCTGCCAAAGACGTTCGCCGACGCTGGCCAGGACACGACCGTGCTTGCCCAGGTCGCCACTGTCGGCCAGCAGCACCGGCGTGTCGAAACGCAGCGCCATGCCTTCCAGCCGCTCCCAGTCGGGCGCGGCGTCGCGAATCGCCACCGGCACCAGCGTGCCGCGGCCCAGACGCTGCACCGTCGTTTGTTCGAGTGCGGTACGGCTGGCGCCGCCGCTGGCCTGCTCGGCGACCACGCCGCGGACACGGACCCGATCGCCCGGCTCGACTGCCGTGGCGGAATCGAGGACGAGGATCGCGTCGGAGCTGGCGTCATCGCCATCGCCGCCGTCCTGCAGGTACCAGCCGGGCTTGCTGCCCTGGCCGCCCTGGCCGGCGCGCGCGCTGACCACGCCTTCCACGGTCACCGTCTGGCCGAGCAGCGGACTCTGCGCGCCGGTGCCCTGCACGCGTCCGATGGCGATGGCCGCCCCGGTGGCGCCGCTGCCGGGCAGGGTGCTGCAGCCGGCCAGCAGGCATGGCGCCAGCAGCAGGACAAGGGCGGTCGGGCGGGTGCGGGTCATGGCGCGTCTGGCGGAAGGTGGTCGCGCATTATCACGAGCGCAGGCGACAACGGCTTGTCGCCGGCCGCCAGAAACGACAACGCCGCCCGGAGGCGGCGTCGTGCGAAGCAGGTCGGAACCTCGACTTACTTCAGGTTGCCCAGCATCCAGTCGACCGTGGCGATGACCTGCTCGTCGGTCAGGGCCGGGTTGCCGCCCTTGGCCGGCATCACGCCGGCCGTGCCGGTGAAGCCTTCGATGGCGTGCTTGTGCAGGGTGTCCTTGCCCTTGGGCAGGCGCTCGGCCCAGTGGGCCTTGTCCAGCGTCGGCGCGCCGCCGGCGCCGGAGGTGTGGCAGCCGGTGCACAGGTTGTTGAAGATCACCGAGCCGTCGGTGGTGCCGCCGTAGGCGACCTGCGAGGCGGCCTTGGCAGCGGCAGCGGCCGAAGCGGCAGCCTGGGCCGCGGCACCGGTGGTGCCGGCGTAGACCGCGCCGACCGGCGCGATGCGCTCGGCGGTGCGCTTGGCCACGTCGGGGTTGATCTCCGGCGGCAGCTGGTCGTGCACGTACATCGCAGCGACCATCAGGCCCACGGTGACCAGCATCAGGAAGCCGATCACCATCGAGAATTTCTTAAGGAACTCAAGGTCGTAATTGCGCACAAACCCACCTATGGCACGCACCCTTGGCGGGCACGCGTAGCTTCGACGAATAGTGGCCTGCGCGGATTTCCCGAATAACGGTCGTCCGAAGCCGGTCACGTCCAACACCGTCCGCACCAGGTGCGGCCTGCGCCAGTATAAAGCCCGCCCCCGTGATCCATGCCACAGTGGCCTGGAACACGGGAAGTGGCGCGCCCGGAGGGATTCGAACCCCCGACCAATGGCTTCGGAAGCCACTACTCTATCCGGCTGAGCTACGGGCGCCTGGCTAAGATCCTGCGCGGATGGCCTGACCGGATGAATCCGATCACAGTCGCTCCGCGCGGGGCTGGCATTCTAGCTGCAAATGCCCGGCTACGGGCTGCCGCACCCCGCCGCGGACCGCATTACGCGCCATCCGGGCGCCCAATGACCAACAACCGACCAGCAATCGGTCAGAATCTGTCGCTCGATATGAGTTACGAACGCTTCGAAACCCCCGCCGTCGCCCCGTGGAAGGCACGCCTGTCGCTGTACTGGCAGCTGGTCCGCGGCGACCGCCCGATTGGCTGGCTGCTGCTGCTGTGGCCGACCTGGTGGGGCCTGTGGCTGGCCGCCGGGGGCTTGCCGCCGCTGTGGACCCTGTTCGTGTTCAGCGCCGGCGTCTGGCTGACCCGCTCGGCCGGCTGCGTGATCAACGACTACGCCGACCGCTGGCTGGACCCGCATGTCGAGCGCACCAAGGAGCGCCCGCTGGCGACCGGCGCGGTGCGCGGCCGCGAAGCGCTGGCGCTGTTCGCTGTGCTGATGCTGGCGGCTTTCGCCCTGGTGCTCACGCTCAACCGCCTGACCGTCTGGATGAGCTTCATCGGCGTGCTGCTGGCCGCCAGCTACCCCTACCTCAAGCGTTACACCTACCTGCCGCAGGTCTACCTCGGCCTGGCCTTCGGCTGGGGCATCCCGATGGCCTTCGCCGCCGTGCGCGGCGAAGTGCCGGCGCTGGCGTGGCTGCTGTACGCGGCCAACATCGTCTGGGCGACCGCCTACGACACCTGGTACGCGATGGTCGATCGCGACGACGACATCCGCATGGGCAGCAAGTCGACGGCGATCCTGTTCGGCGAGCTCGACCTGGTCGCGCAGGGCGTGCTGTACGCACTGTTCTTCAGCGCCCTGGTGCTGGTGGGCCAGCGCGCCGAAATGGGGTCGTACTACTGGGCTGGCGTGGCGGTGGCCGCGGCACTGGTCGTGTACGAGTTCGTCATTGCCCGCACGCGCGATCGCAAGGCCTGCTTCCGCGCCTTCCTGCACAACCACTGGGTCGGGCTGGTCGTGTTCGCCGGCATCGCGCTCGACTTCGCGCTGCGCGCGCCGGCGCCGTGAGCGGGGCCGGCTGGCGGGCCGGCCAGCCGACCCGCTAGAACGCCTTCGCCAGCTTGCGCAGGCGGAAGCCGGCGATGATCTGCAGCACGCCGTAGATCAGCGCGACCACGCCGATCCACAGCGCCACGGTCACCAGGCCCGCTGCCGGGTGGACGAAGAACATCACGCCCAGCGCGATCGCCAGCACGCCGCTGAGCGCGATCAGCCATTCGCCTTCGATTTCCTTGCGTACCCGGATCGCCAGGACGATGCGCCAGATGCCGGCGATCACCAGCCACACCGCCAGCAGCAGCAACAGGATCCCGGCCACGGCCAGCGGGTGCAGGATGGCCATGATGCCGAACGCGATCGAGGCGATTGCGTACAGCGCCAGCCAGCCCTTGGACACGGTGACATCCTTGCGGAACAGCGCGAACGCGCTGATCAGGCCTTCGGCCAGGGCCATCACGCCGAACGCCCAGGCGATCGCCACCGCGGTGCTGCCGGGCCAGACGAACGCGCTGATGCCGAACAGGACCGCGATCACCCCGTACACCACCAGCACCCACCAGCTGCGTCCCAGGCTTGCCAACAGTCCGGTCCTGCTCATCGCGATCTCCTTGCGTGTCGATGGCGGGCAGGGTGAACGGCGACCGGTCTGGGGCGCGTGAAGCCCAAATGCACTTTCGTGACTGGTGCGGTGGCCGCAATTGCGCTGCAATCGCGCTGCAGCCATCCCCCGTGACGGAGCCCGACCATGCCTCGCCTGTGCCTGTCGTTCGCCCTGATCCTTGCCGCCGGTTCCGGCCTTTGCGGCCCCGTCCACGCGCAGCAGGCGCCCACGCGCGAGCATCTCGCCCCGTCGGGCTGGGAGGACTCGTACCACGACATCCACTACAGCCCGGTCGTGCGCATCGGCGACCGCGTGATCATTTCCGGCATCCCCGCCGCGGTCGGCGAGACCGACGAGGCGAAGATCCGCTGGGCGTTCCAGCAGATGCAGGCGCACCTGGCGACGGTCGGGGCGACGATGGCCGACGTGATCGAGCTGCAGAGCTTCCACGTCGCCCGCGACCATGAAGAGTTCCGCCGCGTCGTCGAGCCGGTGCTGAAGGTGCACCGCGAATTCTTCAAGGACCACTACCCGGCGTGGACGGCAGTCGGCACCACCGCGTTGTTCTCCAAGGGCGCACCGATGGAGATCCGCGCCGAGGCCATCATCGGCTCGGGCGCTCGGCCAAAGGCCGACATAGCCAAGCCAAAGAAACAATAAGCCTGGCCGTAGCCCGGGTAAGCGAAGCGCACCCGGGATTCATGCGTGTCGGACCCCGTGCACCCGCGGATCCAGTCCAGGGCAACCCGTGCCCCGCGTCACCGCCGGCGCAGCAGGCGCCAGCCCAGCAGCAACTGGAACGCGCCGTACAGCAGCGCGCCCACGGCCACCCACAGCGCGATCGTGTGCAGGCCGATGTCGGGCTTGGCCAGGAACAGCACGCCCAGCGCGATCGCCAGTGCGCCGCTCAGTGCCAGCAGCCATTCGCCGCTGACCAGCTTGCGCAGCAACGTCGCGAACACCAGTCGCGCGATGCCGGCCACGATCAGCCACAGCGCCAGCAACCACAGCATCGCTTCGGCGAGCCACAGCGGTTGATACAGCGCCAGCACGCCCAGTCCGATCGATGCGGCGGCATAGGCGATCAGCAACCAGTTCGGCAACGCGATGTCCTTGCGGAACACGCTCAGCAGGCTGACCGCACCGTCGATCAGGGCGAGCAGGCCGAAGGCCATCACCATCACCTGCACGGTCCGCTCGGGCCAGCACAGCATCGCGATGCCGAACGCCAGCGCGATGACGCCGTACAGCACGAACACCCAGCCGCTGCGCGCCACGGATTCTTCCGTCATCCTGCCCATTGCCCTCTCCAGTCCGTGAAATTCGCAGCAGGGATACGACGCGCGCGCGGTCAGGTCAAGCTGGCGCCATCGACGCGGGCATCCACGGATCGACCCGCGCAATGCCTGATCCGTTTGCCATGACGCCTCCCACGCGCGCGACGCGCGCCGGAGCGGCGCACCGGGAATTTTTCGCAAAGGTGCAACGCAGCTGGCGGCGGCGATCGCCGACACCCGGTCGCGACTCCTTTCATCTAGCCTCGAACGAATCCTGCCAACGGCGCGTAGTTGCCGGAGTCCGCTTCGCGAATCGCCTCCAGGTAGGTCCTTCGTACATGATTGGGTTGGATACGCCGCACGCCCCAGGTAAACGGGGCGGCGCCATTCTGAGTCAGGTAATAATCCGCCATCAGGCGGGAACTGCGCCCGTTGCCGTTGGGAAACGGGTGGATGGCAGTGAGTCGGTGGTGCAGCCGGTATGCCTGCTCGTCCATGGCGTAGGTATTGAACTCGCGCCAAGCATGCGTGTCGTCGAACAACTGGCGCAGCTGCGTGCTGATCTGATGGGGCGCCACCCCAATGTTGCGCTCGGTGTTCCGATAGGTTCCGGCCCACGTCCAGACGAGCCCGAACATGGCGGTGTGCAGCCCGCGCAGGAACTGGTCGCTCGCCACTTCCTCCCGTCGACGCAAGGCATTGTCGGCCCACGCATAGGCCAGATTGATATTTTCGTTCTCGACCTCGTTGAGGTCGCCGCGCGTGGCCACCCAATTTGGAATCAGGCCATGGGCCTCATCGGGATCCAGTGGTGTCTGCCCGTCTTCGATCTCGTCGTTGGCCTGCATCCGTGTTCATTCCTCCTTGCGCCAGAGCCTGCGGTCAGGAACCAGAAGCTCGGCTTGCGCACGGAGGTGTTCTTGCTGTCGGACGTCATCCACCTCTTGCGCCTCAAGGCGCATGTTCTGCTGGGTTCGCTTCTGCATGGATTGAAGGATTGCCAAACGCCGGTCAGCCACGACCTCCTGCAAGGGCTGGCGGGGAACCAAGGCATAGACCACTTCGCATCCCAACGCATCTGCTGCGCGATACAGCGAATCCAGCTGAATCGTCCGGCGGCGCTCGTTGGCCTCAAGCTTTGCGGCCGTGGCCCTGGTGACCCCGAGTCGATCGGCAAAGTCCTGCACGGACATTCCCAATGCCTCACGAATTGCCGCTATCCAGCCGCCACGAGGAACCGCGCGAATCCGCGGCCCCGCCTCTCGGAAGGCTCGGCCCGTCTCATCGAGGTTGCGGCGGGCGACCGACTGCATGCTTTTGCGCGAAGCAGGTGGAACTGCCATATCGACCTCCGATCGTTTTCCCGGCGCGCTACCCGCGCCCCACCTGGACGATGGATGCCTATAGGAATCCTTCTGTACGCCTAGTGGATGCTTATGGGCATCGATTGTCAAGTATAAACGATGCCTATAGGAGTCATTATTCAGTAATAAAAGATGCCTATAGGCATCACGTTTCCCGGCCGTGGTACTGCAACGAGACCAAAGCTCTACGTTCCCATGACGGCCTCGCCCTGGCCGGCCGCAGCCGCGTGTGCCAGCCCAGTCACTACGCCCAGCGACGCATCGCCGCTGACAATCTCCGCTCCCGGGAAGACCTCCCTCACGGCCAGCGGGACGTACGGCGAGCGCGACATGCCGCCGGTGAGGTAGACGACCTCCGGCTGGTAGGGCAGTTCCGCCCTGGCGCGGCGCATCAGATCGCCGAGGTGGCGCAGGAACGGGCTGGCTGCATCGTGCAGCCGCTCCTTGTCGAGGCGCACCCGCAGCCCGTCCTCGATGTAGTCGAGCTCGAACTCGATCTGGTCTTCGTCGCTCAGACCGATCTTGGCGCGCTCGACCGCGCGGTTCAGGCGCACGGTATGACCGGGGAGCTTGAGTTGTTCCAGGCGCTCGCCGTAAGGGGCCTCGACATGCTTGAACGACGCATGCTGGAACCTGCTCTGCCGCTCCAGGTCATGGACCGTCGAGGCCTCGTAGTAGCGATGCACCGCCGTCGGCGTCACGCCTTTGCCGAACAGCGCCATGACGCCGCGCATGCTCAGCTCGATGTCGACGTCCGTGCCGCCGACCGGGTCGCCCCACGATCCGTCGATGACCGGCGCCGCGCCCGGCCCGCCGACGTTGGCCAGCGCGATATCCGTCGTGCCGCCGCCTATGTCGAGGATGAGTGTCCGGCGCGGCATGGCCACGGCACGGTGGTACCCGTACGCCGCCGCCGCCGGCTCCTCCAGGAAATCGACGGAATCGAAGCCGGCGGCGTATGCGGCATCGGTGAGGATTTCCAGGGCCTGCACGCCGCCCGCTTCCTTCATGCTGCTGCGAAAGCGCACCGGCCGCCCCATGACCGCCGCGCGCACGTCGGCGCCGAGCTGGGCCGATGCCGTCGTGCGGATGTGGCGCAGCAGCTGCGTGGCAATCCGCAGCAGTGCCTCGCGCGCATTGCCTTCGAGCTTGTAGCCCAGCATCGACTTGGGCGAGACGACCAGGTGGCCGCTGCCGCTGGCCATGTACGCCTTGACTGCATCGTCGCCGTAAAGCGCGTTCTGCACGTCTGCGCCGGAATCCATTGCCTTGCGGATCTCGTCGGTTGCCCATTGCCGGCGCACGGCGACGACAGCGGCCCGATGCATTTCGTGGTCCGATTGCCTGCGCGCCGTCGGCACCAGCGCGAGCGCTTCGGCGCGAAGGTGCGCCGGACGCTTCATCGCTTCCTCGCGCAGGCGCTGCACGCGCGCCTGTTCCTGGGTCTGGTCGCGCTTCGCGCCGGCGACGAGCGCCCGCACCTGGTCGTCCAGTTCCGGAGTCAGTTCGAACTGCGTCACGTCGGGCATGCGCAGCGGGAAGAACACGGTCGTGCGGAACTGCCGGTCGTCGCCAAAGCGGATCAGCTGCAGGTTGCCGTCGATCACGGCGCCCGCAGCCGAGTAACTCGTTCCGAAGTCGATTCCAATCCGCATGCTGCCTTCTATTGCCGTGTTGCGCTGCTGGTGACCGGACAGTTTGACGTGAGCGCGTCGAACTGACGAACCCCGTCGCTCACAGCACCCGCGCGCACACCCACACATCGACGCGCGCCACGCCTGCGCGACACAGGGCAAGGGCCGCGGCGCGGGCGGTGGCGCCGGTGGTCATGACGTCGTCGATCACGGCGACATGCGCCGGCAGCGCGGCATCGGCCCGGGTCGCAAAGGCATTGCGCAGATTGCGGCGGCGGTCGGCGAGGCCCAGTTGCGACTGTGCCGCGGTGGCGCGGCGGCGCCGCAGCAGGTCGTCGCGCAGGGGCAGGCGCAAGGCGCGCGCCAGCGGTCGGGCCAGTTCCAGCGCCTGGTCGTAACCGCGACCACGCAGGCGCCCAGGGTGCAGGGGCAGCGGCACCAGTGCCTGAGGGCGCTCGGCACCGGCCAGTTCGCGGGCCATCAAGGTCGCCAGCAGGCGCGCGCAGGCCAGGTCGCCATGGAACTTCACCCGCGGCAGCAGGCGGTCGACCGGGGCGGCATAGACGAAGACGGCCCGCGCCGAGGCTTGCGGTGGCGGTCGCCGCAGGCACGCACCGCAGGTCGCAGCGAGGGGCAGGGTGGCGCTCGACACCGCGGCCAGCGGCAGGGCGCAGCAGCGGCAGGCCTGGCGGTTGTAGGGCAGGGCGGCCAGGCAGGGCCGGCACAGGTCCAGCCCGGCGTCGCCCGGTTCGCCGCAGAGCAGGCAATGCGGTGGCCACAGGGCCGCGCCGAGGCGCTGCAGCCAGCCTCCCGGGCGGCCGTCAACTGGATCGCCCCCTGTTTGGTTGACAGTGCCGGTCACCCTTTCCAGACTGCCGGCCCTGTCCCGCTGCAACCGTCGGAAAAGCCACATGTCAGCTGTCAGCGCTGCCCCTTCGTCTTCTGTCTCCCCCACTTCCGGCCTCAGCGCGCTGCGCCACGACTGGTCGCGGGCCGAGGTCCGCGCCCTGTTCGACCTGCCGTTCCCGGAGCTGCTGCACCGCGCCGGCCAGGTACACCGCGAGACCTTCGACCCGGCCGAGATCCAGGTCAGCACGCTGCTGTCGATCAAGACCGGCGGCTGCCCCGAGGACTGCGGCTACTGCCCGCAGGCCGCCCGGTACCACACCGGCGTCGAGGCGACCAAGCTGATGAGCACCGAGGCGGTGATCGAGAAGGCCCGCCAGGCCAAGGCCGCCGGTGCCAGCCGCTTCTGCATGGGCGCGGCCTGGCGTTCGCCGAAGGACCGCGACATCCCGAAGGTGGCAATGATGATCTCGGAAGTGAAGGCCATGGGCCTGGAGACCTGCGCCACCCTGGGCATGCTGTCGGGCTCCCAGGCGCAGGCGCTGCGCGAGGCCGGCCTGGACTACTACAACCACAACCTCGACACCGCGCCGGAGTTCTACAACCAGATCATCCACACCCGCGAGATGCAGGACCGGCTCGACACCCTGTCCCACGTCCGCGACGTCGGCATGAAGACCTGCTGCGGCGGCATCGTCGGCATGGGCGAGTCGCGCGAGCAGCGCGCCGGGCTGCTGCAGACCCTGGCGAACCTGCCGGCGCACCCGGACTCGGTGCCGATCAACCGCCTGGTCCAGGTCGAGGGCACCCCGCTGGCCGGGGCCGAGCAGCTGGACCCGTTCGAATTCGTCCGCACCGTGGCCGTGGCCCGGATCCTGATGCCGCGCTCGATGGTCCGCCTGTCGGCCGGCCGCGAGGCCATGAACGACGAATTGCAGGCCCTTTGCTTCCTCGCCGGGGCAAATTCCATCTTCTACGGTGAGAAATTGCTGACGACCGGTAATCCCGACACCGAGCGGGATATGGCATTGTTTGCCCGACTGGGCCTGCGACCGATGCAGGTCACTCAACAGGGGACAACCGTGCACGCCGAAATCGTCGAACAAATCGACGGCGACCCGTCGTCGTCGAATTTCCGTCCAGCCAGCCCGACCTGCGCGGCCTGACCATGGCCCGGGCGACGTGGCGTGAGCGAATCGATGCGGCGCGCGAGCAGCGCGTCGCCACCGCGCGCGTCCGCGTGCGCCGCACGGTGACCCAGCGCGATGGCGCGCGCTGCGTTGTCGACGGTCGATCCCTGCTGAACTTCTGCGGCAACGACTACCTCGGCCTGTCCCAGCACTTCGCCGTAGTTGGCGCGCTGCAGGACGCGGCTTCGCGCGAAGGCGCCGGCGGCGTCGCCTCGCACCTGGTCTGCGGCCACCACGCCATCCACGACGCGCTCGAGCGCGAACTGGCCGACTGGCTGGGCGCGCCGCGCGCGCTGCTGTTCGGCAGCGGCTACCTCGCCAACCTCGCGGTCATCCAGTCCCTGCTGGGCGACGATGACGTCTGCGTCCAGGACCGCCTCAACCACGCCAGCCTGATCGACGCCGCACGCCTGGCAGGCTGCCGCCTGCGCCGTTATCCGCACGCCGACGCCGAGGGCGCGATCCGCCAGTTGCGCGGCATGCCCGAAGGCCTGGCGATGATCGCCACCGACGGCGTCTTCAGCATGGACGGCGACGTCGCCCCGCTGCGCGAACTGGCCCTGGTTGCCCGCGTGCAGAAGGCCCTGCTCTATGTCGACGATGCCCACGGCATCGGCGTGGTCGGTCCTGACGGACGCGGCACGGTCTCCTCGGCCAAGCTCGGCATCGCCGACGTGCCGCTGCAGCTGGCCACGCTCGGCAAGGCGCTGGGTGGCTACGGCGCGGCCGTGGTGGGTGATGCCGACCTGATCGGCCACCTGTCCGAGACCGCGCGCAGCTACATCTACACCACCGCGTTGCCGCCGGCCCAGGCCGCGGCGACGCTGGCGGCGGTCAAGCTGGCCCGCAGCGAGCACTGGCGCCGCAACAAGCTCGAAGAGCTGACCGGCCGCTTCCGCGAACGCGCCCAGCGCCTGGGCCTGGACCTGCTCGATTCGCAGACGCCGATCCAGCCGGTGCTGTGCGGCGAAGACGACCGCGCGCTGGTGATGGCGCAGTCGCTCGAGCAGTCCGGCTACTGGGTCGCGGCGATCCGCCCGCCGACCGTGCCCGAAGGGCGCGCGCGGCTGCGCGTGACGCTGTCGGCCCTGCACGGCGCCGGCGATGTCGACGGCCTGGTCGATGCCATCGCCAAGGCACGCGACCGCGTCAACCTGGGCATGACCGGCCTTCCCGAGCGCAATCTCGCCCTCGTGCGATGAGCGGTGAGCGCGACCTCGCGCGCCTGCTTGCCAGCTTGCAGGTGACCGCGCGCGAGGGCGAATTCGTCTTCGTCAGCCGGCCCGATGCCGATCCTGGCCCGGCCGCGCAGGCCGAAGCCAGCGTCCGCGAGGCCGAAGGCGTCACTTACGTGCTGCCCCGGGCCAAGGCCGATGCACTGCGCCTGGCCTACGACTTCCGCGCGGCCTGGCTCAGCCTGGGCGTGCACTCGGCGCTCGATGCGGTCGGACTGACCGCAGCGGTCGCCACCGCGCTGGCGCGGCACGGCATCGCCTGCAACGTCCTGGCCGGCTTCCATCACGACCACCTGCTGGTCGCGGCGGAACGGCGCGAGGAAGCGCTCGCGGTCCTTTCGGCACTTTCGGTGCAGGCGTCGGCCCACTGAACCCGGATAATCAGCCGCCCGGGCAATCCCCGGACCGGACGCCATCCCCCACGCCGCAAGGCACCTGGTTCCAAGGCAACAACATGTACATCGAGACGCGCGGGCACGGTCCCGCGCTGGCAATGATCCACGGCTGGGCCATGCACGGCGGCCTGTTCGCGCCGCTGGCCGAGCGCCTGGCGCAGCGCTACACGCTGCACCTGGTCGACCTGCCCGGCCACGGCCATTCGCGCGACGACGCCACGCCGCTGCAACCGCAGGCGCTGGCCGCCGAACTGGTCGCGCGGGTGCCCGACGCCGTCTGGCTGGGCTGGTCGCTGGGCGGGCAGTTCGCGCTGCGCGCGGTGCTGGATTTCCCGGAGCATGTCCGTGGCCTGATCATGATCGCTTCGTCGCCGCGCTTCGTCGCCGGCAGCGACTGGCCGCATGGCGTGACGCCGCAACTGTTCGGCGATTTCGGCGATGCCCTGCGCCGTGACTTCCGCGGCACGCTCGAAGGTTTCCTTGCCCTGGAGGCGCTGGGTTCGCCGCACGCACAGGACGAACTGCGCAGCCTCAAGGTGCAGGCGTTCGAACGCGGCGAGCCGGCCGAGCGCGCGCTGCAGGAAGGCCTGACGCTGCTCGACGGCCTCGACCTGCGCGCCGAGCTCGCCGGCCTGCAGGTGCCGAGCCTGTGGATCTCCGGGCGACGCGATCGACTGGTTCCCGCCGGTGCGATGCCGGCCGCGGCCGCGCTGGCGCGCGATGCACGCAGCGTGGTGATCGCCAACGCCGGGCATGCGCCGTTCCTGGGGGCGACGGAGCAGGTGGCGCAGGAGATCGATGCGTTCATGGACGCAGTGGAACGTCATTCCCGCGAAGGCGGGAATCCAAGGACGTCCACGCCGTTCCCACCGGAAGCAACGTCCATGGATCCGCGCCTGCGCGGGGATGACGGGTCACTGGCATGACGGAGCTGTTCGACCACCGCCAGGTCCGCCGCGCCTTCTCGCGTGCCGCGCACGGCTACGACAACGCCGCTGCGCTGCAACGCGAGGTCGCCTCGCGCCTGATGGAGCAGCTGGACTACCTCGACGACCCCGCGCTCGATCGCGCACCGCCGCAGGTCGTGCTCGATGTCGGCTGCGGTCCCGGCCACGCCAGCATCGCGATGCAGAAGCGCTGGCCGAAGGCACAGGTGGTCGCGCTCGACCTGGCCCTGCCGATGCTGCGCGAGACGCGCCACAACGCCGGTGGCTGGCGCCCGCGCCTGTTCGGCGGTGCGCGCCCGGACGCCGTCTGCGCCGACGCGCGCGCGCTGCCGTTGCGCGACGGCAGCGTCGACGTGCTGTTCTCCAACCTGTGCCTGCAGTGGGTCGAGGACCTGCCGGCCGTGTTCGCCGGATTCCGCCGCGTGCTCAAGCCCGACGGCCTGATGCTGGTGTCGACCTTCGGCCCCGATACGCTGCACGAGTTGCGCGGCGCCTTCGCCGAGGCCGACAACGTGCCGCATGTCAGCGCGTTCGCCTCCATCGCGCAGTTCGGCGATTCGCTGATCGCCGCCGGCTTCAAGAACCCCGTGCTCGACCGCGACGAGTTCGTGCTCGGCCATGCCGACCTGGGCGAGCTGATGCGCGAGCTGCGCACGCTGGGCGCGACCAATGCCAATGTCGACCGCCGCCGCAGCCTGACCGGTCGCGCCCGCTTCGCCCGCGCCGCGCAGGCCTATGAGCCGTGGCGTCGCGATGGCCGGCTGCCGGCGACATGGGAAGTGATCTATGCCCACGCCTGGGGCCCGCAACCGGGCACGCCGATCCGCGTCGGCGGCGTCGACGAAGTGCAGGTGCCCGTGAGCCGGATTCCGATCCGGAAACGCACGTGACCACGCGCCGCGTGGCGCTGGGCGCGGTCGCCATCGCCCTGGCATCGGCGTTCTTCTTCACCTGCACCTACGTGCTCAATCGTGCGGCCGCCGTCGAAGGCGGCCACTGGGCGTGGACGGCGTGCCTGCGATACCTGATCACGCTGCCGCTGATGCTGCCGCTGATGCGATGGCAGGGCGGCATGATGCCGGTGTGGCGCGCGATCCGTGCGCACCCGGGGCCCTGGCTGCTGTGGAGCGGCATCGGCTTTGTACTGTTCTACCTGTGCCTGAGCTTTGCGGCATCGAGTGGGCCGTCGTGGCTGATTGCAGGCACCTTCCAGCTGACCGTCATCGCCGGGATGCTGTGCGCGCCGTTCCTCTACCGCGATGCGCGCGCCCGCATCCCACTGCCGGCGCTGCTCACCGGCACGCTGGTGGTGATCGGTGTGCTGCTGATGCAGTTCGGCCATGGCGGCGGCGGGCTCGACCGCGACGGCTGGATCGCGCTGGTGCTGGTGGCTGCCTCCGCGTTCGCCTATCCGCTGGGCAATCGCGGCTTGCTGCTGCACCTGGAGAAGGCCGGCGTCGAGCTCAACGCCACCCAGCGCGTGTTCGGCATGACCCTGGCCAGCCAGCCGATGTGGCTGGCCGTGGCCGCGTTCGCCTGGGCCGGTACGGGATTGCCGTCGACGGGGCAGGTCTGGCTTGCCGGCGGCGTCGCGCTGGGAGCCGGCGTGATTGCCACGGTGTTGTTCTTCCAGGCCACCGGCATGGTCCGCAACGATCCGACGGCGCTGGCCGCGGCCGAAGCGATGCAGGCGGCCGAGATCCTGTTCGCCACGCTGATTGGCGTGCTCTGGCTCGGCGAGCAGTGGCCGCAGGGGCGTGCACTCGGCGGGGCGGTGCTGGTGGTGGTCGGCATCGTCGTCTTCAGCCTGGTGGCCGCGCGCGCGGCGGCCGGTGACAAACGGGCAACGCAGGAGCTGCGCGGCGACCGGGGCGCCTAGCCACCACTGCAACGTTCAGGTGCCGCTGGTTAGATTCCAGCCATGCCGACCGTCAAACGCCTCGCCCTGCCTCCGCTGCTGGCCCTGTCGCTGCTCGCCGGCGCGCCCGCGTTCGCCCAGGACCCGCTCGCGCAGTGGGGGATCGATGCTGGCGCGCTCCTCGGCGACAGCCGGCAGCTGCTGCTGCGTGCGCCCGATGCCAGCGTCGACGGCCTGTTCCAGGCCATCCACGCCGGTGCGCAGTCGCCGCAGGACGCGAACGTGATGTGCGAGCTGTTCGATCCGGGCGCCGAGCGCACGATCGATGGGTACAACGAGGTCGCCTCGCAACTGAGCCAGACCAGCCGCGTGCGCTTCGCCAATGCCGTCGCCGATTTCCTGGTGGCCTCCGCGCAGAGCCCGCCGCAGCCTTACAACCCCGCGCTGGCGCAACAGGCGTTGAAGGCCGCCGGCGTCCGCGCTGCGATCCTCAACGACGGATTCCTCGCCGGACTCAACGGCAGCGACCACCCTGCGCGCTGCCGCTCGGTGGGTGCATTGCTCGACTCCCTGCAGACCCGCCCGGTCGCCGAACGCGCCTCGGTAATGCGGCTGCTGCTCAGCCAGGGACTGGATTACCTGGCGTTGGCGGGGGCAGTGCGCTGACCGGCTGCATCGTCGGGATGCACTTCGAACATCACGCGATGCCGGTAGGGCGTGCCCAATAGGGTGGCTCGATAACCCAGTCCGGCGATGCGCGCCAGGACCAGCGGCCAGTCCTGCTGCTTGCACACCCACACCACGCCGCTCTCGTGCTCATCGAGTTCGACGGCCAGCGGTTCGTCGTAGGCCGGATTGAAGCGCGGCTGCTGCAGCGCCACCAGCGAGATCTTCTCCACTTCCGTGCCCGTGCCCAGGTGCAGGTGCAGGCCGTAACGCGCCATGTCCTCGACGAACACCACTTCCTGCACCGGCACGCGCGCGCGTTCGCGGATGGCGTCGGCCCAGGCCCTCGCGTCCTTGTGCGTGGGCCACCAGGCCAGCGCCAGCTTGAGTGCAAGCAACATCGCCACCCACGCCAGCAGCCAGCGCCAGCGTGGCAACGGCCGGTCCTCGCGCTGCCATTGCAGTGCAACGATCAATGCCATCGGAACGAACAGGGGCAGCACGTACAGCGGCATCCGCGAGCGCGCCACGCAGAACACCAGCAGCGGCAGCAGCAACCACAGGCCCAGCAGCAGCCAGTGCGCATCGGCCTGGCGATGCTCCGCTCCCCCGCGCCACCGACGCACCGATGCGGGCAGTGCGCGTGCCCAGCGCCACAACGCCGGCGTCCAGGGCAACGTGCCGAGCACCACGGTCGGCAGATAGATCTCAAGCCAGCCGTACCATTCGCCGTGTCGGCCGAACTCGTCCGTCGTCACACGGTTCACCAGTTCGTCGCCGACGAAGTAACGGAACAGGCCCGGGTTGCCATGGAATACCGCCAGGTACCACGGCAAGGCCAGCACCGCGAACATGATGATCCCCGACCATTGCAGAACCCGATGCATGCGCCTGCCAGGCATCAGGTAGTCGAACAGCAACACCACCGGCAACGGCACCAGTCCGGCAGGACCTTTGGTGACGAACGCCAGCGCAAACCCCACCCACATCAACGCGACCCACCGGCGTGGATGCGGTCCCTTGCCGAAGCGGGCCTCGACGAACGCCCACATCGCCAGCGCTTCGCACGCCGCCAGCACGTAGTCGGTGGTGATCAGTTGCGAAGCGCCGACCGTGAAGCACATGGTGGCGTAGACGAGCATGGCGAAGTGCTCGCTTGCCGGTGACAGTCGCCTGGCGATGCGACCGGTCAGCCACACGCACAGCAGGTACGACAACGCTGCGGGCAATCGCGCCGCCCAGGTGTTGGCGCCGAACACGGCGATGCTGGTGGCGATCGCCCAATAGGTCAGCGGCGGCTTGGTCCAGTGCCCGACTTCGTGGTTGCGGTGCGGGTTGAGCCAATCGCCGCTGAGGAGCATGTTCAGGGCGACGTTGGTGTAGCGACCTTCATCCGGGTCCCACATTCCGCGTGTGCCGAGGAAGCACAGCGCCAGGATCACCGACGTCAGCGCGATCCAGAGCGACGGCGAACGCAGGGCGGTCCGGAGCATGCAGGCTCACTGGCGGCGCGGGTGGCGTGACTGTACGCGCGCAACCGTAAACTCCTTGTCGGAACGCGAGCCGGTCGCCGGCCCCATGGCCAGCGAAAAAACGCGGATCAGCCGCCAACCTGGGCGATCCAGTCCTCGAGGTTGTAGTAGTTGCTCACGCGCTGGATGCGCCCGTCGTTCACTTCGAAGAACGCACCGCCGGGCAGCACGTACTTCTGCCCTCGCGCCTCGGGCAGGCCGGTATCGCTGGCCAGGTACTCGCCATGGACGATGTACTCGGCAGCGGCGCGGGCGCCGTCGGGAGACACCATGACGACGATGTCGTGCAGCTGCTCGCGATAGCTGCGGGCCATGCGCTGGAGGAACGAGGCGAAGGCCTCGTGGCCGATCTCGCGCGGCCCCTGGTTGAGGTCGTGGACGATGCCGTCACCGAGCAGCGCCAGCATGGCGTCCCAGTCGCCGCGGTTGAATGCCGCGTAGTACGCCAGGATCAGTTCCGTGGCGCGGTCGTGGCTGCGGGTGCCGTCGATCTTCATCATCGCGTGTCCTTGCGGGGCAACTGGCGCCGGTCGGGGGTGGCCGGCAGGGCGATCATAGCGGCGTGGCGGGTGGCCGCGACCGTGACCGGTGCCGCCGATGGTCCGATGCCCCTGCCACCGCCTATCGGTTGATAGCGTTAACGTGTCAACCGGTCTCGACGGTGCCGGGCGCTCAGCCGCGTGCGAACAGCTCCGGCAGCGCGTCCGGATCGACGTTGCCGCCCGACAGCACGATGCCGACGCGCTGGCCGGCAAACAGGTCGGTGCGGGTCAGCACGGCCGCCAGCGCGACCGCCGACGACGGTTCGATGATCTGCTTGGTGCGCTGCCAGAGCAGGCGCATCGCCGCGACCGTGTCGAAATCGTCGACCTTCACCACCTCGGCGCGGTGCTGGTGGAGCATGCGGAAGTTGGGTTCGCCGAGGGTGCCACGCAGGCCATCGCAGATGGTGTCGGGCGTGAACTGGGTGACGCGCTCGCCCTGCTGCAGCGATGCCCAGGTCTCGGCCGCGCCGCTGGGCTCGGCCAGGATCAGTCGCGTGCGCGGTGACAGCGCGGCGACGCTGAGTGCGGTGCCGGCGGCCAGTCCGCCGCCGCCGACCGGCACCACCAGCGCATCGAACGCGCCGCCACTGGACAGCAGCTCCAGTGCCGCGGTGCCCTGGCCGGCGATCACGCGGAAGTCGGTGTACGGATGCACCAGCTCGGCGCCGGTCTCGGCCTGGACCTGCGCGCATCTGGCTTCGCGCGCTGCGATCGTCGCCGCGCAGCGGTGCAGCACGGCGCCATAGGCTTCGATTGCCGCCACCTTCGCCGCGACCGCGCCTTCGGGCACCACGACATGGCAGGCGACGCCGCGCGTGCGTGCGGCCAGGGCCAGTGCGGCACCGTGATTGCCGGACGAATGGGTGACCACGCCGCGCGCAGCTTCGGCTTCGGTCAGCGACCAGATCGCGTTGCAGGCGCCGCGGAACTTGAAGGCGCCGGCGCGTTGCAGCTGCTCGGCCTTCAAATGAAGCTCGCAACCTGCCAGCGCATCCAGGCTGCGCGCGCGCAGCACCGGCGTGACGTGGGCGTGCGGGGCAATGCGCGCCGCCGCGGCCAGCACCGCGTCGAAGTCGGGCAGGGCGTCGTGGTGGGCGTCCTTGTGGACGGCGGCCTTGTGGTGGGCAGTTCCGGCGGGGGATGCGTTGTTCATCCGCGGATGCTATCGCGACGCGGGCCGGTTGAGCAGGCTGACTGCCGCCGAGCCGGCAACGACCAGCGCCGCGCCGATCCAGCCCAGGGTGGTGATCCGTTCCGGGGCCAGCCATTGCGGCCACAGCGCATGCACCACGGTCGCCGCGGCGATGCACAACAGCGGCGTGGTGGCGAGGATCGCCGACACGCGCGACGCCTCCCAGTGCGCAAGTGCCTCGGCGAATGCTCCGTAGGCCCCGATGGTGTTGAACGCGCAGTACATCAGCATCGCCCAATGCACCGCATCGAGTTGCAGCAGCGCGGACGGATGCGCGAACGGCAGCAGTGCGACGCTGGCGAAGGCGTAGATGAAAAGCAGCACCTGCATCGAGCCCAGTCGCATCAGCAGCTGCTTCTGCAGCAGCGCGTACACCGCCCAGACGATCGCACCGACGACGACCAGCGCCGAGCCGAGTACATAACCGGGCGCCTGCGCGCTTGCGGCAAGCTGGTCGGCGAAGAACAGCCCCATGCCGGCCACCAGCAGCGCCAGGCCCAGCCACTGCGCGGCGCGGAAATGCTCGCCGAACACCCACACCCCGCCCAGCGCCATCAGCAGCGGTGCCAGCTGGATCAGCAACTGCGCGTTGGCCGGCGTCGTGTGCTGCACGCCGAGCAGGTAGAACACGTAGTTGCCGACCAGCATCAGCGCCGCAATCGCCAGCATCATCGAGCCGCGGCGCCCGAGCTGGCGATAACCGCCGAGCTTGCCGCGCCAGCCGAGCCAGGCTCCGGTGACCAGCGCCGCAACCAGGAAGCGGAACCAGGTCAGGGTGATCGGGTCGAGGACCTCCAGGACCAGTTTCAGCGCGATCGGCAACGTCGCCCAGCACAGCGCGGTGACCAGGGTCAGCAGCAGTCCCAACCGCCATTGGCCGGACGCACGGTGCAGGCTCATCGACACTCTCGCTCAGGCAAAGCGTGGCATGCTGGCATCGGCGCGCGGGCAGGGCAATGCACAGTCTGGCGACTGCGCGCAGGCGGCGCCGCCGCCGGTCGCAGGTCGCCCGGGCCTGCGCTCGCCTGAATGCCGTTCCGGTTGCCGCCAGGCAGCGGAAAAAATTAAGGCCGAGTTCAATTCCACGGCCTGATGCTGACGGCCTGACCCGGGGGGTTCCGCATCATGATCCGCAAACTGTTGGTTCCTGCGTTCGCCGCGCTGCTGCTGGCGGGCTGCATCACGCCGTACGCCTATCGCGGCCCTGGCGGCGCGGGCGATTACTACTACGGCCAGCCGAGCGTCGAGTACCGCTATTACGGCGGTTATGGCGGCGGCTACGGCGGTTACTACGGCGGCTGGGGTGGCTACTACCCGTATGCCTACCCGTACCGCTACGGCTATGGCTATGGCTATGGCTACGGCTCCCCGTACCGCTATGCCTACCCGTACCGCCATGGCTACGGCCCTTACGGTTACCCGGGCTACCGGGCCCCGTACTACAACTACCCGCGCTACAACGGGCACAACGGCGGCCATGGCCGCGGACATGGCTACAACGGCGGAAACGGCTACAACGGCGGACACGGCTACAACAACGGCAACTACCCGAACCGGCCCGGCTGGAGCGGCCAGGTGCCGATGCCGCAGCCGGGCGCGCGGCCTGGTCCGCGACCGGGCGGGCAGCCGGGCGGTCGCCCCGGCACGGTCCGTCCGCCGGAGCAGAACGCGAGCAATGAGCCGCGGCCGATGCCGCGAAACGACAGCCCGCGCCATCCGTCGGCTGGCCGCGAGCGCGTTCCGCGACACGAGCCCTGACGGGGTTGCGCAAGCTGGCCGCAATTCACATTTTTATGCTTGCGTCCGGCTTCGACTGACGGCAATCTGCGCCTATTGACCGATTGCGTCGCTTTTGGACGTAAATCGCAAAGCGGCCCAGCTTTCCATGTCGGCGCCCGGCGAGGAACCACGGATCCCCCCTGTTCCGTCCCCGTCGGGCGTCGGCGCCTAATCCGGCCCGCCGCCACCGCGCGGGCAAGTCGATCAAAGCCCCAAACGCACCCCGCGACCCCGCCCAGGCGGGGTCGTCGACGTTTAAGGGGCGAGCAGTCGTCGTCCGCCCGACCGGGCCCAAAAGTGGCGCAGCCGGTCCAGACGCGTATCAGATATCGAACAGCCCCCTTGGCAAGGGGGCGCGGCGGCAGCCGCAGGGATTGGAGGCTCAGCCCCGGGGCCCAAGGTTTGCGCAGCAAACTTTGGGTTTTTTATAGGCGCAGCCATAAAAAAAGGGGGCCGAACGTCCCCCGACATTCGGCCCCCCGGCTTCCCCCGCGAGCGCTTGGCCAGCCCCTGTTCCAATTCCGGCCGGCGATGAGCGCCTGCCCCGCTGGGTGCAATAGATACAAGCAGGAACCGTGCCAAGTTTCACGCGGCATTCAGACTGACCGGCAGGGCAAACCCGAGTGGCCTAAAATTCGCCATCGGCGCGAAGCCGTGCGCGCGAGCCGTGCTGTACCCCCGATACCCCCAGGACCCGATGAGCCAGAACTTCTACCAGTACGACGTGATCGTGATCGGCGGCGGCCATGCCGGTACCGAGGCCGCGCTTGCGTCTGCCCGCGCCGGCGCCCGCACGCTGCTGCTCACGCATTCGGTGGAGACGGTCGGTGCGATGAGCTGCAACCCGGCCATCGGCGGCATCGGCAAAGGCCACCTGGTCAAGGAAATCGATGCGCTGGGCGGCATCATGGCGCGTGCCGCCGATGCGGCCGGCATCCAGTGGCGCCGGCTCAATGCGAGCAAGGGCCCGGCCGTGCGTGCCACCCGCTGCCAGGCCGACCGCGCGCTGTACCGCGCCTACATCCGCCGCGCGGTCGAGAGCCAGCCGAACCTCACCCTGTTCCAGGCCGCGGTCGACGACATCGTCTTCGCCGACGGCCGCGTCGGCGGTGCGATCACCCAGACCGGTCTGCGTTTCGAAGCCCCCGCGGTTGTCCTGACCGCCGGCACCTTCCTCGCCGGCAAGGTCCACGTCGGCCAGACCACCTATGCCGCCGGCCGTGCCGGCGACCCGCCCGCCGTCGCCCTGGCCGCACGCCTGCGCGAAGGCCCGTTCGTGGTCGACCGCCTCAAGACCGGCACGCCGCCGCGCATCGACGGCCGTACCCTGGACTACTCGGTGATGGAAGAGCAGCCGGGCGACGATCCGCGCCCGGTGATGTCCTTCATGGGCAGCCATGCCGACCATCCGCGTCAGGTCTCGTGCTGGATCACCCACACCAGCGAGCAGACCCACGACATCATCCGTGGCGCGCTCGACCGCTCGCCGCTGTACACCGGCCAGATCGAAGGCATCGGCCCGCGCTACTGCCCGTCGATCGAGGACAAGGTGGTGCGCTTCGCCGAGAAGCCCAGCCACCAGATCTTCGTCGAGCCCGAAGGCCTGGACGTGGCCGAGATCTATCCCAACGGCATCTCCACTTCGCTGCCGTTCGACGTGCAGCTGGCGCTGGTGCGTTCGATCCGTGGCTTCGAGGACGCGCACATCACCCGCCCGGGCTATGCGATCGAGTACGACTTCTTCGATCCGCGCGGGCTCAAGTCGACGCTGGAGACCAAGGCGATGTCGGGCCTGTTCTTCGCCGGCCAGATCAACGGCACCACCGGTTACGAGGAGGCTGCCGCGCAGGGCCTGCTCGCCGGCGTCAATGCCGCGCGTTTCGTCCAGGGCTTCGAGGGCTGGTCGCCGCGCCGCGACGAGGCCTACCTGGGCGTGCTGGTCGACGACCTGATCACCCACGGCACCAGCGAGCCGTACCGCATGTTCACCTCGCGCGCCGAGTACCGCCTGCAGTTGCGCGAGGACAATGCCGACGCGCGCCTGACGCCGGTCGGGCGCGAGCTGGGCCTGGTCGACGACGCCCGCTTCGCCCGTTTCGATGCCAAGCGCGAAGCCGTCGCACGCGAGAACGCGCGCCTGGGCGCGGTCTGGGCGGCGCCGGGCAATGCCCTGGGTCGCGAGGCGATGGCCGTGCTCGGCATCGAGATCAGCCGCGAGACCAGCGCACTGGACCTGCTCAAGCGTCCCGAGCTCGACTACGCAAAGCTGATGCAGGTTCCTTCCCTTGGCCCGGCAGTGGCAGACGCCGAGGTGTCCGAGCAGGTCGAGATCGGCGTCAAGTACGCCGGTTACCTCGATCGCCAGCGCGAGGAAATCGCCCGTCAGCAGCGCCACGAAACCACGGCCATTCCGCACGATTTCGATTACGCCGGCGTGCGTGGACTGTCGGCCGAAGTGCAGGGCAAGCTCGAGCGCGTGCGTCCGCAGACCATCGGCCAGGCGCAGCGCATTCCCGGCATGACGCCGGCGGCGATCTCGCTGCTGCTGGTGCACCTGACCCGCGCCCGCCGCGCCCGCGTGGCCTGACGCCTGCCTTGCCTGACGTCTGCGTTGCCCGGCATCAGGGCAAATGCTGGCGCCGGAACTCTCCCGGCGCGCAGCCGGCATCGCGCTTGAAGAACTTGATGAAGTTGGCCGCCTCGTCGAAGCCCAGCTGCTCGGCGATGGCGGCGATTGGCAGCGCGGTCTGCGCGAGCAGGCGCTTGGCTTCCAGGTTGATGCGCGCGGCAATGAACGCCTTGGCCTGCACCCCGGCCACGTCCAGCGTCGTGCGCGTCAGGCTGCGTTCCGAGCATCCCAGCGCTTTGGCGTAGGCCGCAACCTGGTGCTGGTGGGCGAAGTTCGCCTCCAGCAACTGCTGGAACCGGCGAAACCGGTTGAGGCTGGCCACCGAAGCGCCCGACTGCGCCGCCTGCCGGCCGTGGCTCAGGTGCAGCCGCAGCAACAGCGAATACAACTGATGGCGCAGCAACGGATGCAGCTCATCCAGCGGCCAGCCCGAGGCGCAGTCGGCATGCATCTGCACGATCGTGTCGAGCACCGCGTGCCGCTCTTCGCCCTCCAGCGCCATGTGGCTCGGCAGCGCCTGCAGGCTGGCGTGCGCCTTGAGCTCGTCGATCCGCACCGTGGTCTGCAGCGGCGCGAGGAACTCGGGACGGAATATCACCACCCAGCCGTTCCAGTTGGCCTGCATGTTGAAATGCAGTGCCTGCCCGGGCCGCAGCGCCAGCAGCGAACCCGGGCGGCACTGCACCGCAGTGAAATCGACGGTGTAATCGAAGTGCCCCTCGGTCACGCAGATCAGCATGTGGAAACCGATGCGCTGGGTGACGCGGAAGTGCGCGTCATCGACGCGGCCGCGCAAGTCGGCCACCGTGAAAATCTCCACGTCCAGCCCGTACTCGCCAGGCGGCTGGTACGCGACACGCATGATGCTGTCGCCTTGCCGTTTCCGCATCTCAGGATGTCCGAAATTCACAGCTGGCTGTCGTCCATTGACCTGTGAATCATAGGCCCGCTGCGGAAAATGACCACCGACCGCATCGAACGAGAGACAGGACCATGACCATGTCGCCAAAAGCCCAGGTGGCGCTGCTGCTGAAAAGCATCGAGACCGGTGAGGCCCACCCGGTCGGCTACATCCATCCCAGCCGCTACGTGCAGCACAACCTCGCAGTCGGCGACGGCCTGGCCGGCTTCGGCGAACTGCTGGAGCAGCTGCCCAAGGGCAGCGCCAGAGTAAACACGGTGCGCGTGTTCCAGGACGGCGATTTCGTCTTCGCCCACACCGACTACGACTTCTTCGGGCCGAAAATCGGATTCGACGTCTTCCGCTTTGACGACGGCAAGATCGTCGAGCACTGGGACAACCTGCAGGAAAGGCCGGCCGCGCCCAATCCCAGCGGCCACAGCATGATTGACGGCACACTGCTGGTCGTCGACCTGGACCAGACCGAGGCAAACAAGGCGCTGGTGCGCTCGTTCATCGATGACATCCTCATCCACGGACGGATGGAGCGGCTGGCGGGCTACTTCGACGGCGACCGCTACATCCAGCACAACCCGCATATCGGCAGCGGGCTGTCGGCGCTGGGCAGCGCGCTCTACGCCATGGCCCAGCAGGGCAGGGCCATGAAGTACGAGCGCGTCCACCGCATCCTCGGCGAAGGCAACTTCATCCTCTCGGTCAGCGAGGGCCAGCTGGGCAGCCAGCACGTGGCCTTCTACGACCTGTGGCGGATCGAGAACGGCAAGCTCGCCGAGCACTGGGACACGATCGAGGCGATCCCGCCACGTGAGCAGTGGAAGAACGGCAACGGCAAGTTCTGACGGCGGGCACATCCCAGTGGCAGGCGGGGCGGGTTAGGCTTCGCCGATGAAGCCTGCCCTGCCAAAGCCCGCCCTGATCCTCCCACTGATGCTGCTGCTTCCGGTCGCCTGCGACAGGACGGCGCCGACCGCGACCACTGCCGACGCCAGCAGCACCGCGGCGGCGCAGCCCACGGTGCAGCCAGCGACCACCGCCATCGCGCAGCCCTGGCCGCTGCCTTCCGGCCAGGGCCTGGCGGCGCAGCCAGACCTTGTCCGCGCGCCAGACGGTTCACTCGTGCTGGCCTGGATCGAAACCGACGGCGACGCCCACGCCTTGAAGTTCGCGCGCCAGACCAAGGGCACGTGGAGCGACGTCCATGAGATCGCGCGCGGCGACGACTGGTTCGTCAACTGGGCCGACACCCCGCACGTTGCCGCGACGGCGGACGGCGCCCTGTGGGCGCACTGGCTGAAGAAGTCCGCCAAGGCGCCGTACGCCTACGACGTCGCGCTGGTTCGCAGCGGTGACGATGGACGCTCGTGGTCGCAGCCAATGCTGGTGAACGACGACGGCACGCCGACCGAGCACGGATTCGTTTCGCTCTGGCCTGCAGCGCGCGACCGCATCGGGATCGCCTGGCTCGACGGCCGCAACAGCGGCGGTGGCCACGAGGGTGGCCACGAAGGCCACGGCGGCGGTGCGATGACGCTGCGTGCTGCGCTGTTCGATGCCTCGCTGCAACGCGCAGACGAACGCGAAATCGACACGATGACCTGCGACTGCTGCCAGACCGATGCCGCCCTCGGCGACCGCGGGCCGTTGCTGGTCTATCGCGATCGCACGCCGGAAGAAATCCGCGACATCGCCATTACCCGGTTGCAGGATGGCGCGTGGACGCCGCCGTATCCGGTCCATGCCGACGGCTGGAAGATGCCGGCGTGTCCGGTCAACGGGCCTGCCGTCACCGCCCGGGGCAGCGATGCGCTCGTGGCCTGGTACACCGCCGCAGGCGGCACGCCGGCACTGAAGCTGGCACGCAGCAGCGACGCCGGCGACCGCTTCGCGGCGCCGCTCACCGTCGACGAGGGCATGCCGGTGCAGGGACGCGTCGACCTCGCACTCGACGCGAATGCCGCCTGGGTCCTGTGGATGCGCGAGGACGCCGGCGTTCAGTCATTGCACCTGGCGCGTTACGCCCCCGACCTGGGCCGCGAACTGCAACGCGTCGAAGTCGCGCGCCTGCAGGGACGCGGTCGCGCCACCGGCTTCGCCCAGCTCGCACTCGCCGACGATGGCGCCTACGTGGTCTGGACCGACGTCGTCGATGGCAAGCCACGGTTGCAGGGCCAGCACTACCGCGTGGCGCCATGACCGTCGCCCATGCCAGTTGCCATTGCCGCCGACTGGTCATGGAGGCGACGCTCACCAGGCCACTGCATGACTACGCGCCACGTGCGTGCGATTGCGACTTCTGCCGCAAGCACGGTGCCGCCTGGCTGACTGATCCCTCAGGCAGCCTGCGACTGCGCCAGCGCGGCAACGACAGTGCACGGCGTTACCGCCAGGGTTCCGACCAGGCCGAGTTCATCGCCTGCGCGTACTGCGCCGTGCTGGTCATGGCCACGTACGAAAGCGATGGCCATCTGTTCGCCGCACTCAACGTGCGCACGATCGAAGGAACCGCGGACCTTGCCGCGGAGCAGGTCGCGCAGCCGCGGCTGCTGTCCGCTGAAGACAAGCCGCTGCGCTGGCAGCAGCTATGGTTCGCCGACGTGCGGATCGAGGTTGGCTAGAAACGCAGTAGAGCCGCCAGTTCCAGCCGCGGCCTTGCGCCACGCTCGATCTCACCGCGGCTTCGAATACCAGAGCGCGTTGACGATGATCCAGCGATCGCCGAACTTGCCCATGTGGAAGAAGTCCACGAACCACGGCGTCTCCGCGCGCACCACCGCGGCATTGCCGGCGACGTCCAGTACGGCGCACGAGCGGTTCCATTGCTCCTTCGGCGTCTTCAGCGCGCCCTGCCGGGTCAGCTCGACCAGCTCTTCCTTGCTCATGCGGCGCAGGCCAAGTCTTTCATCCGGCGTATCGCCGAGCACGCGTCGCTTGGCGAGATCCGGGTGCAGCGAGCGGGCGACACGCTCGGGATCACCTTCCAGCTGGCCGTCGACATAGTCAAAACACGTCGCTTCGATGGCGGCGCGGGTGGCCGGTTCGATCGCGGCAGGTGAAGCCACGCTCGTAGCGGATGCAGCGGCGAACACCAGGCTCATCAGGGGCACGGGGCAACTCCTCGTATGCGGGGGACGGAACGCGACAACCCAACGCTGCGCTTTGGCTGAACTGCTAGGCCGCGCTCCGGGCGCGGTGATAGGCAACCAAGGCATTTGCATGCCCATGCCCAATCCCGTGCTCCGACTTGAGACAGGCCACAGCCTCCATGTGCTTCTGGTCCTTCATGGAGTCCAGGAGCTTCAGCCAGTGGCTGATCGGTTTCCCGTATGTCTTTTCAATCGACGGGAAATACGACGCCGGGCCCCTCACCTTCTGATCTGCTGCCATGCACATATCCTTTTGTGTGTGGAGAACTGGATGACGAAAAAGATCGCGTAGAACAACGCAATGCTGGCGCCGGTATCTCCGGCCACGGTGTCCCAAAGGCCTGCGCGCGATCCCGGTACGGTCAGTGCCAGTGCCGGAACGGCGAACTGCAGCAGGAAATTGTGGCTGGCATGGGCAAGCGTCGGCACCAGGACCGATCCCGAGCGCATCCGCAGCTCGCTCAGGACGAAGCTCATCGCGACGATTCCAACGCAATAGATCGCGGCCATGAGCAGGGCGTTGTCGACCTGGTAGAAGCCACCGAAGGCTATCAGCGGAAAATGCCACAGCGCCCAGACGAGGCCGCACACCAGATACGGATGGCGGACACCGCCGGCGATCAGCTTGGGTAACAGGAAACCGCGCCATCCGAGCTCTTCCCCGAGCGCACCGACAAGCCCCATGGCCAGTAGGGGCAGCAGTAGCGGGCTCAACTGCGACCACTGCTGCGGTGTGACCAGCGCGAAGTGGCGAATGTCGAGGGACGTCGCGGTCAACCCGACCAGCAGCGCGACCGCAAGCGGGATTGCGACGGCCTGCAGCCACGCTCCCGGGTTGCCGGACGTCAGGCCGATATCGTCAAAGCCAGAACGCAGGACAACACGCAGCGCGATCGAGACGGCACCGGGAATCCACATCAGCGCGACCAGCCACATCGGCCCGAAATGGCGGACGCCACCGTTGCCGATCAGGAACGCATCGAAACCCCAGCTGATCGCCAGCACGGCGGCAACGAACACCAGACACTGCTTTCGTGGGCTGACCATCCCCAACGTCCCCCGTCAGTCGGCATCCTGCGGCACCTTGCCGCGTCGTCCCGCCGACCACGCCCGGACACTATCGCGGCGGCAGGGCCGCCGCCAGTCGCGATGGTCAGGCTTCCAGCGCGTACAGTTTCAGCTGCTCGGCATCGGCACCCAGCTGCACCATCTCGCGATAGCGCAGGCCGATGCGCTCCAGCACCTTGATCGAGGCCTCGTTGCCGGGCGCCACGATCGCCAGCAGCTGCGGCATCGCCAGCGCTCGCAGCGCGTGGTCGCGCACGGCCTGGCAGGCCTCCACCGCATAACCACGGCCCCAGTAACGCGGCAGGAACGCATAGCCGATGTCGGCCGCCGGCAGGGTGTCGCGCCGGATCAGGCCGCAGGTGCCGACCGGGATGCCCGAGTCCTTCAGTTCCACCAGCCACAGGCCGTAGCCGTTGCGGGCATAGCTGTCGCCCGGGCTGGTGCGGATGTAGTTGAGCGCGCTGTCGAGATCGCTGACCCCACGGTCGCCGATGTTCTCCAGGAACGAAGGGTCGGTCAGCAGTTCCAGGATGAACGGCGCGTCGAGTTCGGTGATCTCGCGCAGGTTGAGCCGTTCGGTCTGCAGGATGAGGGCCATCAATCACCAGTCCTTTGCGCGCCGGCACCAGCATGGCGCCGGCATGGCGCCGATTCTAGCCGTTTGCCCTCAGCGCTTGAGTTCGAATACGGCCTGGATCGACTCGCGGTACTCGACTTCCGGCTGCAGGTAACGCCCCTTGGCGCGGGTGCCCGTCACCATGATGGAGTTGAGCGTGGTGGACTCGTTGTAGCGGAACCCCTCGTGCAACTGCACGGACAGGCTGTTGACGCTGTAGACCGGACCGAGCTGGGCATTGAACGAGGTTGCGAGTTCACCCGCGCGCTGACGGGCGTCGTCGACGGCCTTGCGCTTGGCATCGTCGCGCAGGGTCTTGGCCTGGCTCGAGGTGAAATCGACGTCGCCGATTCCGCTTGCGCCGGCATCCAGGCCGAAGTCCAGCAAGTCGTTGAGGCGGGTCAGGTCGTTGAGCACGATGGTCACGTTGCGCTCGGCAAGAAAGCCGTTGGATACCGGCTTGCCGTTGTCGTTGTAATCGATGTCTTCCGATGCGGTCAGATCGGAGGCGCGGATGTTGTCGGCGGCGATCGGAAAGCCCTTCAGGCCATCAAGGAGGTTGTTCACCGCCGAGTCGACCTGCTGCTTGGCGGGAAGCGGTCGCGGAGCGCGCCTGGAGAAATCGAAACGGATGCGCGCCGAGTCGGGCTTGGCCGAGACCTTGCCCTCGCCGGTGACCACCAGGTGCGGCCCATCCGGCAGGGGCGTCCCGGCCAGTGCCAACGTCGGAACAAGCAGCAGTGCCAGCAGTGTCGAGCGCATCGTCGTCCTCCCCCGGGAGTGGGCAGGCTAGCACGACGCGCTACTTCTCCTTGCGCCAGTTCAACGACGCCCGGTTCTCCAGCGTGCTCGATTCGATCTGCACGTCGAAGCCCTTGCGCAGCAGGTACTTCAACATCACCACCTGGCCGGTGCCGAGCAGCGACACGCCGTAGCCGACGTACAGGCGCGGGGAGATGTTCTTGCCGAAGCCGAGCACGCTGCCGCCGAGCGCCCGGCTGTCGCTGACGCCGGCGTCGTCGAGGCCGAGCTTGGCGCCCAGCTGCGAAGCGATCAGGCTGCCGCCGGCCGACAGCGCGGCGCTGGCAGCATTGAGCTGCTTGCTTTCATCGGTACTGGCACTGGCCAGCGGGCGGCCGAGGGTCAGGTAAGCCAACGCCTCGGACTGCGAACTGGCCGGATCCGACCAGACGTTGGCGGTCGGCGCGCTGGCGCGGCCGCGGATGTCGACACCGGCGGTCACGTCGCCGACGATGCGTTCGGCGCGGATATTGAGGATCGGATCGGAGACCGGACCGTTCGACCACGACAGTTCGCCGCGGGTGATGTCCAGCTTCTGCCCGTACGCCTTGTACTGGCCCTGCACCTTCAGCTGGCCGCTCGCGGTCATCTCGCGGCCGGGGTGCGAGCGCACGCGCATCTTGCCGCCAAGCGCACCGTCGAGGCCGAAGCCGTTGAGCCGCACGTCGTCGCCCAGCGCCAGGGTCAGGTCGAGTTCGAGCGGTGTGTCCCCGGTGTCTTCGGGGTCCTCGGGATCGAGCACGACGACATCGGGCGATGCCGACACGCCCTGGTCGAGTCGCTCCAGGTCGATCCTGGCCGACGGCACGGTCACCGTGCCGGTGACCTGCAGCGGCTGCCGGGCGGCATAGCGCACCTGGATGTCGGGGCTGGCGACGGCGTGCAGGTCGCGCGTGTCCGACACCAGCACGTTCTCGCCGCGCAGGGTCAGCGTCAGCGGCGCGTCCATGTTTTGCCAGTTGAGCGAACCGTCGACGTTGAGGATGCCTTCGCCCGAGCGCACCTGGCCATCGATGCGTGCGCTGCCATCGGGCAGGGCGTCGAGGCGGACGTCGCCACCCTCCAGCACGATCGCCAGCGACGGCAGCTCGGTGGTGAACTGCGACAGCCGCGCCTGCCCGCCCAGCTGCGGACGCGCGCGCGTACCGGCCAGGGTGATGCGTGCATCGAGCCGACCCTTGGGCTCGACGATGTCCGGCGAAAACAGCTCCATCCACACCAGCTCGTCGGTGTTGACCGACACCTCGCCGGCGATCGGCGCGAAGTCGTCCCAGCCGGTGGTGATGCGTGCGTCGATGTGGCCGCCGCTGTTGAACGCCGTGGTCAGTTCGGCATTGATGCGCTTGGGATCGAACGTCGCGTTCAGCACGAGGTTGTCGTAGCTGAGCATCTCGCGGCGCGCGCGTTCGCTGTTCTTCAGGCCACCACCGGCCGAGCGCACGTTGAACTGCCCGCGCCAGGCGTTGCCGACCGGACGCAGCTGGCCGTCGAGCGAGATCTCGCCGCGCAGCAGCCACGGCCGGCGCTCCTCGCGTTCCGGCAGATAGGGCACCAGCAGGCTCAGCGGCAGCGCATGGCCGCGCACGTCGAGGCCGCGCCGCGGCCAGTCGGCACTGGCGCACAGCGAGCCGCCGCCGCTGGAAGCGAAGCAGCTGTTGCTCAACGCGCCATTGCGGCCATCCCAGCGGAAGCGTGCGGCCTGCTGCAGGCGCCAGGATGCACCCTTGGCCGGCGCCAGCTGGAACGTGGCCAGTGCGCCTTCCCAGGTCGTGCCGCGCTTGCTGGCATTGCCCGACAACTCGAGCGTGCCGATGTCGCCGCGCGCCTGCGCCTGCAGTTGCAACGCCTCGACGGCGCCGCGTGCATCGACGGTGAGCGAGGACAGCGGCAGGCCGGCGTCGAGCCCACTGGCGCGCACCGCGATCGCGCCGTTGCCGCGTTGCCACGGCAGCCGGCCCTTGGCGCTGAACGAATCGGCGCGGTAGTCGCCGTACTTCAGGCCGCTGCCGGTAAGGTCGGCGACCACGTCAGGCGCGGTGCGCGGGCCACTGAGCTTGAGCGTCCCGCGCAGCGTGCCGGCGCCATCGGGCAGCAGGTCGCTGAGCACGAGTGGCGAGAATCTGGCATCGACGTCGAGGTTGCTGGCGACCTTGCCCTTGGCGTCGATGCGGCTGCCGCCGAGCGAAAGCGCGACATCGCCTTCGTAGGCGGTCTCGCCGCCGGCCGTGCCGGCACCGTGCATGGCGAACCGGCCCTTACCCTTCAGCGGCCGGTTGCGCAGGCGACCGCCCAGGTCGGTCGCGTCGACGCCGACCTCGAGTCCTCCGTCGTCGCGCGTGCTGCCCTTGGTCGCCAGTTGCCCGTTGATCGAGCCCTTCCAGTCCGGTGCGAAGTAGCCAGGATCGAAACCGGCGAGGCGGGCGTTGATCTCCCAGCCGAGCGCCGGTGCCCAGGCCACGCTGCCACTGCCATCGAGGCTGCCGCTGGGCATGGTGGCCTTGAGCGTCTTGAGCAGCATGCGTTCGTCGTTGCCGCGACCGTCGAACTGCACCAGCGCCTTCTCGCCATCGCGACTGAGCGTTGCGTTGCCGATTGCCGCCCACGCCTTGAGCGTGCCGGCGAAGCCGAGGTCGGCATCGGCACCGATCATCGGTGACGCTTCGGCCGCGCCGCCGGCCGTCTGCGCCGTGCCCTTTTCGCCGCCCCATTGCAGTTCGCGCGCATTGACGGCGAAGCGGAAGCTGGCGTTCTCCGGATCCTTGAAATCGGCATGGCCGCGCAGCGTCACCGAGCCATCGAAGATGCGCAATGCCAGCGGCTGCACGTCGAGCACCTGGTTCTCCAGCCGCACTTTCGACGGCAGCACGGTGGCAACCAGGTCGCCCTGGCGGAACTCCCCGCGCAGGTTGGCATTGCCACCGACGCCGTCGGCGCTGAAGCTGCCGATCAGCAGCTGGTCGTCGTCGCGCTTCTCGGCGGCCGTGACCAGGCCCAGGTCGAGGCCCTCGGCGTCGAGCACCACCTGCCAGCGCGGGTCGTCCTTGCCTCGCAGCACCAGGCTCGCATGCAGCGGCGCCGGCACGTGGCCGGCGATGGCGACGTTCATGCGCGACAGATCGCCGCGCGCGACCAGGCCGATGCGTGCCGGCGTGCGGCCGTCGGCAGCGGCCAGCAGGCCGCTGGCGGTGAGGTTGGTGCGGTAGTCCTCGCGCGGCACGTAGTCGCCGTTGAGGTTGAAGCGACCGTAGCTGCTGTCGACGTACAGCCGTTCGACGTGCAGCTTGCCCTGCTGCGCATCCAGGCCCGTGCGCAGCGTGCGGATGTCGACCAGCTCCTTGCCTTCCTGGGTGACCAGGAAACGGTCGACGCGCACGTCGTCGGCCTGCAGTTCCAGTGGCGGTGCGATCTCGGGCAGCACTTCCGGCCAGCGCGGCAGTTCGAACGGCTCGTCGCTCTTGGGCAGCTCCAGGTGTGCGTTGGCGATCTGCAGCGCATCCAGGCGCAGGCGCTTGCGGATCAGCGGCCGGATCGCCGGATCGATGTGCACGCGATCCGCGGTGAAGACGATGCGGTCATAGGTGAAGCGCACGCCGTTCATCGTCAGCGGGCCCGACAACGGGCCGTCGACCGAGCGCCACGACAGCGCCGCGTTCTCCGGCAGCCGCGAAACGATCTGCGCCAGCAACAGGTCGCGACCGCCAATGGTGGTCAGCAGCCAGTAGACGAAGCCGGCCAGCAGCAGCGTCAGCACGCCTGCAAGCACGCTCGCCCTGACGGCCAGCCAGCGCAGCCGCGCCCGGCGCCGCTTGCGCAGCTCGGCGATGCGCTCCTCGTGCGGGTCGGGAGGCGTTTGGCCAGGAGGCGTCTGGCCGGAACCCTGCGGTGTCTGCTCGCTCATGGCCACCTCACCAGTCTGCGCCGATGTTGAGGTAGATCTCGTAATCGGAGTCCGGGTCGTTCAGGCCGTGTGCGATGTCGAACCGCACCGGCCCCACCGGCGACTTCCAGCGTGCGCCGAAGCCTACGCCGGTGTGGATGTCGGGCGTGTCGTCGAAGGCGTCGCCGGCATCGACGAAGCCGGCCGCGCCCCAGGTGTCGTTGAAGTAATGCTCGAATTCGACCGAGCCGGTGAGCACGTTCTTGGCGCCCAGCGCGTACTTCTTGCCGTCGCTGCCAATGGTTGACGGGCCGACTTCGCGGAACGCATAACCGCGGATGCTGCGATCGCCACCGGCAAAGAAGCGCAGGCTCGGCGGCATGTCGACCAGCGCGTTGGTGAACGTGCCACCGGCTTCGGCGCGCACGATCAGGCGATTGCTCGCGCCCATGCCGTGGTACCAGCGCCCTACGCCCCAGGTCTGCAGGAAGTTGGCGTCGGAGCCGACGCCCTCCACGCCGCCGCGTACCTCCACGGTGATGCCGATGCCCTTGCGCGGGAAGATGCGGTCGTCGGCATCGATGTAGTCCGCGCGCAGCGACGGATACAGGAACGTGGCGTTGCGGTACTGCACCGGCGTGGTGTCGTCGCCGTCGTCGTCGGAAACGTAGGCCCAGCGCTCGCGCAGCGCATGGATCGAAGCCACGGCGTTGAGGCGGCGACTGACCTGGCCGCTGCGGCTGGCGACCAGCTCGACCTTGCGCGTGTCGATGTAATCGCTCTGCTCGTCGTAGTACTGGGCACTGAAGGTGTACCAGCCGTCGAGCCAGGCGAAGGCGGGAATGCGGTACTGCACCGTCGCGGTCTTGCGCTCTTCCGCCCAGTCGATCTGGCCCAGTGCCTTGTGGCCGCGATCGTTGACGTAACGGCGTTCCATCCCCAGCCGCACGCCCGCGCCGGTGTCGGTGCCGTAGCTGACACCGGCGGTGTAGACGGTGCGCTTGGCCGGCGTCAGGGTCACGAGCACCGGCACTTCGTTGTCGACGGCCTTGTCGGGGTCGGGCTCGATCTCGATGGACGAGAAATAGTCCAGCCGCGCCAGCGATTCGCGGAAGCGGTCGAGCTTGCCCTGGTGGTAGTAGCTGCCCTGTTCCCAGTACACGAGGTTGTCGAGCAGGCTGTCGCGGATGATGCGATGCGGCGTCTGCACGAACGTGATCGGGCCCATGTCGTAGCGGCCGCCACTGGTCCAGACCAGGTCGATGTCGGCGGCGTGCTGCGCGCGCGTGACCTCGACCCTGCGCGAGCTGAAATCGGCGTCGAAATAGCCGCGCTCGGCCAGTCGCCGGGTGATCTTGGTCTTGCTGGCTTCGTACTGTGAATGGTCGAAGACATCGCCGGTCTGCGGCTTGAAGGCGGCCAGGTCTTCCTTCAGGTACCGGTCCTCGCTGCCCTCGCCGATGATGGCGATGTCGGCGCGGCGCACGCGCACCGGCTCGTCCAGGGTCACGGTCACGATGACCCTGGTGTTGTCGCCGCTGCCCTCGCGCGTGACCTCGATCTTCGGCGAGTAGTAACCGAACGGTTCCAGCGCCTCGCGCGTTTCGTCATCGGCCTCGCGGACCAGATAGCCCAGGCGCCGCCCGGACAGGTCCTTGCCGATCGCCTGCACCAGCGACAACGCGCCATGCACGTTCAGCGTTTCCGCCTCGTCCAGGCCACGGATGTCGACCGCCGTGACTTTCGCCGCCTGGGCGGTCCCGGCTGTGGCGATCGTCAACACGGCGGTGGCCAACAGACGTTCGAGCCAGGAAAGGGGGCGCATCAATGCAGGATAACCGGGCTTCATCCGTCAGCCAGTGAACAATCCGTGAGCCAGCCGCGACGCTGCGGCCGTGATCTGGGTTACATCGACAGGTGCTCGATCGCAGCCACGCTGCCCAGCCGCTCGGACAGTCGCTTGAGCAGGGCCAGGCGGTTGTTGCGGATGCGCGCGTCGTCGACGTTCACCATCACGCCGTCGAAGAACGCATCGACCTGCGGGCGCAGGCGCGCCAGGCGGCCGAGCACGGCCACGTAGTCGCGCCCGTCGAGCAGCGGGTCGGTATCGGCCACTGCGCTGTCGACCGCTTCGCCCAGCTCGCGCTCGGCGGGCTCGACGAACAGTGCGGCATCGATCGCGTCCGGCACCGCGCCCTCGACCTTGCGCAGGATGTTGCGGATGCGCTTGTTGGCCGCGGCCAGTGCCTCGGCTTCGGGCAGCTTGGCGAACTCGCCGATCGCGCTGAGGCGGCGGTCGAAGTCCGGCAGCGAATCGTGGGCGACGTTCTCGACCGCGTCGAACTGCGTGCCCGCCACGCCGCGGTCGGCGTAATATCCGCGCAGGCGGTCGTAGACGAAATGGGTGATGTCGTAGCTGCCGATGTCCTTGGCCGAGGCCGGCTGCAGCGACAGCGCGCGCTCGACCAGGTCGTGCAGCACCACGTCGTGGCCGCCTTCGAGCAGCGTGCGCGCCAGGCCCAGCGCATTGCGCCGCAACGCGAACGGGTCCTTGTTGCCGGTCGGCTTCAGGCCCGCGGCGAAACCGCCCGCCAGCGTGTCCAGGCGCTCGGCAATGGCCAGCACCTGGCCCAGCCGGCTCGGCGCGATCGCATCACCGGCGAAGCGCGGCATGTAGGCCTCGTCGAGGGCGTGGGCGACTTCCAGCGGGTGGTTCTCGACCGCGGCGTAGTAGCGGCCGGCAATGCCCTGCAGTTCCGGGAACTCGCCGACCAGGCGCGACTGCAGGTCGGCCTTGGCCAGCAGCGCGGCTTCGCGTGCCTGCTGCGGGTCGACACCGACCTGCGCGGCAACCGCTTCGGCCAGCGTCGCCACGCGCGCGACCTTGTCGGCGATCGTGCCCAGCTTGTCCTGGTACTTGACCGTCTTCAGGCCGTCGTTCATCGCCGACAGGCCCTGCTTCATGTCCTCGACGAAGAAGAACTTCGCGTCGGCGAAGCGCGGACGGATCACGCGCTCATAGCCCTTGCGCACTTCGCTCTCGTCGCGCGACTCGATGTTGGCGATGCCGATGAAGTGCTCGCTGAGCTTGCCTTCGGCGTCGAGCACCGGGAAGAACTTCTGGTTGGTTTCCATGGTCGCGATCAGCGCTTCCTGCGGCACCGCCAGGAACTGCCGCTCGAAACTGCACGACACCGCCCTGGGCCACTCGGTGAGGCCGTTGACCTCCTCGAGGATGCCGCTGTCGATGCGCGCGCTGCCGCCGGCCGCGGTCGCTGCGGCGTTGACCTCGAGCACGATGCGCTCGCGGCGCTCGTCCGGATCGACCAGCACCTTGGCACTGCGCAGGAACTCGACGTAGTCGCCCGGCGTGCTGAACCACACCGGCTTGTCGTGCATGAAACGATGGCCTCGGCTCATGCGGTCGCTGCGCACACCGAAGATCTGCGCGTCGACCACGTCCTTGCCGTGCAGCAGCACCAGCCAGTGCACGGGGCGGGCGAAGCCATAGTCGTGGTCGCCCCAGCGCATCGGCTTGGGGATCGGCATGGCAGCAACGGCTTCGCGCAGGATCTCCGGCAGCAGCTCGCTGGTGCGCGCACCGGCCTTGACGGCGCGGTGGACGAAGCGCTCTCCCTTGCCGTCGCTGGTCTTCTCCAGCGCGGTCCAGTCGATGGCGGCCTTGGCCGCGAAACCCTGCAGCGCCTTGGTCGGCTGGCCGTCGGCATCGAGGGCGATGTTGAGGTACGGGCCGAGCACCTCGGACTTCTGTTCCGGCTGTTCGTCGGCGACGCCGGGCAGCAGTACCGCCAGGCGGCGCGGCGAGTACAGCGGCTTGGACTCACCACGGGCGAAGGCGACGCCGCGCTTGCGCAGGCCATCGATCACGCCGTCGAAGAAGGCCTGGGCGAGGCCCGGCAACGCCTTGACGGGAAGTTCTTCGGTACCCAGTTCGATCAGCAGCGGTTTCATGTCGTCACGTTTCTCGTTCTTCTCACGCAGGCTGCTGCGTCTTCTTCAACACCGGGAAGCCAAGCTTCTCGCGCTGCGCGTAATACGCCTCGGCCACGCCCTGGGCGATGCGGCGCACGCGCAGGATGTAGCGCTGGCGCTCGGTCACGCTGATTGCGCGGCGCGCGTCGAGCAGGTTGAAACTGTGGCTGGCCTTGCAGACCTGGTCGTAGGCGGGCAATGGCAGGCCCAGCTCGATCAGCTTCTGCGCTTCGGCCTCGCAGGCGTCGAAACGGTGGAAAAGTTCGGCGACGTCGGCGTGCTCGAAGTTGTAGGCGCTCTGCTCGACTTCGTTCTGGTGGTAGACGTCGCCGTAGGTCACCGGCGTGCCGTCCGGCCCGTGCGTCCAGACCAGGTCGAAGACGTTGTCGACGTTCTGCAGGTACATGCACAGGCGCTCGAGACCGTAGGTGATCTCGCCCAGCACCGGCCGGCACTCCATGCCGCCGGCCTGCTGGAAGTAGGTGAACTGGGTCACCTCCATGCCATTGAGCCAGACCTCCCAGCCCAGGCCCCAGGCGCCGAGGGTCGGCGATTCCCAGTTGTCCTCGACCAGGCGCAGGTCATGCACCAGCGGATCCACGCCGAGCGCCTTGAGTGAGTCGAAGTACAGCTCGACGATGTTGTCGGGGCTGGGCTTCATCGCCACCTGGTACTGGTAGTAGCGCTGCAGGCGGTTGGGGTTCTCGCCGTAGCGGCCGTCGGTGGGACGGCGGCAGGGCTGCACGTAGGCCGCATTCCACGGCTCCGGGCCCAGCGAGCGCAGGAACGTGGCCGGGTGGAAGGTACCGGCGCCGACCTCCAGGTCGAGCGGCTGGATCAGCACGCAGCCCTGGTCCGCCCAGAAGGCGTTCAGTCGCTGAATCAACCCTTGGAAAGTCGGTGCCTGGAAGGTAGGTGCGGCCATGGTTCCCGATTGGCGTGCTGCAAAGCGCGCTAGTATAGCCACGGCCCTTGATGCCGCTGGATTTTTTGCCCTTCCGGACCTGCGCCAGGGCGCTTGCCGCCGGAAGTCGTTCCAAACCTTGCCTGTGTTGTCTGCACCGTGACCCATCGCCACAAGCGGCCTTTCCTGATCGTCGAAACCGGCCAGCCCGTCGCCTCGATGCGCCGTCATCGCGGCTTTCCTCACTGGATCCGCGTCGCCGCCGGCCTGGAGGCCGACGAGGCGGTGGTGGTCAACGTCGAAGGCGGCCAGGCGCTGCCGGGCCGTGAAGGTTTCGCCGGCACCATCATCACCGGCTCGGCGGCGATGGTCACCGAGCGCCGCGACTGGAGCGAGCGCAGCGCGCAGTGGTTGCGCGACGCCGCACAGGCGGGCATGCCGCTGTTTGGCATCTGCTACGGCCACCAGCTTCTGGCGCACGCGCTCGGCGGCGAAGTCGGCGACAACCCGGCCGGCCGCGAGATGGGCACGATAGGCCTGCAATTGCACCCGCACGCCGAGCAGGACCCGCTGTTCACCGGCCTGCCGGCACAGTTCGCCGCACAGGCCACGCACCTGCAGACGGTGCTTCGCGCGCCCGAAGGCGCGACCGTGCTGGCCCGTTCGCCGCAGGACGACTGCCACGCGTTCCGCTGGGGCGAGCGCACCTGGGGCGTGCAGTTCCATCCGGAGTTCAGCGCCACCCACATGCGTGGCTATGTCCAGGCACGGCAGGACGCGCTGCAGCGCGAGGGCCGCTGTGCCAAGGCGCTCGCGCGCGATGTCAGCGCCACGCCGCACGCGCGGCGGGTGCTGCGCCGGTTCGTCCGGCACGCGCGCAGCCTGCACGATCACTGAGTTGCCGCCGGTCCTGGCGACCGCGGCCCCGGATACAACGACGACCTTAATGGATAGGGACAGGATGACGCAGATTCGAAAAGTGCCCGCGAGTGCGGGCGCGGAATGGTTGCTCGGTGGCTTCGCGCTGCTGCGCAAGGCGCCGCTGGCGCTGGGGCTGCTCGGCGTGATCTGGGGCAGCCTGTCGGCGCTGGCCTCGATGAGCGGGCTGCTGTGGCTGAGCTTCCTGGTCGCCGTGCTGGGCCCGATGCTCTTCGGTGGCGTGATCTATGCCGCGCGCGAGGTCGACCTGGGCCGTAGCGCGCAACCGGCGCACCTGCTGCAGGGCCTGCATGGCGGGCGGATGCCGCGCCTGCTGGCGATGCTGCTGCCGCAGATCGCGGCGCTACTGGTGCTGGCGGTGCTGCTGGTGGCGATGATCGGAGGCGAGCAGCTCCAGCAGATCGCCCTGATCATGCAGCAGATGCAGGGCAACCCCGACCCGGAACTGGCCAGGGCGCTGCCGGCCGGACGCATCTTCGGCTGGCTGGTGCTGGCGCTGGTGATCGGCGTGGTCGCCGGTTTCTTCACCTTCGTCGCCATTCCCGACGTGATGTTCACCGAGCGCGGTGCGTTCTCGGCGATGTCGATCAGTTTCCGCGCCTGCCTGCGCAACATCGGTGCGTTGCTGGTGATGATGGTGCTGATGGTGATCGCGATGTTTGCCGTCAGCATCGCCATCAACCTGCTGATCGTGGTGATGGCGTTCTTGATCGGCCAGCAGGGCGCGTTTTTCATCGGCCAGCTGATACTGATGGCGGTGCTGATGCCGGTGATGGGCGGAACGATCTACTACGCCTGGCGCAACATGCTCGGCGAGGCGCCCCCGGCCATACCGGCGGCACCGGCTGCGGGCGGCATCGAGGTCTGACGCCAGGCTTCATCGGCGCAGGAAGCATGAAAAAGCCCCGCGTTTGCGGGGCTTTTTTGTTGGTGTTGCGGCGACCGCACCTCGATGGGGCCCCGGGTGCGCCTTGCTTACCCGGGCTACGGGGTGGGGTCGGTTTCGGGCTTGGGCGGGACCAGCCAGCGCGCTGCGATGATGCCGACCTCGTAGAGCAGGCACATCGGGATGGCCAGCATCAGCTGCGAGACCACGTCGGGCGGGGTGATGATCGCGGCGATCACGAACACGCCGACCACCGCGTAGCCACGCGATTCCCTCAGCTGCTGCGGCGTGACCCAGCCCAGCAGCACCAGGATCACCAGCGCCACCGGCAGCTCGAAGCTGGCGCCGAAGGCCAGGAAGATCACCAGGACGAAATCGAGGTACTTGCCGATGTCGGGCATCATCGCCACGACATCCGGGGTGAACCTGGCGAGGAAGCCGAACACCGACGGCAGCACCAGGAAGAAGGCGAACGCACAGCCGATGTAGAACAGCGCCACCGCCGACACCAGCAGCGGCACCGCCAGGCGCTTCTCGCGGTGGTACAGGCCCGGGGCGACGAACGCCCAGGCCTGATACAGCAGCCACGGCACCGAGATCAGCAGCGCGGCGAAGAAGGCCAGCTTGATCGGCACGAAGAAGCCGCCGGCAGGATCATTGGCGACCAGTTGCCCGCTTGCCGGCAGGTTCGCCAGCAGCGGCGCCGCCAGCAGGCCGTAGATATCGGCCGAGAACGGCATCAGCACCAGGAACACCGCGAGCAGGCCGACCACTGCGCGCAGCAGTCGCGCGCGCAGTTCGATCAGATGGTCGATCAGGCGCGGTTCGGCGCCGGCGTCGCTGTCGGCCTGCGCGTGTGCGGGGTCGTGGTTCATCGGCGCTCGGCCACGTCGTCAGGGGCCGGGGAGGTGGCTTGCCGGGTCGGAGCATCGAGCGCGGAGTCGGCATCGGCGTCGACGTGGGGCAAAGCCGGCACTTCGGCGTCGGCGACCGCCTCGCTGGCCGTGGCCGGGGCGCGCAACTCGGCGTCGATCTCGTCGACGCCGCGGCGCAGGGCATCGCCCTCGCGCTGGATGCGGTCGCGGGCCTCGTCCAGGCCGGACTTGAGCTCGTCGTGGGCTTCGCGCAGGGTCTGCTCGGTGTCGCGCAGGTTGCGCTTGAGCTCCTCGGCGGCCAGCTCGTGCTCGAGTTCGGACTTCACCGAGTACCACTGCGCGCGGGCGCGCCGCACCCACAGGCCGGCGAAGCGCGCTGCCTTGGGCAGGCGCTCGGGACCCAGCACGAGCAGTGCGACGATCGCGATGACGAACAGCTCGGAAAAGCCGATGTCGAACATGGCCGGCTACCGACGCAGGTCAGGGCACGCCGCGTCAGCGCGGCGTGCGGTCGTCTTGCTTGTTGGCCGTGTCGCTGGACTGCTGCCCGGCGTCGCGCGAATCATCGCGCAGCTGCGCGGAGGGCTTGTCGTCCTCGTCGTGCATGCCCTTCTTGAAGCCCTTCACCGCTTCGCCAAGGTCCTTGCCGACGTTGCCCAGGCGCTTGGTGCCAAACACCAGCACCACGATCACCAGCACGATCAGCCAGTGCCAAAGACTCAAACCGCCCATGAGTATGTCCGCAGGAAATGGATGCTCAGGATACCCCAGCGCCGTTGCCGACGTTGTTACCGGGGTGTGCGAAGTCCCGCCAGATCAGTGCCTGGCGACCCGTTCAGGGCAGCGGTTCGGCCTTGACCGGGCTTTCGACGGTCTCGAACTGGCTCGGCTTGGGCTGTGCAGGGCCCGACTGCGGCGCCTGGATCGGCGCTGTGGTGGCTGCAGGTGCCGCCGGCGTGACCGGGTGCGCTACGGGTGCCGGTGCGGTGCCGCGGGCGCGCGCGTCGGCGCTGGCATTGCTGCGTGCGGTGCGCGCGATCGAGCTGGCTTCCTCGAGGCGATCGCGGAAGTCGACCACCGCCGTCGACGGCTGGCCGTTGGCGCGGCCCTCGAAGATCATCCGCGGCGTGGTGTCGGCGCCATAGACGGCTTCGTTGGCGGCGTCGTCGATCGCCAGCACGGCGCCGTCGAGGGCGATGCCGGCAAACAGGCCGCGCGCACGCGACCACGACCAGATCTCGGCCTTGAGCTGGCCGTCGGTGGCGGTGGAGGCGTTGCGACCGACCGGGCCGGCGGCGACACCGGCATCGGCGCCGAGGGTGACCTTGCCGTTGACGATCGAATCCAGGCCGCGGTCGCTGCGGAACACCAGCACGATGTCGGCCGACTGCACGCCGGCCTGGAAGCCGATGCTGCCGCCGGTGAGCTTGACGAAGCTGGGGTTGGACCAGGTGCCGTCGGGGTTCTTCACCGACAGCAGGCCATGGCCGCGACGGCCGCCCAGGACCAGGCCGATCTTGAGCGAATCGGGCACGACGACAATGCCGCGTGCCTCGTCGAGCAGCTTGTCAGGAATGCCGGACTCGGGAATCTGCTGGATCTGCGTGAGCACGCGGACCGCGTCGACGGCACGCTGGTCCTCGGTCGGACCCGCCACCGCGGTCACGGCAAGGCTGAGGCTGAGCATCAGGACGGCGAGGCGCGGCAGGCGACGTGACGGCAGACGGGATGACATGGCGGACTCCAGGGGATGTGGACTCGACCGCCAACAGGGCAGTCGCTTCAGGCTAGTTATATGGCGATGAATCCTCACCGAATCAGCGCGAAAGTAAAAGCGACGCAAATGGCCCTGGGTCGCATAAGCTGAAAGATCCCGCGGAAGATCGACCATGGTTCCGCGTCGCTGCCGTCGCGCAGGACATTACCCTTTCGCGGCAGTGGCCGGGGTTCGAATCCCGCCCACGCGGGGGGGGGGATTGACCGCTTTTGCCGGCGCCACTCTCGGCAACCTCGTGGCCAGCTGTCATCCTATGCGGATGCAAGCCCCCGCCAGCATCGCCGTCGGTGACGACGCGCCTCCCGCAACCACCCCCGACACGGCGCTGGTCCTGGTCAACCTGGGCACGCCCGACGCCGCGACACCTGCGGCGGTGCGGCGCTACCTGGCCGAATTCCTCTCCGATCGCCGCGTCGTCGCCCTGCCGCGCGCGCTGTGGCTGCCGCTGCTGCACCTGGTGATCCTGCCGTTGCGCTCCACTCCGGTGGCGAAGAAGTACGCCAGCATCTGGGTGCCCGGCGACGATGGCGGCTCGCCGCTGGCGGTCTACACCCGCCGCCTGGCGAGGGTCGTGCAGGACGAACTGCCGCAGTTGCGCGTGATCGATGCGATGCGTTACGGCTCGCCTTCGCTGGCCGCGCGCCTGCAACAGCTGCGCGGCGAGGGCGTGCGCCGCGTGCTGGTGCTGCCGCTGTACCCGCAGTACTCCACCACCACCACCGCGTCGGTTGCCGACGTACTGGCCGCCGCCGGCAAAGGCCTGCAGACGCGGATGATCGACGACTACCACCTCGACCCGGGCTGGGTCGACACGGTGGCAACGTCCATTGCCGGGCACCGCGCCGCCAACGGCAGCGGCGAGCACCTGCTGTTCTCCTTCCACGGACTGCCGCAACGGCTGGTCGATGCCGGTGACCCCTACGCCAGCCAGTGCGAGGGCAGTGCGCGCGCAATCGCGCAGCGCCTGGGGCTGGCCGACGACGCGTGGACGCTGAGCTACCAGTCGCGTTTCGGCCGCGACCGCTGGCTCGAACCCAGCACCCAGGGCACCCTGCGCGCCCTGGCCGGTCGCGGCGTGCGCACCGTCGACGTGGTCGCGCCCGGGTTCCCGGTCGATTGCATCGAAACGCTGGAAGAAGTGGCGATGATGCTGGCGGAGGATTTCGCCGCGCAGTTCGCCGATCACGGCGGCACGCTGCGCTACATCCCGTGCCTGAATGACCGTCGCGACCACGCCCGCGTGCTGGCCGCCATCGCAAGGAATCGCCTCGAGGCCTGGCACTGATGCCCGCACACCCCATGCATGAATTCGAACTCGACACGCCGCTGGGCCGCATCGCCGGCCTGCGCGGCGGTCAATCCGGCGCGCCGCGCGTGCTGGCCCTGCACGGCTGGCTCGACAATGCGGCCAGCTTCGTGCCGCTGGCCGAGCACCTGCACGGCATCGATCTGGTTGCTCCGGACCTTCCGGGTCATGGCGCCAGCGCGCACCTGCCGCCGGGCGCGGACTACTCGTTCGCCGCGGCGGTCAATGCCGTGCTCGACGTGGCCGATGCGCTGGGCTGGGATCGCTTCGCACTGCTCGGCCATTCGATGGGCGCCGGCATCTCCAGCCTGGTTGCCGCGGCCTGTCCGCAGCGGGTGGAGCGGCTGGTGGCGATCGAGGCGCTGGGAGCGCTGGCGGAAGTGCCCGAGCGCACTGTCTCCCGCCTGCGCGATGCGGTCGCGGCGATGCGCGCGCTGCCGGGCAAGTCGTTGCGCGTATTCCCCGATCCGACGGTCGCGGCGCGTGCGCGCATGGTTGCCGGCGCCCAGGTCGGCAGCCGGCTGAGCGAATCGGCGTCGAAGCTGCTGGTCGAGCGCGGCGTGATGCCGGTCGAGGGCGGTTTCGTCTGGTCCAGCGACCCGCGCCTGACGCTGCCGTCGATGCAGCGCCTGACCGAGTCGCAGGTCCGCGACCTCGTCGCCGGCATCGAGTGCCCGACGCGGGTGATCTTCGCCAGTCCGGCACAGTCGTACCTGCCCGACGAGTTGCGGCGCGAGCGCGCCGGCTTGCTGCCGCGCGGCGAGTTGATCGTGCTGGAGGGCGGCCACCATCTGCACATGGAGGATCCGGCGCTGGTGGCGGCGGCGATCGGCGATTTCCTGACGGTGCCGCGCGACGGCTGAGCGGGCTGCGCGACTGCGCGGTCTACGCCGCCGCCTTCCCGCACAACGCCCGCAGTGTCGCCTTCAACTGCCGTCCTTCGCCGTGGAAGTACTCGCGCTCATCGCGCCAGTACGGGCAGCGCGCTTCCACCTCGCGCCAGAACGCGCGTGAATGGTCGGCGTGGATCAGGTGGCACAGCTCGTGCACGACCACGTACTCGAACGCGCTCGGCCGCGCCAGCACCAGAGACAGGTCCAGCGCCATCGAGCCATCGGGCGCCAGCGACCCCCACTGCGACGACATCATCTTGAACGTCACCCGCCGCGGTGCCCGCGGCAATGACGGCAGGTAGCGCGGCAGCCAGCGGCCGACGTCGGCGCGTGCCTGTGCTTCGTAGAAATCGCGGGCGGCGCGGCGGATCGCCAGGTCGCCGGCACGCGCCGGCAGGGTGAACACCAGCGATTCGCCGTTCGCCTCGACCCGGCTGAAGCGCCCCTGCTGCCACTGCAGCGGCAGCATCGCGCCACGCAGTGGCAGCTGGTCGGTGACGTCGCGCTCAAGCACCGGCACGCCGTCGATGCCATAGCGGTCCAGCTGCGTCGCCAGCCACAGCCTGTGCTCGGCGACGAAACGGTCGGCGGCGGCGATGCTGCAGCGGGTCGGCATCGTCAGGCGCGCACCGCGTTCATCGACCGACAACTTCAGTCGTCGTGAACGCGGATCACGCACGCGCTGCAGGGCGATCGTGCGGCCGTCATCCAGTTCGACCTCGAGCGTCTCTCGCTCGATCGTGCGTGGTTTCGGCGCGAGCAGGCGACCGAACATTCGAAACTGGGAAGGCATGGCGGACGGCTCGGTGGGGATACGAACGCGGCTGCTTGCGGACGCCGGCCCTGTAACAGGGCTCAGTGGTGGCCGCGGGCACGGCAAGGGTTGCATCCGATCATACGTGCTCGCGGCCGCCGCGGGTTTCGTCCCGATGACGGCCGCGCGCCAGCGCCGTCACAGCTCGGCGCGGGACAGCTTGAGTGCACCTTCGAGAACCGTGAACAGGCGCTTGAACTCGCCGGCCATCAGCACGAAGCGCGCATCGAGTTCGGCACGCAGGTCGTCGCGCTCGGTCGATTCGAGCTCGTCGACGGCGCCGTCGAGCAGCTTGAACTTGCGCACCACCAGGTCCTCGCCGAGCACGAACGAAACGTGGTCGTCGAGCGTCAGCGCCAGGCGCGTGACCTGCTTGCCCGACTCCAGGTGCTTGGCGATCTCGTCGCTCTGCAGCTCCATGCGCTGCACCTTGACCACGGCGCCCTGGTCGATCGGGTCGCGCAGTTCGCATTCGTCGCCCAGCGAGAGACCTTCGGGCATCTCCTCGCCGGCGACCCAGCCGGTCAGCACCGTGCGCGGCGCGATCTCGGCGTTGAGCGGCAGGGCGGGGAAGCTGCCGAGCGCGCGGCGGATCTCGCTGACCACGTTCTCGCCGCTCTTGCGGCTGGAGGTGTCGACGGCGACCACGCCGTGGCCGAGGTCGATCAGGGCATCGGTGCGGCTGGGCTTTACGAACGCGCGCGGCAGCAGGTCGGTGATCAGCTCGTCCTTGATGCGCTTGCGGGTGCGGCCGCCGGGCTTGCGGCCTTCCTTCTGCTCGATCTCGGCCAGCTTCTTGGCGAGCATGTCGTTGACGACCGAGCCGGGCAGGATCTTGTCCTCGCCACCGACGGCCAGCCAGGTGGCATCGCCGCGCGTGTGCGAGAGCTCGTCGCCGCCGCGGCCGAACGGGGAGATGAAGCCGCGGCTGGACAACTCCAGCGGGCCGACCGGCTTGAGCAGGCATTCGCCAAGGCCGGTGTTGAGTTCATCGAGTTTGGTGGTGGTGGGGAAACGGAACAGTGTCAGGTTGCGGAAGAACATCATGATTCCTGATGGGAATTATCGGCCGTCATTCCCGCGCATGGGGGAATCCAGGGACGTTGGCTGCTGGGCAGGCGAAGCAACGTGCATGGATCCCCGCCTTCGCGGGGACGACGGTGAGTGTTGTGCAAAGTATCAAGGTGCCGGCGTGTCGTCGCCTTGCGGTTCTCCCGCCAGCCACGCGCGCGCATCCGGCAACGGCGCGTCACCGCGCCGCCCGAGCGAGAGGAAATCGAACAGGTTCGGATCCGCCAGATGCGAAGGACGCAGGTCGCCCAGCGCGCGGGCGATGGTTTCGATGCGGCCGGGTGTCTCGCGTTCCCAGGCGTCCATCATCTTCTTGACCTGCTTGCGTTGCAGGTTCTCCTGCGAGCCGCACAGGTTGCAGGGGATGATGGGGAACTGCCTGGCTTGCGCGTAGGCGCTGATGTCGTCTTCGCGCACATAGACCAGCGGGCGGATGACCACGTGTTGGCCGTCGTCGGATAACAGCTTGGGCGGCATGCCGGCGAGCTTGGCGTGGAAGAACAGGTTCAGGAAGAACGTCGACAACAGGTCGTCGCGGTGGTGGCCGAGGGCGATCTTGGTGAAACCCTGCGCGGCGGCATGCGCGTACAGCGCGCCGCGACGCAGGCGCGAGCACAGCGAGCACATCGTCTTGCCTTCCGGCACCACGCGCGTGACCACCGAGTAGGTGTCCTGCTCGAGGACCGTGTACTGGACGCCGATCGACTCCAGGTACGACGGCAGCACGTGTTCGGGGAAGTCGGGCTGCTTCTGGTCGAGGTTGACCGCGACCAGTTCGAACTTCACCGGCGCCCTGGCCTGCAGCTGCAACAGGATGTCGAGCATCGTGTAGCTGTCCTTGCCGCCGGACAGGCACACCATCACCTTGTCGCCGTCCTCGATCATTCCGAAATCGGCGATCGCGCGACCGACCTGGTGGCGCAGGCGCTTGGCCAGCTTGTTGTTCTCGTGCGCGCGACGCTGGACCGCGCGCACGTGGGGTTTGGGCTCGAGAAGTGGCAGGACGGTGCTCATCGGTCGCCCATTCTACCGGCCATGGCAGATGCCATGAGAGCCAGCGGTGACGCCTGCAACGCGACCGCGTTAAGCTTCACGGATGATCGAAAGCGACGATCCCGCCGTCCTCGCACGCCAGCTCGCCGAGCTGCGTCTGGAGCACCGCGACCTGGACGTGGCGATCGAGCGCCTGGTGCGCCAGCCCGATGCCGACGAGTTGACGGTCAAGCGCCTGAAAAAGCGCAAGTTGTGGCTGAAAGACTGCATCTCGCGGCTGGAAAGCGCGCTGATTCCCGACGAACCGGCCTGAGGCCGGGCATCCCGGGCACGGCCCGACCCGGTTCAGCCCTGCAATTTGCCGAGCAGCGCCGTCGACTCGCGCACCAGCGGATGCGCCGGTGCGTAGAACTCCCGCAGCATGGCGTTGCAGGCGTCTGCCTGCCGCCGGGCGCCGACGGCATCGTGCTGGCGCATGGTCAGCTGCGCACGCAGGCAATCGCCTTCGCCGCGCAGCGGATGGGCGGCGGGAAGCTCGTCGCCGACGCGTGCATCGTAGATCGCCAGCAGGGTGGCGGCGTCGTCCAGACGGTCCAGCGCCAGCGCGGCACGGACCCAGCGCAGCACTCGCGGAACGACGCGGTCCCCAGGCTGGTCGAACAGGCGGACGCGATCGCCCATCGCCGCCTGCAGGCGTGCCAGCGCGGCGGCGCGGTCGCCGCTCATCGCCTCGGCCCAGGCCAGGTTGGCCTGCGCGCGCAGCGGCAGCGGGTGATCAGGCTTCAGCGCGCCCGACCAGTTGTCGAGCAATGACTGCAGCAGCGCGCGGGCCTCGTGCCACTGGCCGCGGCGCAGGCGGATCTCGGTGCGCCAGATGTTGGGCATCTGCGCCTCGACCTGGCCGGCGCCCTGGGTCTGCTCGAAGATGCGCCGCGCGTTGAGCAGCAGCGGTTCGGCGGCGTCGTAATCGCCGGTCTCGACCAGCACGCTGCCCAGCGAGTTGTACGCCCACGCCGTCCAGGAGGTGGTTTCGCCCGAGCTGCGGTACAGCGCGAGCAGGTCCTCGAAGTGTTTGCGCGCCTGCGCATACTCGCCAAGTCCACGCGCGCACAGGCCCAGTGACCAATACAGCTCGCCCTGCGCCTTGGCATCACCGTTGAGCGCCTGCGATGCCAGCAGCGGCTGCAGGATCGCCTGCGCCTGCCGGTAGCGGCCCTGCTCGGTGCGCAGCTGGCCCATCTTCAGGGTCGCGAACGGGCGCTCGGCCGATGCTTCCTCGCTGCGGCGAAGGGCCGAGGCGCAGGCTTCCTCCGCTGCGGCAAGGTTGTTGGCGATGCGTTGCACGTCGCACAGGCCGGTCTCGACGCGGATCAGCGCCGGCAGCTGGTCGGGCGCGAGCCCGCGATACAGCGCGCGCGCCTGGCGGTAGTGCTGGATCGCCAGTGCGTGGCGGTCCTGGCCGAAGAAGACGTTGGCGACCAGCGCGTGCACCGTTGCCGCGGCCGCCGGATCGTCGGCGAAGCGCTGGTCGACCTGCGCCGCGGCGCGATCGACGGCATCGCGCACGCTGACCTGGTCGCCGCCGGCGCGATTGCCGGAATAGGGATCGGCCTGTGCCAGCACGTCGCTGGTGACGAAGTCGAGCACCGCCTGGCGTTGACGGGCATTTTCCTCGGCGAGCAGGCGCGCGCGATCGGCGCGCACCGACATCGCCGTGGTCGCGACCAGGCCCACCAGCAGCGCGGCGGTGACCGCCGCCCACATGCGCAAGCGAGTGCGCTCGCTCGCCTGGCGGTGCGCGCGGCGTTCGTCTTCATCGCGGCGGGCAAGTGCCTGGTCGCGCTCGGCATGGCGCTGGTCGAGCGTGCGCAGGCGCGTGGCCAGCATGCGCGGATCGAGCACGCGCTGGGTCGGATCCAGCGCGGCTGCCTGGGCGATGTCCTCGCACAGCAGCGGATCGTCGAGCGCCGCTTCCCAGCCCGGCGCCAGCGAACGGCGCAGGTCGCCGACCAGCAGCTGGTACAGCAGCACGCCCAGCGCATAGACGTCGCTGCTCTGTGTCGGCATCTCGCCGGCGATCACCTCCGGGGCGATGTAGAGCAGGCTGCCGGCCTGCGCCGATGACAGCGAGTGGCTGCCGTCGACCAGGCTGTAGGTAAGGCCCAGTTCGGCGACATGCGGTGCAAGTGCGGCTTCGCCGGCGCCGAGGTCGGCCAGGACGAAGCGCCAGCCGCCGGGCGCTGCTGCGTCGGCGACGGGGTAGAGGTTCTCGGGCTTGAGGTCCTTGTGCAGGATGCCGATCTCGTGGAGCGCGGCCACCGCCTCGCACAGCTGCACGCACAGCGACAGCCGCTGCTGGAACGACAGCGCAGCCAGCCCGCCCTGCGCCTGCGCCCAGTCGCGCAGGTGGCCGTGCGGGTAGTAGGGCATTTCCAGGAAGAACGGCGGCTGCGCCAGGTTCCAGCCCAGCACCGGTGCCACCGCTGGCAGGTCGGCGCGCACCGCCTGGATGTAGCGCGCGAGCGCGATCTCGCGCTTGAGGCTGCGCAGGCCGCTCTCGCTGGTCGCCAGCTTGATCGCGCGCGTTTCGCCGTCGTCCGATCGGGCCAGGCAGATGACGCCTGCGCTGCCTTCGCCCAGGCGCTGGACCAGGCGCCAGCCCGGCCGGTGTGGGAGCCGGTCGCCGTCACGCAGGCGCTCGGCATCGTGCGGATGTGCGTGCACCTTCTCGACGGCAACCGCTTCGAACCGCACCGCCGCCGCCAGCCGATAGCCGTAGCCGTGGACGACGCGGATCGCCGCTCCGTCCTCGCCCAGGGCCTGACGCAGGCGGCCGATCGCCTTGACCAGCGAGTTCTCCGACACCACGCGCCCCGGCCAGCCGCATTCGAGCAGCTCGTCCTTGGTCACCACTTCGCCGGCGTGGCGCAGCAGCGCCAGCAGCACGTCGTAGCTGCTGCGGTCGAGGTCGACCTCGACCGATCCGACTCGGACCGCGGCGATGCGCTCGTCGAGCACGACCTCGCCATACCGCCAGATGCCCGGCGATGACGACATGTTCAGTGATGACGGCGACTCGGCCACGGCCCCCTCCGTCGCGCCCCGTACCAACAGAGCATCGCACTTTGGCGCGTGGCCGTGCGACCGGCAAGGGGGTGGGCGCTCCCGGCGGTACGGGCGATCACAAATCCGCGCCGGCGATTCACAAGCTTTCAGAACTCTTCAGGACGCGGCAAGGACTGCCGGGTCCCGGCCCCGGCACGATGCCGGACCGCTCGCCGCGGGTACCTCCGCGGCGACAACGATCGAGCATCGGCCCGGGGGACGCCATGCAAACCGGATCCAGGGGACGCTACGGCCAGGCGCCGTTCGGCGACCGCGCCGCCGCGGCGCGCTGGCAGGAAGCGATCCAGACCGCCCAGCACGACCTCGCCGACGACCTGGCCCAGCTGACCGGCGGCGACGGCCTGGATCGCGACAGCTACCTGCGCTGGCTGGCAGCCGAGAACGCGCTGTGCCGCACCGGCGCCTTCGTCCTGGAATCGCTGACGCCGGCCCTGTCGACGCCGGCGCTGCGGCAATGGGCCGGCGAGCGCATGGCGAAGATGCGCGACTGGGAACGGATGGCGGCGGCGGACGTGCGCCGCACCGACGGCATCGTCGCCATTGCACCGGTCGCGGCCGAGCCCTGGCGCGATTTCGTCGAGCGGCACCGCCGGCAGCGTCCCTACCGGGTGCTCGGTGCGATCGCGCTGCACGAGGCGGTCACCGGCGGCATGGCGCGCGACGCCCTGGTCGCCGTGCTCGAGCGCTCGTTCCTGCCGGTGCGCGGCTGCACCTACCTGTTGCACCGCCTGCTGGCCGCCGACGACGGCTGCGACTGGCGCTGGTTGTGGCAGCAAGCCGAAGAAGGCGCACAGCGGCGCGCGCTGTGCGACGGGGCGTGGCATGCGGCGACGTTGTATCGCCGCATCGTCCAGGCCGCCCTGAAGGGCGCGCCCCTAAAGAGCGCGCCACAGCTCAGCCCGCCGGCGTAACCTCTGCGACCGGTTCGGCCTTCGCCGTTTCCGGGCTGATCTTCTCGATGGTGTGGCGCAGCTCGCGGCCGAGGATGACCTTGGCGTCCTTGGCCCAGGCATCCAGGCGTGCGTCGAAGGCCAGCTTGCCGTTCTCGTCGGGCCACACCAGCTTCAGTTCGCGCAGCTTCTGGATGAAGCCGCGGAACAGGGTCTTGTCGAAGAACTCCGGCGCCGCCGGCGCGTACAGCAGCGACAGGCGCTGCGCCGCCAGCTGGCACATGCTTTCGAGCTGTGAGGCGGTGAGCGTGCCGGCGCCGTTCTTCACCAGCACCGAAATGGCGATGTAGTAGCGCTCGAATGCCTGCTGCAGCGAATGGCCGATCGCGCGCAGGCGGAACACCTCGTCGGTCTGGCCGGCGTTGCGGGCGAGGATGCCGCCTTCTTCCTCGTTGATGCGTTCGAGCAGGCCTTCGCGGATGAACACCTCGATGGTGTCGGCCAGGCGCTGGGAGAACTGTTCCTCGCTCCACGGCAGGAACAGCTCGGCCTGCAGGAACGGATAGACGTTGCGGCCCAGGCGCAGCACGCCGGCCTGGCTCATGCGGCGGTTGTTCTGGAAGCAGCAGGCGATCCACGACGCTGCGGTGAACAGGTGCAGCACGTTGTTGCGGAAGTAGCTCAGCAGCACCGCGTTGTCGCCGCTGACACCCAGCACGTCGCCGAGCGGATGCGCGGTGCGGCTGAGGACATTGATCTCCTCGCCGTGGGCGACGATCTCCTGCGGCGAGTGCGGCGTCACGGTGACGCGGTCGGAGTAGGGCAGCGTGGCCAGCAGCGTCTTGCTCAGCGCGATCTGCGCCAGCAGGTCGGCCTCGCCCATCGCGTGCTTGGGCGTGGACAGCAGCGCCAGCGCGAGCAGGTTGATCGGGTTGACGTCGGCAGCGCGGTTGACGTTGACCTGGATGTGCTCCGCCAGCGCGTCGACGGCGCCAGACATCCATGCCGGCTTTTCTTCCTCGCCGACCGGCTTGCCGTCCCAGTCCGGAGCATGCTCGGCGAGCACGTCGTTGAGGCGGATAGGTTCACCGAAGTTCACCACGACCTGGCCGTAGTTGCTGCGCAGCACCTTGGGGATGCCCCACAGCAGCGCCCAGATCGATTCCTTCTCCTTCGGCTTGCCCGACAGTTCGTCGAGGTAGCTGGTGCCTTCCATCAGCTTCTCGTAGCCGATGTAGACCGGCTGGAACAGCACCGGTCGCGTCGGCTGGCGCAGGAACGCGCGCAGCGTCATCGCCACCATGCCGCCCTTGGGCTGCAGCAGCCGGCCGGTGCGCGAGCGGCCGCCTTCGACGAAGTACTCGATCGAATAGCCGCCCGACACCAGCTGCGCCACGTACTCGCCCAGCACCGCCGAATACAGCGCGCTGCCGCGGATGCTGCGGCGGATGAAGAACGCGCCGCCCTTGCGCAGCAGCGTGCCGACCACCGGCAGGTTGAGGTTGATGCCGGCCACGATGTGCGGCGGCACGATGCCGCGCGTGTACAGCAGGTAGCTCAGCAGCAGGTAGTCCATGTGGCTGCGGTGGCAGGGCACGTAGACCACTTCGTGGCCGGGCGCGTCTTCCTTGAGCTGGTCGAGGTGATGCACCAGGACGCCGCGGTAGATGCGGTTCCACACCGGCGCGAGCAGGAAGCTGACCGAGCGCACCACCGGGTGCGAGTAATCGGCGGCGATCTCGTAAGCGAAAGCGTGCGCCTTCTTCCACGCATCGGCGAGCTTGGAGTTGTCGCGGCGGGCCTGGTCGGCGATCGCGTCGCGGACGGTGCTCGAGGTCAGCACCTGGTCGACCAGCAGGCGGCGGGTCGACAGGTCCGGGCCGATCACCGCCGCGCGGATGCGGCGGAAGTGCGCGCGCAGCACGCGCGAGAGCTTGCGCACCGTCCGCTCGGCCGGCAGGCCTTCGTCGACGATCGAACGCAGGCCGATCGGCGGGGCGAAACGGACCAGGGTGTCGCGGCCATTGAGCGCGATCGCCAGCAGGCGGCGGAAGCGGCCGACCAGGGTCCAGTTTTCCGAGAACAGCACCGAGAACCAGCCGCTGTTCTTGTCCGGCGCGCGGCCGACGAAGATCGACACCGGCACCAGCTGCACATCGAGGGTGGGATCGGCGCGGTGTGCATCGAGCAGGCGCGCCAGCGAGCTGGAATGGCTCTTGGTGGTTGGCTCGGCGGTACCGGCCAGCGCCTGCAGCTGCGCCAGCGTGTTGACGTTGCGACGCGACAGCGCGAGATAGGCGCGCTTGCGGCGAAGCGGATCGCCCGGCAGTGGCTGCAGCGGCGAGGGCAGTCCGGACTCGCGGCAGGCGCGCTCCAGGATCAGCGCGTTGCTCAGGCCATAGTCCTCGAGCACGTAGCAGACCGGACGGCCACTCCACTCCTCGGGAATCTCGGCAGTCGGGTTGCGCGGCTCGATGGTCAGCTGCACCCACGGTGCCATCAGGCGACCGAGCAGCTTGGCCCACCACGGTCGGCGGGGTGCGCTGACCGAACGGCGGCGCTCGGGGCGCACGGACGCCGCAACAGCCGGAGCTGCGGGCATCGGCAGTTCGGGCTGGGCGGGGTCCGGTTCGATCGCGGCCGGCTCGACCGCGGCCGGGGCGTCGGCTTGCGGCGCACCAGCGGTCTCGGTGGAGGCGTCCGCAACCGCGTCCGCAGTCGCTTCCACCGCAGCGTCGGGCATGGCTTCGGAGCCGGCGGACGGCGTCGCGGCGGCGGCCGGCGCGTCCTTGGCCGGTTCCGGGAAAGGCAGGGGAGTCTGATTCGGCATCGCGGGCATTATGCCTTTCGCGGTCGAAACCGCGTTCAGCGGGTCGGCTGCGCGTCCGGGTCTGCCGCCTCGGGCGCCGCTGCGGGTGCCGACGCCTCGGTCTGGGCATGGCGAAGGGCGTCGCTGAGGTACCAGTGCCCGTCGTGGCGTTCGACCGCCAGCTGCGCCTGGATCTTCTGTCCGGCCAGGGTGTAGTCCAGCCGTACCCGGGCGCGGTCGCCGTCCTGTTCGATCAGCGTCGCCTTCGCGCCGGCCAGGTCGGCGTCGACGTCGAGGCCGTAGGTCCCCAGGACCTGCTTGAAGCGGGCGTAGAACGGACCGAACCGCTGGAGGCTGCGGCGCATGCCGAGCTGGCGGAACGTGTCGGGGCCGCCGGCCAGCCCGGTCTGGCGTGCCGCCGCGACCAGCTGCGGGATCGCGCGACGCGCGCGCTGCGGATCACCCAACGGCGCCTTCTGGCCCCAGCGGCTCAGCGCCGCGACCAGTTGCGCGTAGTGGGCGCGCTCGTCGGCGCTGTAGTCGCCTTCCTTGCGCAGGTACTGGGTCGCGAACAGGCCCAGGGTCGAGGCGGCCGAGCGCAACTCGGCGCCGGCGCCGGAGAACTGGCGGTTGTAGGTGGTCAGCAACTGCTTCTCCGCACCGGGCGCGGCCAGGGCGGTGATGAAGGCGGGCAGGCGATCGTCGAGCGGCAGCTCGGTCAGCGGCCAGCGCGTGCGGCCCTCGTTCCAGGCCTGGTCGATCCGGGCATGGAGTGCGGGCGGGACGGAGTGCCGGGACCAGGCAACGAAGTCGTTGCCGCGCAGGTCGGCAATCAACTGCTCGACCGCCTGGGCCGGTTCGGTCGGGGTGGGCGCGGCCACCGGCGCCTGCGTTCGCTCGCAGCCGGTCACCGCCACCGCGGCAACCAGAAGCAGCGCGGCAGTGGCGCGTCGGATCAATGGCATGCGGTGCGGTTCCCCTGTCGCTGGGTCCGAATCTTGGCCGGGGGCCGGGTCAGGGGCAAGCGACGACGTCCCGAATCCAGATTTCAGCGGGGAATTCTCCTATTCATAAATTATGAGGACACAAGGTGACGCCGATTGTCACTTTTGACTCAGCACGCTCAAAAGTGTGACTGGAATCTCGTTCAGCTTTGTCGAATCGGGTGGTCTTAACACCGTTTTCACGTCTTCAAGCTGGTTCTGCGACCGTTGGCACACTTTCTGCTTTCTAGGCACTAACCCGGTATTTCCGCCGGGAAGCAACGCTAGCCCGGAGTTTTCAAAATGAACAAGTTGCAGTCCCTGTCCGCTGCCGCCCTGCTGGCGGTGCTCCCCTTCGCCGCCAATGCTGAGTCCGATTTCAACACCAACACCAGCGGCAGCATCACCGCGAGCGCCAAGCTCGACTTCCAGGTGGTGATCCCGCGCGTCCTGTTCCTGCAGGTCGGCACCGGTACCAACCTGGCCGACAACACGGCCGTCGACATGCTCACCTTCACCGTCCCGGCCGCAAACCTCGGTGCCGGCGGTGCGGGCATTGCCGCGACCGGTGGCACCAGCGGCGCCAGCGGCGTGGGCGCGACCGTCAAGGGCAACGTCGGCGACATCAAGCTGAACGCCACGACCGTCGGCGCGATGAACAACGGCACTGCCGCTGAGACCCTGTCCTTCACCCAGATCGCGACCACCACCAGCAACACGTCGCTGCCGGCTCCGGCCCTGGCTGATGGCGCCGGTACCGCAATCACGCTGACCGCCACCAACAAGGTGGTAAACCAGACCGCGACCTGGACCTACAACTACGCCAACACTGCCTTCGCAGCAGCGGGCTCGTACGGTGGCGCCGGCGTCAACAACGGCCGCGTGACCTACACCGCGTCGAACCCGTAACCGAGCTGATGACTCGCAGCCGTGCCGGCATCGCCGGCACGGTGGACGGGACTGAAACCGCCATGCCGACCTTGATCCGACTGATTGCCGCGCTGCTGCTTGCCGGGTGGGCCTGCGCAGCGCAGGCCTACGTTGTGAACATCACGCCGCAGAATGGCCGCGCGGCCTACCTGCGCGTTGGCGATGGCGCCATCACCGGCGGCAACTACAACAACGGCGGTACGCCTGCGGACTTCGGAACGGTCAACGTCGTATCCGTCGCCGTGCCGGCCAACGTGCTCGGCAACGGCACTTCGCAGCAGATGTCCGGCAACGCCAGTCAGATGAACAGTCACTACGACGGATATCTGTTCTGCAATGCCGGCCAGATCTACGTGGGCGGCTTCTATCGCCGCAACTCATCGACCGGCGCGGCATCGCTGACCGTCGCGATCACCACGCCGCTTCGGACGCCTTCCGGCGAGACCATTCCGTTCACCCAGATCAGCTGGACCACGAGCAGCAACGGGCCCGATGGCGACATCACCGGCGAACCGATCACGGATTCGGCCTTCACCGGCGCAGCGTCGCAGGTCGTGGCCAGCTTCCCGGCCAACACCTGGCGGGAGACCTGCATGTCGTTCCGTTTCGCCAATGCTGCCATCTATGCGGCCGGAACCTATACCGGTCGTGTCACCTACACACTGACGACGCCATGAAGGCCATTCGCTCCAACCTGATGACTGCACTCGCCTGCGCACTGATCGTGCCGGCTGCTTCGGCGGCGACGTATCGCGTCGATGACAGTGCGAGCGAGGTCATTGGCAATACCGTCCAGATGCGCTGGGACACGCCGACTCCCGAACCAGGGCGCCGGCAGGTGATGTCGGGGGATATCACCGTGCTGGTCCGTCTGGATGTGGCGCAGTGGAAGGGGCGCCAGGGGCGCATCTACATGATTCTCCCGGCGCAATCCTTTGGCCAGGTCACGGCCAACTGGACCACGCGTGGGCGCCTGCTTCCAGGCACGCTTCGTTCGGGCGAGCGCACGCTCGTCCACTCCGGTCCGATCACCGACGATCGAATCGAGGACACCTTGTACCTGCAGATCGATGCAGACGGTCGCTATCTCACGCGAACCGAGCAACTCAACTTCAGCTTCGAAATAGACGTGGAATGAGCATGACGTTGTCCCGCCTCAACAAGACACTGCTGCCCGTTGTCGCTGCGTGCGCCCTTCTCGGCATGCACGCGCCGGCGAAGGCGCAAGGCTTCGCCGCGCTGGTTTCACCGCCGCGGTTCGAAGCCAGCGCGCGCGCCGGCACAACCTATCGCGATGTCGTCGAAATCAACAACGTATCGGGCGAGAGCGCGCACTTCTCGGTTGCGACGGCCGACTGGACCCTGAAGCCGGACGGGTCGGTCGACTTCAGCGACGGCCTGGCGCCGAACAGCTGCCGCCCCTGGGTCGGGCTGGAAGCGGCCGACATCACGCTTGCACCGGCAGGCAAGCGGCGCTATCGCTTCGAAGTTGCCGTTCCGGCCGACGCCCCGACAGGCGAATGCCGGTTCGCCATCATGATTTCCGGCGATCCCCAGGCGGCCAAGGGATCCGTCGCGGTTCCGGTGGCCGGCAGGATCGGCGTCATCGTCTACCTCGCGACCGGCGATGCGATGCCGAAGCTCGAAATCGTCGAGCGTGGCGTCAAGAAGGTCGAAGGGCGCGTGCTGCCGGTCGTGCGCGTGCGCAACAACGGCAACGCGCATGGCCGCGTGACGGGGCTGATCGATGGCACCGACGCAACCGGCCGACACGCGATCTTTGAACCTGCCAACCTTCCAATCCTGCCCGGCGAGACTCGCGACGTGGCGCTCACGCCGCGCGCCGACGATGACCAGTCGGCTCCGCCGAAGCTGACCTACCCTGTCCATCTCAAGGGCCGGTTGGAGTCAGGCAAGGAGCGCATGGATATCGACGAGTCGTTCGTCGACATCGACTCCACGTTCGCAAAATGACGTCGCGACGTCGCCCGATTCCGCTGGCGCTTGCCGCCGGCGTCGTGGCAGCGCTCGCTGGTGTTTCGGCGTGGGCGCAGGAAGCGTCGCCCAACTCGCCCACGCCCTATCAGGACAGGATCATATCGAGCAGTCAGCTCGCGCCATTGTCGGAAGACGAGGACGAGCTGACCAACCTGGACGGATTGCCGCGTTCGACGTGGTTCCAGCTCGACTACAGTCGCAACTCGCAGGGCGACGAAAGTTTTGAAGAGAAGGGTGTCTCGGGCGGTGGATTCTGGGAGTCGGCTGCGTACGGCACGTACTCCGTGGACGCGACGATCTTCAGGGACGACGGCGGTATCGCAAGCGACGGTGGCTGGAGTGGCAGCGCTTCGGTGTGGCAGCGCAACCTGTTCCTCGACGGCGGCTGGCTCGGCAGCAACGGGCTGGGCGTCCTCAACACCCCCACGCTGGGTCTCCAGCGCAGCCAATACCGCTTCATCCTGCCTACCGTGGCTTTCGCCGGCGCCAGCACCGACTGGATTGCCCTGGACGGATGGCAGGTGCAGGCAGCCTATGGGCGTGCCGGCAACTTCACCGGGACAAGAATGCTTGGCTTCGATCTGGCGGACGGCAACGTCGCCAGCTTCGGCGTCCAGCACGACTGGTCGCCGCAGCTCAGTGGCGCAGTGTCGTTCCTGGGGACCGATGGCCGTCTCGTCCCGGATGAGCAGGGTGACCCGTCGCTGGTACCCGCCGAGACGTATGCCGCTTACGCAGCGACCGCATGGCGCGGAGAGCGCGACATGGCCCAGCTCAACCTCCTGGCCAGCGACGCTGATGCCGGAAACGCACAAGGCGTGTGGGTCGATGCCAATTCACGTCGCGGCCGCATGAACCACAACTACGGCGTGTTCCGTCTCGAGCCTGAACTGTCCTGGGGCGATCTGCCGATCAGCAGCGACGTTGAAGGCGGCTACTACCGCGGCACCTACCAGTACGGTCGGTGGATGTGGAGCGGTGGCCTGGACGCCGTCCACTCGATCGACGGAAGCGGCTTCAGTGGCCTGTATGCAACCAACTACGCCCGCTATCAGGTCAGCACGAACTTCGGCTACGGCGGCAGCCTGAGCCTTTTGCGCGGCCACGATGACCGTTCGCACTCGATGCAGTTCTTCATGGACAACCGCTCGGACGCGGGCGATACGCGACTGCAGTTCGATCAGGCTGAAAACGAAGGCAACCGCAGCTGGCAGATCAACCTCGATCAGGCCTGGCCCTTGCGCCAGGGCAGTCGCCTGTCGACCTCGGTCGGATACGGCGCACTGTCCTATGACGACAAGGCCACGACGCGCAGCCTGCTGCTGGCCGCCTACGGCGCGGTAGATCTTGGCGAGCGGCTCAGCCTCGATGGTTCGGCGCGCTGGGCCGACGCAGATGGTCCGGATGGCTTCCGGGGTCTCGACCTCAATGTTTCACTGAACTGGCGCATTCGACCGCGCTGGTCCTTGCTTGCCTCGGTCTACCAGAGCGAAGGCTCGCGGATCTCGCCATTCGTGCTCGATCCGCTGGTGCCGGACAACCAGTTCATCAATCAGCCGCGCGACCGTTCGGTGTTCCTGACATTGCGCTATGACTGGCACGCGGGCAGGTCGCAGAGCGTGCTGGGCGGCCGTCCGGGCGCTGCCGCGGGCGGCTTGCGCGGCAGCGTGTACCTGGACGACAACGCCGATGGACAACGCTCCGCGTCGGAACTGGCGGCTGCCAACGTGACCGTGCTGCTCGACAACCGTTATGCCGTGCGCACCGACAGTCGTGGTGAGTTTGAGTTCCCGCGTGTCGCCGCCGGTGCGCACACTGTCACCATCGTGCCAGACAACCTGCCGTTGCCCTGGTCGTTGGAGGGAGGGGCAGCAAGTCGATCGATCGATGTCACCGTGCGTGGACAGACCCGCGTCGACTTCGGCGCGATCCGTCCCCGCTGATCCACGCAGGGCGGCAACCCAAAAGAAAAAGGAGGCCATGGGCCTCCTTCAAATCCGGCTTGCACCGGAGGACGTCGAGTTGTGGCATGGCTCCGGCTCGCGCCGGTCGGAGGGCAGACTAACCGCCCTCCAAACTTAAAGCAACACCTGAAGAAACGCGACGTAACCTATTGATTTAACGTGGCGACCTGGTGCTGCAATGCGCCAGCAACCGGCCCGACGGCGTTACGGCGCCACGTCCAGCGCTGCCCGCTTCGCCTCGCGCCGCGCTTCCAGCGACTGCGACCAGTCGTTGTTGAACGTCGCCGGCTCCCACGAGCCGTAGCTCGGGTTGGGCAGCATCCACCAGCGTTCGCCGAACCAGTCGCCGTATTCGTCGAGCAACTGCGAGCGACCTTCGCGCGTGTTGGCCACGACCTGGACGAAATCGCCCAGCTGGTCGCCGAACTGCATCAGCACGCGGTACTGCTGGCCCGCCAGCTGGCGGCGGCAGTTCTTCTCACTTCCGTTCTGCTCGCAGCCGTCGACGACGGTGCCCAGGCCGAGGAACACGCTGTCGTCCTTCACCGGCATGCCGACCGCCTTGAGGTTGGCGATGGTCGCGTCCTTCAGGTGCACGGCGCGGTTGGACAGATACAGGATGGTCACGCCCTTGGCCGCAGCGGCCTTGGCGAACTCGACCACGCCGGGCACCGGCTTGGCCTTCTTCTCGGCGACCCACGCATCCCAGCTGACTTCGTCGTAAGCCTTTCCGTCGCGCACCAGGCGCGCCTGGTAGGGCGAGTTGTCGAGCACGGTTTCGTCGACGTCCATGATGACCGCCGGCTTCAAACCGGTGGCGGCATTGCCGCGCTCGTCCGGCACCAGTGCGTCCCAGTTCTTCTGCGCCAGCGCAACGGCCAGCTTGTCGGCCGCGGCCCGGTACACGGTGGTGGCGGCTGCCTGGTACTCGGCCGAGGCCTGCATCCACAGCACGGCATTGAGGTTGTCGTCGGCAGCCACTGCGGCCGGCTTGGACGTCGCGACAGCGGTGGTCGGCGCCGGAGCGGCTCCCTCGGTCTTGGGCTCGGGCGCGGGCGCGCGCTGGCAGGCGGCCAGCGCGAGTGCGCAGGCGAGGGCGGACAGGGTGAGGGCGCGCTGGTTCATTGCGGTCGCAGGTGTTCTGGTCGGGCGGCGAGTGTAGCCGAGGCCGGCGCAGGCGCCATGACAGGCTGCCGTCAGGGCGTGGCGACCTGCAGCGAGACCTGCTTGCGGCCGTCGGCGACCCATTGCTGCCCCACTTCGCGGAAGCCGAAGCCGGCATGGAAGCGGCGCGATGCCTCGTTCGGCGGCCGCGTGTAGAACTCGCACGTCACCGCTTCGACGCCGCCGCCGCGGGCGAAGTCGAACAGGTCGCGGTAAAGCCTGGCGCCCAGGCCGCGGCCCTGGTGCGATTCGGCGACCACGACGCGATCGATATAGAGGAAACGCGTGTAGCGACCGGCGAACCACATGTAGTTGGGGCTGTCGTACTGCGCGCCTTCGCGGAAGGCGAGCAGGAAGGCGACGACGCGGTCGCCCTCGCACAGCACGCGGTGATAGGCCGACTGCCCGTCGAGCTGGACCAGACGCGGCGCATCGAGCGGGCTGAGCATTTCCTCGGAGGCGAGGTTCAACGCCAGGATCGCAGGGTGATCGCCGGCGTGTGCCGGGCGCAGGACGAGGTCCATGTAGTGGTTCGCAGGGCGGGCCCTCCATCGTGCCGCAGCGACCGTCGCCGAGGGAAGGCCGGCTTGAACGCGCCCCCGCATGCAGGTGGCGTCGGTGATGCGCATCGTGGCAGTCAGTCGCTGCCGCCGTCGCTGCTGCAGTCGCCACCGTCCGAACCGGTGTCCGAATCTGGGTCCGAGTCCGAATCGCACGACGCTTCGCGCTCGTCCTCCGGGCTGCAACTGCCGCCATCGGAAGTCAGGGGCGTCTGGTAACCCGCATCCCAGCCGCCGTCATTGCCGGACGACGTCCAGCGCCTGGAGGCGCGAACCAGCCACGCCAGCATAAGCAGGAACACGACGACTACTGCGAGCGTCGACAGCATGGGCGTCCCCGGTCTCTGGTTCCCGGCCCCATCACCGGGCCCGATGGCGCCGATGCTACGCGCCTGCACTCCCTCCGCGTCAACGCCGCAGGGCGGCAGGCTCAGGGTGCTTCGTACAGTTCGATCGGCAGTTCGTCCGGATCGGCGAAGAAGGTGAATCGCCGACCGGTGTACTCGTCAATGCGTATCGGCTCCACGGCGATGCCCTGTGCCTGCAGCTCCTCGGCGGCGGCAGCGACATCGGCCACCTCGAAGGCGAGATGGCGCAGGCCGCGGGCCTCGGGGTAGGACGGTCGCGGCGGCGGCGAAGGAAAGGAGAACAGTTCGAGCTGGCCGCCATCGGGCAGGGCCAGGTCGAGCTTCCACGAGTCGCGCGCGTGGCGATGCACTTCGGCCAGCACGCGCAGACCGAGCACCTGGGTATAGAAGTGCCTGGAGCGCGTGTAGTCGGCGCAGATGATGGCGACGTGGTGGATTCGTTGCAGCTGCATGGGGTGCATGGAGTGCTTCAGGGGGAACGGGTGGTCTCGGGCACGGCAGAGGCGTGGATGATTGGCGGCGGTGACGGAGACGGCGGTTCGCGGAATGCCACCTCGTACAGGCGGTAGCGTGCTGCAGCGACCGCCGATCGACAAGGTGTCATCGTCGCGGTAGACCTCCACGTCCGGGCGCAGCCAGGGTTCGATGCGCTCGAACTCGCCGCTGGCCATGGCGGCCTTGAACGACGGCCAGATGTCGTCCGGCCCGGCTTTGGTCACGGAGTCGTCGGCGGTTATCGCTACTCCGCCAGCAGCGCCTTGATCGCGGCGAACCCGGCCACGGCGCGCTCCTGCTTGCGCGCGGCATCGGCCACCGGGTCGGCGCCGTCGCGCTGGACTTCGGCCGCCGGCAGCTCCTCGAAGAAGCGGCTCGGCTGCAGGCGGATCTTGTCGCCCCAGCGCTGCGTTTCGCGCGAGTGCGACAGCCACAGCTGCTCCTTGGCGCGGGTGATGCCGACGTAGAGCAGGCGCCGCTCTTCTTCCAGGCTGCCTTCCTCCAGCGCCATCTCGTGCGGCAGCGTGCCGTCTTCCATGCCGACGATGAAGACGTAGCGGAACTCCAGGCCCTTGGCGCCGTGCAGCGACATCAGCCGCACCTGGTTGCCGGCGTCGCCCTTGTCGGCGTGCGACAGAAGCGCCAGCTGCGCGGCCAGTTCGCCGGGGCCGGAATTCTTGCCGCCGTCGAACCAGTCGGCCAGCTCTTCCAGGTTCTCCTTGCGGCGCTGGAAGCTGGCCTCGTCCTTGCATTGGGCGCGGATCGCGGCGAGCAGGCCGCTCTTCTCGGCCAGCACGCGCACCAGCTCGGACGGAGGAATCTTGAATGCCTCGCCGCGAAGGTGCCGGATGATGTTGACGAAGCCGTCGAGCGCGTTGCCGGCGCGCGGGGCCAACTGCTTGAGCATGCCGATCTGTTCGGCCGCGCGCGACATCGGCATGCCGGCGTGCTGCGCCATCTCGGCGAGCTTGGACAGCGTGGTCGCGCCGACTTCGCGCTTGGGCGACTGCACCGCGCGCAGGAACGCCGCATCGTCATCGGGATTGGCGATCAGGCGGAGCCATGACAGCGCGTCCTTCACTTCACCGCGTTCGAGGAACGCAGTTCCGCCCGACAGGTGATACGGCACGCGCAACAGCTGCAGCGCCTTCTCCAGCGCGCGGCTCTGGTGGTTGCCGCGGAACAGGATGCAGAAGTCGCTCCACGGCGCCTGCTTGGCGGCGGCGAGGAAGTGGATCTCGGCGGCGACCTTCTCCGCCTCGTGGGCGTTGTCGCGGCACTCCCAGACGCGGATGCGCTCGCCGTCGGCCTGGTCGCTCCACAGCGTCTTGGGATGTTCGTGCGGATTGTGCGCGATCAGCGCGTTGGCGGTGCGCAGCACGCGGTTGGAGCAGCGGTAGTTCTGCTCGAGCTTGATGATCTGCAGCGCCGGGTAGTCCTTGCCCAGGTTGAGAAGGTTGTCAGGGTTGGCACCGCGCCAGGCGTAGATCGACTGGTCGTCGTCGCCCACGCAGGTGAACAGTCCCTTGTCGCCGGCCAATGCCTTCAACAGGCGGTACTGTGCGTCATTGGTGTCCTGGCACTCGTCGACGAGCAGGTAGCCGATGCGCTCGCGCCAGGCCAGGCGCACGTCTTCCTCGGCTTCCAGGATCTGCACCGGCAGGCGGATCAGGTCGTCGAAGTCCACTGCGTTGAAGGTGGAAAGACGTGCCTGGTAGCGCTGGTACAGCAGCGCCGCCTCCATCTCGCGCGGGCTCTGCGACGCGGCCAGCGCCTCGTCGGGCGAGAGTCCGGCGTTCTTCGCGCGCGATATGAGATTGCGCGCGTTGTCGATGACGTCGTTCTTGCTGCCGGGCGGCAGCAGGTCCTTGATCTGCGCGGCGCTGTCGTCGCTGTCGAACACCGAGAAGCCGCGACGCAGCCCGACCTTGGCGTGGTCGATCTGCAAAAAGCGCAGTCCCAGCGCGTGGAAGGTGCACACGGTCAGGCCTTCGGCGGCATCGCCCTTGATGCGCTTGGCGACGCGCTCCTTCATCTCCTTCGCCGACTTGTTGGTGAAGGTGATCGCGGCGATGCGCTTGGCCGGCATCCGCCCGGATGCGATCAGGTGCGCAATCTTCTCGACGATGACGCGGGTCTTGCCGCTGCCCGCGCCTGCGAGCACCAGCAAGGGGCCGTCGGTGTGGAGGACGGCAGCGCGTTGAGGGGGATTCAGACCGTGCATTGAAGGATGTTTGCTGCCGCGGTTGCGGCGACGTATTGTGCCGCAAACACCCCCCGCCGCTGGCGCTTTGTGCCGCCATTGCGCGTATTTCGTCACCGGGGGGCGCAGGTGGCGCCGCGCGATATCATCCAGGTGCCGCTTCAGGCGGCCGATGGCGGCAATGGCCGCACCCTGCACTCCGTGTATGGAGGAATCGCCATGGCAACCCTTTCCGCTCGCAGCAAGGCCTGGTGGACGGGCGCGGTGCTGTCGCTGCTGGTCGTCCCGGCCCTCGCCGAGGAACCGCTCAAGCTCGTCACCGCCACCTACATGCAGGTCGACGCCCAGCTCAAGTCCGCACAGGGCCATCCCAACGAGACCTGGCGCCTGAACGGGCTCAAGTCCTACCTGTCCGGGCACTACGACGAGGCCGTCCAGCGCTTCGAGAATGCCGCGTCCTACGCCGACAAACATTCGCAGCACTACCTCAGCCTGATGTACTGGTACGGACAGGGCGTGCCGGCCGATCCGGTGCGCGCCTATATCTGGAGCGACCTGGCGGCTGAACGCGGCGTCAACCGGCTGCTGGTTATCCGCGAGAAGATGTGGGCAGGCCTGACGCCGGAACAGCAGCACCAGGTGCAGGAACAGGGCCCGGAGTACTACGCGAAATACGGCGACGGCGTCGCCCGTCCGCGCGCGGACGTCGAAATCCGCCGTTTCACCCGCGACATGACCGGCAGCCACGTGGGTTATCGCAACCAGACGATCGACATCTTCCAGGGCGGCCCGCCCAATGGTTCGTTCGGAAACACCACGCCGGCCCTGCTGGCCGCGTGGATGCAGACGGTGGAAGGCACCAAGGGCGAGCAGTTCTACGCCGCCGATCGCACCGCGAACGTCTCCTACTGGCAGGCGCAGGACGCCGAGCTGGGTTCCACCGACGCAGGCAGCGTCGGCGTCGGTCCGATGGCGCCGGCGCGCGACAAGCCCAGGAACTGACCACCGCCCAGACCACCGCTCATTCGAAAACCTCCTTAATGTAGGAGCCAGCTTGCTGGCGACCGCCCTGCGGTCGCCGATAAGCTGGCTCCGTTCATTCAGGGGGAACACCCATGCGCCTTGGTCTGGCCGCCAACCGTCTGCACCATCTCAGTGAGGACGCGGCGCTGTTCCGCTGGCTGCGCGCCTGCGAATCCGGAATCCGCGAGATGCAGGTCAGCCTGCACGTGGTCGGACGCACCTTCGACGCGATCACCGCCGCCGGCATGCTCGCCGGCTACCCGGGCCTGCGCCGCTATCCCTATGGCCGCGAGGGGGGCCTGATGAAGCTGGTGGCGGAAGTGGTGGGGGTCGACCATGACGAACGCACGCTCGACGGCGCGATCTACCTGATCGATCCGGTCGATCCGTCCTCGGTGTTTCCGGAGGCGGCCGCGCTCAAGCGCCAGTGCGTCATCCACGGCAAGCCCTTCATCACCACGGTGGCCTCGGCCCGCGACTGGGTCGAGGCGGAGCGGATTCGCGCCGGCCTGCTCCCGGACCCCTCCGCCGATCGCCTGCACGATTTCGAGGGGCAGACGATGGCGCTGATCGCCCACGATGCGATGAAGCCGCAAATGATGGCCTTCGCCGCCGAGAACTTCGACCTGCTCTCGCGCTTCGCCCGCCGCGTCGCCACCGGCACCACCGGGCAGCGCCTTAACGAGCTGGCCTGGAGCCGCGGCTGGCCGCAGGGCCGCTCGTGGGTGCATCGCTACCAGAGCGGCCCAATGGGCGGCGACGCCCAGATCGCCGACCTGGTGCTGGAGCGTCGCTGCCAGCGCGCGATCTTCTTCGAGGATCCGCACGTGGCGCGCCAGCACGAGGCCGACATCCAGCTGCTCGAGCGCGCGGTGACCACCGTCACCGACGAGGCCGTGTGCATCACTGCCCCGGCCGTGGCCCAGCGCTGGGCGAGTGCGGCAGCGGAGCGTGCCAGGCGCCGCTGACCGCCTTTAAACTGCACGCATGGCCAAGCTCTATTTCTATTATTCGGCGATGAACGCCGGCAAGACCACGACGCTGCTGCAGTCGGCGCACAACTACCGCGAGCGCGGCATGCGCGTGGCGATCCTCACCCCGCGCCTGGACGATCGCGCCGGCAGCGGCACGGTGGCTTCGCGTATCGGCCTGCGCGCCGATGGCATCGCCTTCGAGCGCAACGACGACCTGGAAGCCATCGTCCGTTCCGACATCCTCGCCCACGGCCCGTTGCATTGCGTGCTGGTGGACGAGGCGCAGTTCCTGAACCGGTCGCAGGTCTGGCAGTTGAGCGAGGTGGTCGATGCGCTGCGCATCCCGGTGCTCTGCTACGGCCTGCGCACCGATTTTCGCGGCGAGCTGTTCGAGGGCAGCCAGTACCTGCTCGCCTGGGCCGACGAACTGACCGAGATCAAGACCATCTGCCACAGCGGCAAGAAGGCGACGATGGTGGTTCGCGTGGATGCCCAGGGCCGTGCGGTGCACGAGGGGCCGCAGGTCGAGATCGGTGGCAACGACCGCTACATCTCGGTATCGCGCGCGGAGTACAAGAAGATCATGCGCGGCGAAGGCACGATCGAGCCGGTGCAGCCGTCGCTGCAGCTGGGCTAGCTTCAGCCGCAGCCGCGAACGATCGCCCCTACCTCGCGCGGGATCGCCCCGCCATCGGGCTGCGCCGTCTTCAACTGCTCCTGCAGCGTGTCCAGTCGCGCCAGCGCCGGCGCGCGGTCCGGTCCGTGGCAGCGCAGTTGCGCGGCGTACGCCTGCGCGCGCCACGCCGTGCGGCGCAGGTCGAGATCGTTGTGCGGCATTCCGGCCAGGGCGTCCAGTCGTAGCAGCGCGCTGTCATCGCCTTCCAGTGCCTGTTGCCGCGCCAAGGCCAGTTCGGCTTCGCGCGTGTGCGGATGGGTGGCGCCATAGCCGCTGCGCGTCAGCGTGACCGCTTGCGCGAGGTGGGCCATGCCCTGTTCGCGCTGCCCCAGCGCAAGCTCGACCTGGCCCAGCAGGCGGTCGGTATCGCCCAGCAGCGGATGACGTGGGCCGAGCTGCGCCAGGCGCAGTTCGCGCGCTTCCTGGATCGACTTCAATGCTGCGCGGTCGCGGCCCATCGCGTGCAGCACGCGGGCCTGGTCGTACAGCGCGTCGGCGAGGTGTGCGTTGTCCTTCTGCCTGCGCGCGATGACTACTGCGCGCTGCAATGCCGTCAGCGCGGTCGCGGTCTCGCCGCGTTCCCAGGCCACCTGGCCGAGGCGGCGCTGCAGGCCGCCCAGTTCGATCATGCCGCGGCGGGTCTCCGCCGGGTCGACGGTTTCGGGCGCCAACCGCCGTTGCAGTGCGGCGATCGCCGCGCGCAGCTCGGTCTCGGCCTGGCGATAGTGGCCCTGGTCGATGTGCAGCATCGCCATCTGCCGGCGCAGCGACAGCGTCACCGGATGCTGGGCGCCGTAGACCTCCAGCGCGATTGCGAAGGCCTCGCTGGCCTCGCGTTCGGCGGCGTCGACCTGGCCCAGGCCTTGTCGCAGCGATGCCACGCGGCTGCCGATCTCGGCCAGCAGGGCGTGCCGTTCGCCGACCTTCTGCCGCAGCTGCGTGCGTGCCTTGCCGTAACCGTCCAGCGCGGCACCGGTCTGCCCGGCATCGGCCTGCAGGTTGGCCAGGTCGATCAGGTTCTCGACCGTGCCGACTTCGTCGCGGTCATCGCGACGCAGTGCCAGCGAACGCTCGAACAGCAGCCGTGCGCCTTGCAGTTCGCCGTTGTCGCGACGGCAACGTCCGAACTGCGAATAGTATTCGCTGATCTGCGGCGGCAACTGCGCCTGCTCGCGACGCGCCATGGTCAGCGCCGGCAGCATGAGGTCGATGCACTGGCTGGGTTCGCCCAGCAACCGCAGCGCCTGTCCGCGCTGGGTCAGCGATTCGATCTGCAGGCTGACGGGAATGTCATCGGTGCTGGCCAACACGCCGGCCTGGCGGTTCAACAGCACCAGCGCCTCGCGGTAGTCGCCCAGGCCCATGCGCAGGCGCGCGATCACGCCCAGCAGTTCGGCGCGCGCACGCGGCTGTCGCGCCAGCTCGCGGTTGCCGCGCGCGAGCGAACCGTCGAGCAGGCCGCGCAGGTCCAGCGCCTGGCCTTCCGGCGTGCCGCGCGCACTTTCGAACACGCCGACCATGAAGTCCTGCATCGCCTGCGCGCGTCCGGCTTCGGCGACGGCCTGCCGGCCCTGCCAGGCGACGATCGCCAGCGCGGCGCTGAGCACGATCGCGATCAGTCCGCCGGTGGCGAGCGACCAGCGATGGCGTCGCAGGTATTTGCCGAACCGGTACCCCACGCTCTGCGGTCGCGCCTGCACCGGTCGGCCGGCCTCGTAACGGGTCAGGTCCAGCGCCAGCGCCTCGACCGAGGGATAGCGTTGTTCGGGGCGCTTGGACAGCGTCTTGAGGACGATGTTGTCCAGGTCGCCGGCGAGCATGCGCGCCTGGCGGCGCAGCGCGTGGACGTCGGCGCCGCTTTCCTCGCTCCGGTGCAGCAGCGTCTGCGAGGGGCGTTGCGGGTCGGCGGCGAGGATCGCCTCTTCCCACTCGGCGTCGGTCTGCCGCTTGAGGCGGTAGGGCTTGGTGTCGGTGAGCAGTTCGAACAGCACCACGCCCAGTGCGTACACGTCGGTCATCGTCGTGACCGGCTCGCCGCGCACCTGTTCCGGCGCAGCGTAGTGCAGGGTGAAGGCGCGCACGCCGGTGCGGGTCTGCTCGATCATCGGCGCATCGGAGTCGAGCAGCTTGGCGATGCCGAAGTCGAGCAGGCGCACGTCGCCGCTGGGGGTGACCAGGATGTTGGACGGCTTGAGGTCGCGGTGGACGATCAGGTTGGCGTGGGCGTGGCTGACCGCATCGCAGATCTGGTGGAACATCCGCAGCCGCTGCTCCACCGGCAGCTGGTGGTTGCGGCAGTAGTCGGTGATCGGTTCGCCTTCGACGAACTCCAGCGCCAGATAGGGCAGGCCGTCGCTGGTGACGCCGGCGTCGAGCAGGCGCGCGATGTGGGGATGCGCCAGCCGCGCCAGGATCTGCCGCTCGCGCGAGAAGCGCACGCGCAGGTTGCTGTCGGCCAGGCCCGGCCGCAGCAGCTTGAGCGCGACGCGGCGCTGGTAGAGGCCGTCGGCGCGCGCGGCCAGCCACACCTGGCCCATGCCGCCTTCGCCGAGCATTCGCTCGAGTTTGTAGGGACCGACCTCGGCACCGGCGCGCAGGCCGGCGAGCGGGGCGATCAGCGGTTCGGAAAGGAAATCCTCGTGGTGCTCGTCGAGGGTGATCAGCGTCTGCAGTTCGTCGGCCAGCGCCGGGTCTTCCTCGCGCAGGCGTTGCAGGCGCTGTTCGCGCGCCTGGTCATCGAGCTCGAACAGCGCGTCGAGCAGCGGTGATATCCGTTGCCAGCGCTCGGTGTCCACGGGGCTGCCCCTGGGCTGGCCTCAGGAGTCTTTCAGCGACGCCAGCAGGAACAGCCGCGCCTTCTGCCAGTCGCGACGGATGCTGCGCTCGGAGCGTTCCAGCAGTGCGGCGATCTCCAGCTCCGACAGGCCGGCGAAATACCGAAGTTCCACCACCTGGGCCAGGCGCGGATCGACTGCGGCCAGCTTGGTCAGTGCGGTGTCCAGGCCGAGGGTGTCCTCGTCCAGGCGCAGTCCGCCTTCGACATCGTCGGGCAGTTCGGTGACGCGGTGCAGGTCGCCGCCACGCTTCTGCGCCAGGCGCTGGCGGGCGTAATCGACCACCACCGAACGCATGGCGGAGGCGGCATAGGCGAAGAAATGCGCGCGATCGTCGAACTGCGCTTCACGGCGGCCGATCAGCTTGAGATAGGCCTCGTGCACGAGCGCGGTGGCGTCGAGCGTCTGCCCGTGCTGGCCGGCGAGCTGGCGCCGAGCCATGGTGTGAAGTTCCTGGTAGAGGGTGGCCAGGACGCGGTCCAACGCGCCACGGTCGCCTTCACGTGCAGCATCCAGCAGCAATGTGATATCGGCAGTTTCGGCCATAGGGAGCCCCCTCCGCAGTGGCCGGACTATAGCGCGTTTCGCTGTTTTGGCCTGTGCACGAAGGCCTTCACATCCATTGGTCATCCCCGGCTTCGCGGGGATGACGAGAGCGGGCCTACTTCTGGCAAGTTCCGCACCACACCGTCGCACGCTGCCCGATTGCAGCGTGTTTCAAGGGTCGGCCGCAACGCGGGCAGGGCTCGCCACCGCGGCCGTAAGCCGACAGTTCCTGCTCGAAATAGCCCGGCGCACCGTCGGGACTGATGAAGTCGCGAAGCGTCGTGCCACCGCGGTCGATGGCGTGGCCGAGGATGCGGCGGATCTGTGCGACCAGTGTCTGGTAGCGCTCCCGCGACACCTTGCCAGCCGCCCGCAGCGGCGAAACTCGGGCGGCGAACAGGGCCTCGGCGACGTAGATGTTGCCCACCCCGACCACCACCTTCTGGTCCATCAGGAAGGTCTTCACCGGCGCGCTGCGGCCGCGGCTGAGCGCGAACAGGTAGTCGCCGTCGAAGTCGTCCGACAGCGGTTCCGGCCCCAGGCCCGCCAGCAGGTCGTGGGTCTCGCCCGGCCCCTGCCAGAGCAGGCTGCCGAAGCGACGCGGGTCGTTGAAGCGCAGCACCTGGCCCGAGTCCAGGGCCAGGTCGACGTGGTCGTGGGCGCGCACCGGGGTGTCGCCCGGCAGCACCCGCAGGCTGCCCGACATGCCCAGGTGCAGCAGTGCACTGCCGGCGGCGGTGTCGAGCAACAGGTACTTGGCGCGGCGGCGAACCGCTTCGATGCGCTGGCCGGGCAGGACCTGGCGGATCTCGTCCGGGATCGGCCAGCGCAGGTCGGGCCGGCGCAGGGTGGCGGTGACCACGCGACGGCCTTCGACGTGCGGCGCCAGGCCGCGACGGGTGGTTTCTACTTCGGGCAACTCGGGCATGTGGCGAGCGTACTATCCGGACATCCGATGGGTGGGGTCCGGGCACCCGATGGTCAAGGCCGCAATGGGCACGAGCGCGGAAACGTCCAGCATTGCCGTCGACCGCAAGGTCGTCGCCATGCCCGTATTGCCGATGCCCTCGCCGGGGCCGGACCTGCGCGACTACGCGCTGTCCGAGCTGGACGCCGCCCTGGATGCGCTCGGCCAGCCCGGCGACGAAATCCATGAAGGCATCCACCGTGCCCGCAAGGGCCTGCGTCGCGTGCGCGCAGCCCTTGCGCTGGGCGACGGCATCCTCGGCCCGGGAGTTGCGCTGCTCGACCGCGAGATCAAGCACCTCAACACCGGGCTGTCCGGACTGCGCGATGCGCATGCACTGGTGGAAACGCTGGAGCGGTTGCGCAAGCGTTCGCGCAAGGGCGAGACCCGGCAACTGCTCGACCAGGCTGGGGCCGATGCCGTCGTCGCCCGCATGGCCATCACCGAAGTGGAGTTGTCGATGGATCCGGGCCTGGGCCAGCGCCGCGGATTGATCGAGGTGCTGGCGGCGGCGGTGCCCGCGCTGGACTGGGCGCGACTGACGCCATCTGCGGCGCGAATGGCCCTGGCCGACAGCGACGACCGCAGCCAGAACGCGCGCGACATCGCCCTGCGGAAGGGCCGGGACAGCGACTGGCACCGCTGGCGGCGCCGGGCCCGGCGCGCGTCGCAGCAGCGGCGCGCGCTGGAAGCGGCGGGCGTGAGCGTTCCGGCGACCGAGCCTGACGTCTTCGACAAACGCACCACCGAACGCCTCGGCGAAGCCCAGGATCTGACCCTGCTGCTCGACCACTGCGGCAAGGGATCCCCGTTCAGCAAGGAAGACCGCCGCGCCCTGCGCGCCTACGCCGAACCGGCCCTGGCGCGACTGCGCAAGCGGATTTCGACCGTCCGTCGCTGATCGCGCGGGTCGGTCTTGCGGGCCGATGTGAACGACCCCATCACATCTTCCGGCCATACCGGCGCGCAGGGTGGGCCGGGGCTGGCATCATCACCTCAGGATCGAGCGTGTTTGCCGGTCTGACTGTGCGGTCTGACTGTGCGTTTCGGGAGTTATTTCAATGTTCGTTTCATCCCTGCTCGATTTCCTTGCCGGCGGCATCCTCCAGGCCAGTTGGGTCGAGCTTCTCGTCTATCTCCTGGTCGTCACCCAGCTGACGATCTTCTCGGTCACGCTCTATCTGCACCGTTCGATGGCGCATCGCTCCGTCGACTTCCATCCGGTGCTGGCGCATTTCTTCCGCTTCTGGACGTGGCTGACCACCTCGATGATCACGCGCGAGTGGGCAGCGATCCATCGCAAGCATCACGCCAAGTGCGAGACCGAGGAAGACCCGCACAGCCCGCAGTTCAAGGGCATCGACACGGTGATGTGGCGCGGCGTCGAGCTGTACCGCGAAGCGCGCGCGCAGCGCGACGACATCGAGAAGTACGGCAAGGGCTGCCCGGACGACTGGATCGAACGCAACCTCTACACCCGCCACGCGACGATGGGGCCGGTGGTGTTGCTGTTCGTCAGCTTCGCGCTGTTCGGTTTCGCCGGCGTCGCCGTGTGGGCGATCCAGATGCTGTGGATTCCGTTCTGGGCCGCTGGCGTGGTCAACGGCCTGGGCCACTGGTGGGGCTACCGCAATTTCGAAACCACCGACACCGCGACCAACCTCACCCCGTGGGGCTTCTGGATCGGCGGCGAAGAGCTGCACAACAACCACCATGCGTTCCCGAGCTCGGCGAAGTTCGCGCTGCGCAAGTTCGAGTTCGACATCGGCTGGAGCGCGATCAAGCTGTTCGAGAAGGTGGGCCTGGCCAAGGTGCTGCGCGTCGCACCGACCCTGGACGTACGCCCCAACATCGCCATGCCCGACAGCGAGACGTTGAAAGCGTTGCTGGCGATCCGCTTCCAGGCGATGACCGACTACTACCGCAACGTCACCCTGCCGGCGCTGCGCGAAGCGAAGTTCAAGCTGCCGCGCAGCCTGCGCCAGGGCCTGGCCGACGACGGTCGCTGGCTCGACGACGACAAGCGCGCCAAATTGCAGGCCTGGCTGGCCGAGCGCCCGAGCATGGCCACGCTGGCCGAGTACCGCCAGCGACTGGCGCAGGTGCTCGATGAGCGTTCGCATGATGCCCAGGCTACGCTGGCCAAGCTGCAGGCCTGGTGCGCCGAGGCCGAGGCCAGTGGCAACCAGGCACTGCAGGCGTTCTCCGCACGGCTGAAGGGCTACGCCCTCGCACCGGCGCACGCCTGAGCACCTCGCGCGTGATGCCTCCGGTGTTGCGCAATGACACGCCCGTGCCGAAAGGTGCGGGCGTTTCGTTTGCGCTGCTGCTCGCACTTGCCCTGACGCCTGCGGTTGCGTTCGCGCAGGTGCAGGCCACTGGCGACTACCTCTCGCGCATGGACAGCGACGGCGACGGACGCATTGCCTTGCCCGAGTTCCAGGACTGGATGAGCTACGCCTTCACCCGCATGGACGTCGATGCCGACGGCGTGCTGACTCCGGCCGAACTGCCGGGCGGTCGTGGCAAGCCGGTCAGCCTGGCCGAGCATCGGCAGACGCTGGCGACCACTTTCGCCCGCCAGGACCGCAACAAGGACGGCTACCTGGACGCACGCGAGCTGGCGTCTCCGCCACAGTAAGCGGCCTCGACCTTCGCCCCCGCACGCCCAAGCGGCGAACCGTGCGTCCCCTGCGCCGAGCCGTTGCCGGCCCCCCACCCGCGCAGGCGTAGCATCTGGGTCCTGTACCGCCAGACCCGCTGCGCCCATGGCCATCGCTGCATCGCACCCGCTCGACCTGCCTCGCCAGCATCTGTTCTGGCTGCTCCACCTCAGTGGCTGGGCCGCCTATTTCTCGCTGGGCTACCTGTCCGCCATCGCCCACGACAAGCCATCGGGCTACTGGATCGTGCCGTTGACCGCGGCCGCCACCGGCGCCGTTGCCACCCTGGGCCTTCGCTATCTGTTGCGCGCCTGTTGGGGCCTGCCGCCGCGGCGACTGCTGATCGTGATGGTGGTGCCGATCCTCGCCAGCTCGGCAGTGATGGACCTGACCACGCGCACGGTGCTGATCGAGTTCTGCGAAACCTGCGTCCCGGCCAACCGCGCGGCCTACGTCGCCTATGCCCTGAGCTACATCTACGTGGTGCTGGCCTGGGTTGGCCTGTACCTGGGCATCAAGTACTACGGGCAGCTGCAGGACGAGACCCGACGCGCACTGGCGGCCCGCACGATGGCCCACCAGGCGCAGCTGAAGATGCTGCGCTACCAGCTCAACCCGCACTTCCTGTTCAACACGCTCAACGCGATTTCGACGCTGATCCTCGACCGCGACAACGCCACCGCCAATCGCATGGTGCAGGGGTTGTCGGCGTTCCTGCGGCATTCGCTCGACAACGATCCGATGCAGCGGGTGACGCTGCGCCAGGAGCTCGACGCGCTGACCCTGTACCTGGACATCGAGAAGATCCGCTTCGCCGAGCGCCTGCGCATCGAGACCGACATCGACGAGGACTGCTGGCGCGCGCTGCTGCCGAGCCTGCTGCTGCAGCCGCTGGTCGAGAACGCCATCAAGTACGCCGTCGCCAAGCAGATTGCCGGCGGCATGCTGCGGATCGAGGCCAGGCGCGAAGGCGCGCAACTGGTGCTGTGCGTGATCGACGACGGCCCCGGTTGTGATTGCCTGGAAGGCGGGCAGCTGCCGCCCGGCAAGGGCGTGGGCCTGCGCAACACGCGTGAGCGCCTGAGCGTGCTCTACGGCGATGCCAGCGGCTTCGGCGTGCGCAATCGCGAGCGCGGCATCGAAGTCACGCTGCGGTTGCCGTTCGAAACCTCCCAGACCATCGGAGAGTGAGCATGGACCGGGCAAGGACGGGCCGCGGCCACAACGGCACCGGCGACGGAAACGGAAACGGAAACGGAAACGGAAACCTTCGTGCAGGCGAGCCGATCACGAAGCTGCGCGCGATCGTTGTCGACGACGAGCCACTGGCGCGGCGCGGGCTGGAGATACGCCTGGCCGACCACGCCGACGTCGAGATCGTCGGTCAGTACGGTGATGGTGCCGCCGCCATCGAAGGACTGCGGCGGCACCGCCCCGACCTGATGTTCCTCGACGTGCAGATGCCGGGCATGGACGGTTTCGAGACCCTGCGCAGCATTCCCGCGGTGGAGATGCCGCTGGTGGTGTTCGTCACTGCCTACGACCACTACGCGATCCGCGCGTTCGAGGCCTCAGCCACTGACTACCTGCTCAAGCCGGTCGATGACACGCGCCTGCACCAGGCGCTGGCCAAGGTGAGGCAGGCGCACTCGCAACGCGAAGCCAGCGGCCACTGCGCGCACCTGCTGGGCCTGCTGAGCGAGCTCAGCGGACACCCGATGCTGGACCTCGACGAAGCCCTCAAGCCCGACGCGCTCGAACAATTGCGCCGCGAGGACAAGCTCGCCGTGCGCGATGGCGGGCGCACGGTCCGCGTCGATCTCAACAGCATCCGCTGGATCGACGCCGCCGGCGACTACATGTGCATCCATACCGACAACGAGACGCTGGTGTTGCGCGCGACGATGCGCGACCTGGAGAAGCAGCTCGATCCGCAGCGATTCCCGCGCATCCATCGATCGACGATAGTGAACGCGCGCCGCGTCGTCGAGATGCGTCCACACACCAACGGCGAAGGCTACCTGCGGCTGGACTGCGGGCAGGAACTGAAGCTGTCGCGCAGCCACCGGGACAAGCTCGACCTGCTGCTGTAGTGGCGGGCTGGGCAACGCTGAGAACAGGCGGAGGAACGCCCGGTTACGGCCGAGCCAGCTCCTGGCAGCGAGGCCGTGGCAAGAAGCGCGCCATTATTGTCGCTTCCGTTCCCCCTCAACGCTTCACCGCGCCCAACCCACCGTTCAACGCAAAGGCCGAGAACGCGTGACTTACGGGCCATCTGCGCGGTAAGCATCGCGGCGCATCGTGCGCACCGCACTCCCCCTGCGGACCAAGCCGATGAAACTCACCGACGCCTCGCTACGAAACCCGGCCGCGGTCGCCGTGATCGTGGCCATGGTCTGTGCATTCGGGCTGATGAGCCTGTTCAAGCTGCCGCTGCAACTGTTCCCCGACATCGAGCGCCCGCAGATGTCGGTGCAGACCAGCTGGCGCGCGGCCTCGCCGCAGGAAATGGAATCGGAGATCGTCGAGCCGATCGAAGCGGTGATGCAGGGCCTGCCCGGGCTGGAGGAGATCGAGTCCAACGTCAATGCCGGCAACAGCTTCATCAACCTGACCTTCGCCGTCGGCAACGACATGGATGCGATGCTGGTGGAAGTGCTGTCGCGCATGAACCGACTGCAGCCGCTGCCGCGCGACGCCACGCCGCCGGTGGTGCAGAGCGGCGCCGACAACGCCAACAACTCGCTCACCTACTTCTTCGTACAGAAGCTGCCGGGGACTCCCGGCGACATCCTCGACTTCCGGCAGATGATCGAGGACCGGATCGTGCCGAAGATCTCGGCGGTCGAAGGCGTGGCCGGTGTCGAGATCAACGGCGGTGCGCCGGAAGAGCTGACCATCAGCCTGAACCTGGAACGCGCCGCGGCGATGGGCATCCAGATTCCGGACGTTGCTGCCGTCGCCGCACGCGCCACCGATGTGTCCGGTGGCGTGGTCGAGGCCGGTCGCCGCGAGTACGTGCTGCGCTTCGCCGGCCGCTACTCGCCCGAGGCGATGGGAAATCTCATCCTGGCGTGGCGCGACGGCCGCCCTGTGCGCCTGGCCGATGTCGCCAAGGTCGAAGTGAAACGGCCCGAACAGCGCTTCTTCGCCTACCAGAACGGCAATCCGGCGATCGGCCTGCGCATCATCCGCGAGACCGGCGCCAACGTGCTCGACACGCTCGACGAAGTGAAGCGCGTGGTGGCGGAGGTCCGCGAGAAGGACCTGAAGCCGCTCGGCCTCGACATCGCCCAGAGCTTCGACGCCTCGGTCTTCATCAATCGCGCGATCAGCCTGCTGTCGGGCAGCCTCGGCGCCGGCGTGCTGCTCGCCGTTGGCTGCCTGTGGTGGTTCCTGCGTGACGTGCGCGCCACCGCGCTGATCGCCTGCGCCATTCCGATCTCGCTGCTGGCCACGTTCATCGTGCTGCAGCTCACCGGCCGCAGCCTCAACGTGATCTCGCTGGCGGGCCTGGCATTCGCGGTCGGCATGGTCATGGATGCGGCCGTCGTGGTCGCCGAGAACATCGTGCGCCTGCGCGAGGAAGGCATGCCCGCGCGCCAGGCCGCGCTCGAGGGCACCAGCCAGGTCGCCGTTGCGCTGGTGGCCTCCACCATCACGACCGTGGCGGTGTTCCTGCCGGTGATCTTCATGGAGGATGTCGAGGGACAACTGTTCGCCGACCTCGCGCTGACCATCTCGATTGCGGTCGCCATCTCGCTGGTCGTCGCCGTCACGGTGCTTCCGGCTGCAGCGGGCAGCTGGCTGCGCGAGCGCAAGGACACGCGTGAGCAGCACCGCACCTGGTCGCGCGTCAGCGACTGGGCCATGCGCGTCACCGCCGGGCGCCAGCGCCAGTGGATGTGGGTGGGTGGCCTGGTGCTTGTCCCCGCGCTGCTGGCCGCGCTGCTGATGCCGAAGATCGACTACCTGCCGCCGGTCAAGCGTGCCGCCGTGGACGCGATCTTCAACTTCCCGCCCGGCATGGGTCCGGAGCGGGTCAACCAGGAAATCGCGCCGTCCGTGCTCGAGCGCATGCGCCCGTACATGGATGGCGGGAAGAGCCCGCAACTGAGCAACTGGTACCTGCTGCTGTGGCCGGGCGGCGGCACGATCGGTGCACGCGTGGTCGACCCCGACCAGATCGGCGAGCTCGAGCGCGTCGTCCGCGACGAAGTGGTGGTGGGCTTCCCCGACACCCGCGCGTTCGCCAGCGAGGGTGAACTGTTCGGCAGCTTCGGCGGTTCGGCGCGTGCGATCGCGATCCACCTGCAGCATGCCGATGGCGACGCACTGGCGCGCGCCGCCGAGGCCGGCCGCAAGCTGCTGTCCGAGCGCTTCCAGGGGGCCAACGTCCAGGCATGGCCCAGCGCCGATGCCGGCACGCCGGAACTGCGCATCAATCCCGATGACCGTCGCCTGGCCGAAGTCGGCTGGCGCCGCCCGGAACTCGGCACCGTCGTGCGCACGCTGGGCGATGGCCAGTGGCTCGGCGAACACTTCGACGGCGACCGCCGGCTGGCGATCATCCTGCGCACCGATCGCGACAGCAGCATCTCGCGGCTGGGCGCAGCGCCACTGGCGACGCCGCAGGGCGGCGTGCTCAGCCTGGCCGAGCTGGCGCAGGTCGATACCGTCCTCGCGCCGAACCAGCTGCGCCGCATCGATCGCCGCCGCACGGTGACGCTCACCGTCGACCCGCCGGCAGCAATGTCGCTGGAGGAAGCCCTCGACATCGTCGATACCGACGTCGTCCCCGCACTGCGCAAGGACTTGCCGGCCGACGCCGAGATCCGAGTCTCCGGCAGTGCCGACCGCCTCGATGAAGTCGTGCGCAGCATGGGCATGAACTTCGCGATGGCGCTGGTGGTGTTGTTCATGCTGATGGCGGCGATGTTCCGCTCGTTGCGAGACAGTGCCTTCGTCATGGCGACCTTGCCCATGGCCGTGCTCGGCGGCGTGCTCGGCCTGCGCGTGCTCGACCTCGTCGCCGGGCAGACCCTGGACCTGCTGTCGATGATCGGCTTCATCATGCTGCTGGGCATGGTGATCAACAACGCGATCCTGCTGGTCGCGCAGACCCGCGATGCCCAGGCGGCGGGCGCCACGCTCGACGAAGCGCTGCACCAGGCCCTCGATCAGCGCCTGCGCCCGATCCTGATCGGCGCCCTCACCGGCGTGCTCGGTGCGCTGCCGATGGCCATCAACCCCGGTCCCGGCGCGGTGATCTATCGCGGGCTGGCGGCCGTGTCGGTCGGCGGCGTCGGTCTGAGCCTGGTTTTCCTCGTCGTGCTGATTCCCGCGCTGCTGCGACTGGCCGACTCGCGTCGTCAGACCGCGACGGCAGTCGATGGCATCGGCGCCGCGCCCGTTCCGCAGCCTTCCCCCTGAATGTCACTCCTCCCCCGGAGATCGCCATGCGCACCTTGCACAAGCCCGAAAAAGTACTGATTGCCGCGGCGCTGGCTGCGGTCCTGACCGTTCCGCTCATCGACCTGGATGCCGGCGCCAGCGCACCTCCCCCCGAGGCGCCGCCCGCGATCGTCAGCGTGGCCGCCGCGGTCAGTACCGAGCTGGCGCCGCGGCACTGGGCCCCCGGCAGCGTGATCAGCCGGCAGGACGCACACGTGGCCAGCGAGCAGGATGGGCGCGTGATCAAGGTCGCCGAAGTAGGGCAGAACGTGCGCGAGGGCGATCCCATCGCCGTCCTCGACGACACCGCGCTGCGTCTGCGCGAGCGTGAGGCGCAGGCCGACCTGGCCCGCATCCAGGCGCAGCTCGGCATGGCGACCCGCCAGGAACAGCGCTACGCCCAGCTCGCCCAGCAGCAGAACATCGCCCGCGCCCAGCATGAACAGTTGCAGGCCGATCGCGACATGCTGATCCAGGAGCGCGCACGTGCCCAGGCCCTGCTCGAACAAACCCGCCACCAGCGCACGCAGATGCTGGTGCGCGCACCCTTCGACGGTGTCGTCGCCGAACGCGAGGTGGAGCTGGGCGAATTCGTGAATACCGGCGACGCCGTTGCCCGCGTCGTCGACACGGCCGAGCAGGAAGTGCGCGTCCGCGCGCCGGTCGATCTTGCCCGGCACCTGGCGGTGGGCACGCCGGTGCAGGTGCGCGTGGGTGACAGCGAACGCGGGCATCCGGTGAGCGCGCTGGTCCCGGTCGGCGACGAAGCATCGCGGCAACTGGAGCTGCGCATCAAGATGGATGCGAGCGAGTTCCCGGTCGGCACCGCGGTCGAAGTCGGCATGCCGAGCGCGGCCAGGCGCGCCGTGGTGGCGGTGCCGCGCGACGCAGTGATCCTGCGTCGCGAAGGAGACTTCGTCCTGCGCGTTGGCGGCGACAACAAGGCCGAGCGGTTGCCGGTGAAGACCGGCACCGAGGTCGGCGATCTCGTCGAGGTCAGCGGCAACGTCAAGGCAGGCGACCGCCTGATCGTGCGCGGCGGCGAGCGCGTCGAACCGGGTCAGGCGGTCACCATCCAGGACCTGTCGCGTGCGGTGTCGGTGCGCTGACCGTGTCGACATGAAACCTCGTGGCCCGGGTAAGCGCAGCGCACCCGGGGCCAGCCCGCGGACCAGGCGTCCTCCCGGGTGCGCTGCGCTTACCCGGGCTACGGATGAACAGGGTCGGCAGGGGTGAACGCACTCCAGCGCGGTGCTGTCAACGGGTTACGCCCCAGCGCCTGCATTGCGACAATCGCCTTCTCCCCGGATCTCCGGGTTTTCACGATTGGATGCAATGCAGGACCACAAGCACGTCGCCGCTCAAGTCGCGAGCAAGATCGCCCGTCTCATCGCCGAGGAAATCGGCGCACAGACGCAACAGGCCCAGTCCGCCATCGCCCTGCTCGACGAGGGCGCGACGGTGCCGTTCATCGCGCGCTACCGCAAGGAAGTGACCGGCGGCCTCGACGACACCCAGCTGCGCAACCTTGAGACGCGTCTGACCTACCTGCGCGAACTGGAGGACCGCCGCGCCGCGGTGCTGGCCAGCATCGAGGAGCAGGGCAAGCTCAGCGACGAGCTGCGTGGCGAGATCGAAGCGGCCGACAGCAAGTCGCGCCTGGAGGACCTGTACCTGCCGTACAAGCCCAAGCGCCGCACCAAGGCGCAGATCGCGCGCGAGGCCGGCCTGGAGCCGCTCGCCGAAGGCCTGCTGGCCGACCCGATGCTGGTGCCGGAAGAGTTCGCCGCTGGCTTCGTCGATGCCGACAAGGGCGTGGCCGACACCAAGGCCGCGCTCGACGGCGCCCGCGCGATCCTGATGGAGCGCTGGGGCGAAGACGCGGCGCTGGTCGGCGAGCTGCGCGGCTGGCTGCATGAGGTCGGCGTGATCCGCGCCCGCGTCGCAGAGGGCAAGGAGCTGGCCGGCGAGAAGTTCCGCGACTACTTCGATCATGCCGAACCGCTGTCGAAGATCCCCTCGCACCGCTTGCTCGCGCTGTTCCGCGGCCGTCGCGAGGAGTTCCTGTTCCTCGACCTCGACCCGGGCACCGATGCCGCTGCCGGCCACCTGCAGGCCGAAGGCCGCGTCGCCGTGCATGCCGGTATCAAGGCGCAGGGCCGCCCGGCCGACAAGTGGCTGATGGACTGCTGCCGCCTCACCTGGAAGGCCAAGCTGCACCTGCACCTGCTGCTCGACCTGTTCGCGCAGGCGCGCGAGAAGGCCGAAGTCGAAGCGATCGATGTCTTCGGCGACAACCTCAAGGACCTGATGCTGGCCGCACCGGCCGGCGCCAAGGCGGTGCTGGGCCTCGATCCGGGCCTGCGTACCGGCGTCAAGGTCGCCGTGGTCGACCGCACCGGCAAGTTCGTCGACCACGCGACGATCTATCCGCACGAGCCCAAGCGCCAGTGGGACCAGTCGCTGTCGCTGCTGCGCCAGCTGTGCGTCAAGCACCAGGTCGAACTGATCGCGATCGGCAACGGCACCGCCTCGCGCGAGACCGACAAGCTTGCTGCCGACCTGATCAAGCTCGCACCGACGCTGTCGATGCAGAAGATCGTCGTCAGCGAGGCCGGTGCATCGGTGTACTCGGCGTCCGAGTTCGCCGCCAGGGAGTTCCCGAACCTCGACGTGTCGATCCGCGGCGCGGTGTCGATCGCACGACGCCTGCAGGATCCGCTGGCCGAGCTGGTCAAGATCGAGCCCAAGGCGATTGGCGTGGGCCAGTACCAGCATGACGTCGACCAGTTCCGCCTGGCGCGCACGCTCGATGCGCGCGTGGAGGACTGCGTGAATGCCGTTGGCGTCGATGTGAACACCGCCTCGGCGGCGCTGCTGACGCGCGTGTCGGGCCTGTCGTCGACGGTGGCCGAGAACATCGTCGTCTACCGCGACAGCAACGGCGCCTTCAAGAGCCGCAAGGAGCTGTTGAAAGTGCCGCGCCTGGGCGACAAGACCTTCGAGCAATGCGCCGGCTTCCTGCGCATCAGCGACGGCGACCAGCCGCTGGACGCATCGTCGGTGCACCCGGAGGCCTATCCGGTGGTCGAGCGCATCCTCAAGCAGTGCGGTCGCGAGGTGAAGCAGGTCATCGGCGATGCCTCGCTGCTGCGCGGCCTCAAGCCCGAGCAGTTCACCGACGAGCGTTTCGGCGTGCCTACCGTGCGCGACATCCTCAAGGAACTGGAGAAGCCGGGCCGCGACCCGCGCCCCGAGTTCAAGGCAGCACGCTTCGCCGACGGCGTCGAGGACATCAAGGACCTGCGCGAGGGCATGATCCTGGAAGGCGTGGTCAGCAACGTCGCCGCGTTCGGCGCGTTCGTCGACATCGGCGTGCACCAGGACGGCCTGATCCACATCTCGGCGCTGTCGGACAAGTACGTCAAGGATCCGCGCGAAGTGGTGAAGGCCGGCGACATCGTCAAGGTCAAGGTGCTGGAGGTCGATGTCGCCCGCAAGCGCATTGCGCTCACACGTCGCCTGGACGACACGCCGGCGCCGCGCGTGCCCGGCGAGGAGCGTGGCGCGCGGCCGAACCAGAACCGCGGCGGTCATCGCGACGGCAACCGGGACGGCAACCGTGGCGCGCCCTCGCCGAAGCAGGCGCCGGCACCGGCGAACAATGCGCTGGCGGCGGCGTTCGCTCGCGCCAAGAAGAACTGAAGCACCCGTCGTCCTCGTCCCGTCATTCCCGCGTAGGCGGGAACCGGACAAACAACAACGCCGGCCCAGGGCCGGCGTTGTCGTTACCGCACTACGACGAGAGGGACAGCGTTACTGCGTGATATCCACGTCCTTCGTCTCGCGCAGGAACAGCGAGCCGATCACGAAGGTCATCAGTGCGATCACGATCGGATACCACAGGCCGTAGTACATGTTGCCGGTGGCAGCGACCAGGGCGAAGGCGATCGTCGGCAGGAAGCCGCCGAACCAGCCATTGCCGATGTGGTACGGCAGCGACATCGAGGTGTAGCGGATGCGGGTCGGGAACAGCTCGACCAGCCATGCTGCGATCGGGCCGTACACCATGGTCACGTAGATCACCAGGATGGTCAGCACCACCAGCACCATCGGCTTGTTGATGCGCGCATCGTCGGCCTTCTCGGGATAGTTGCCGGCCTTCAGTGCGGCCTTCAGCTCACCGGTGAAGGCATCGCCCTTGGCCTTGCCGTCTTCCTTGCTCAGGCCCGCGCCTTCATAGCCAGCCACTTCGGTCGCACCGATGGTGACCTTGGCCACGCTGCCGGCCGGGGCTGCCTCGATCGTGTACGGCACGCCCGCCTTGGCCAGCGCCGCGGTGGCGATATCGCACGAGTTGGAGAAGACCTTCTTGCCGACCGGGTCGAACTGGAACGAGCAGGTGTCCGGATCGGCGTGAACCACGGCCGGGGCATTGGTGCTGGCTTCGGCAATGGCCGGATTGGCGTAGTGGGTCAGCGCCTTGAACAGCGGGAAGTAGGTCAGCGCGGCGATCAGGCAGCCGGCCATGATGATCTTCTTGCGACCGATCTTGTCCGACAGCCAGCCGAAGAACACGAAGAACGGCGTGCCGATGGCAAGCGCGGCAGCGATCAGCAGCCAGGTGGTGGTGGCGTCGACCTTGAGCGACTGCGTCAGGAAGTACATCGCGTAGAACTGGCCGGCGTACCAGACCACCGCCTGGCCGGCGGTGCCGCCCAGCAGCGCCAGCAGCACGATGCGACCGTTCTTGGTGAAGAAGCTCTCGGTGATCGGCGCCTTGGAGGTCTTGCCCTCGGCCTTCATCTGCTGGAACAGCGGCGACTCGTTGAGCTGCATGCGGATCCACACCGACACGCCGAGCAGGATGATCGACAGCAGGAACGGAATGCGCCAGCCCCAGGCCTCGAACGCCTCGGTGCCCAGGTAGGTGCGCACGCCCAGGATCACCAGCAGCGACAGGAACAGGCCGATCGTGGCCGTGGTCTGGATGAAGCTGGTGTACAGGCCACGCTTGCCGTGCGGGGCGTGCTCGGCGACGTAGGTCGCCGCGCCGCCGTACTCGCCGCCCAGTGCCAGGCCCTGCAGCAACCGCAACAGGATCAGGATGGCCGGTGCGGCAAAACCAATGCTGGCGTAGTTGGGCAGGATGCCGACCAGGAACGTCGATATGCCCATGATCACGATCGTGACCAGGAACGTGTACTTGCGGCCGATCATGTCGCCGATGCGACCGAAGATGATCGCGCCGAACGGGCGCACGGCGAAGCCGGCGGCGAAGGCGAGCAGGGCGAAGATGAAGGCGCTCGTTTCATTGAGGCCCGAGAAGAACTGCTTGGCGATGATCGCCGCGAGCGAGCCGTACAGGTAGAAGTCGTACCACTCGAACACGGTGCCGAGGCTGGAGGCGAAGATGACCTTCTTGTGCCCCTGTGTCAGCGCGGCGGGTTTGCCGGAGTTTGCGGTGATGGTGGACATTTGTTCGTCGCCCCTTAGAAGTTGTACTTCACGTGCGTCTGCAGGCGATTGAGGTCGCCGCGGTCGCCGTTCTCGAGTTCACGCTGGCCCCAGATCAGTTCGGCACCGAGATCGAGCTTGGGCAGCGGCGTGTAGATCACGTTGACGTGGCCGGACTGCGCCGCCTTGGTGATGAGAAGGCCGGTCAGCGCGGTGTTCTGGTCGTAGTCGGCGCGCGAGTAGAAGATGTTCGTGCGCAGCTTCGGACTGAACACGTGCCTCCAGCCGAGGAACCCGGCGACCACGTCGATGTTGTCCAGGTTGCCGGTGGAATCGAGCACGGCATCGTTGTTGAGTGCCAGGCCGATGTAGCGGCCGATGCCGCTGCCGCCGGTGACCATGTAGCGGATGTCGTCGTTCTTGCCGAGGTTGAACTTGCCCGAGACGCTGACGCCGTAGCCCATCTCGTCGGAGTCGATGTTGGCCGGGCCGTTCTGGAACTGCAGCTGTCGCACCAGGCCGGCGATACCGAAGTGGCCCCAGTCACCCTTGAAGGTATAGCGGCCGGTGAAGTCCGGCATCGGGCCATCGTCGCCCGACACCTGCGCCATGTTGCCGTTGAACGGCGTGTACACCGTCTCCGGGTTCTCCATCGAGAACGACCACGGGCCGTTGGTGTAGCGCAACTGGGCCTGGCGCACGAACACCGTGCCTTCGGTTGGGCCGAGGAAGTCGACCGTATCGGGCAGGGCGGCGGTGTCCTGGAAGTTGGTCCAGGTCTGGCCGGCCAGCCAGTTGTTCCATTGCACGTAGGCCTGGCGCAGGGTCAGCGCATAGGTGTTGGTGGCGATCTCGTTGCCGGTGAAGGCGGTGCTGCCGCCGCCGAACAGATCGAACTCCAGGTAGGCCTTGAGCTTGTCGCCGCTGTCTAGGTCGGTGTCGGCGCCGAACCAGAAGCGCGAGAAGTTCACGCCCATGTCGGTGTCGGAACCGCCCTCGTCGGTGTTGCCACCGCCGACCGGGATCGCCTTGGGCACGTAGAACAGGCGGCCGACGGTGCCGTCGGGGATGTCGCCGTCGTTGGTCTGGGTGAGCGAGGCGTCGAGCTTGATGAAACCGCCATAGCTGAAGCGCGTGCCCGGGTTGGCCGTGGCCATGATCGGTGCGGTCTGGATGGTCGGTTTGGCCGGCGCCGGCGGATTGCCGGCGGCGGCTCCGGCCGTTACGGCAGCAGCGGGGGCTGCAGGTGCGGCAGGGGCGGTCGCCTGGGCAGTCTTGACCTCGCTGATCTGGCTTTGCTGTTGCTGCTGTTGCGAGACCAGCTGCTTGACCATGGCTTCGAGCTGGGCGACGCGCGCTTCGAGCTCCTTCTCTTTCGCGGTCTGCGCGTAAGCCATCCCCGGCAACGCCAGCGCGACCAGCAGGGCGGCGGCGAGCGGGCGGCGACGCACGGTCGCGGCCTTCCTCGTCGGCGACGCAATGATTGCGGACATGATTCCTTCCCTCCCAACGGAACGCCGCACCCAATGCGCGGCTGCGGCCAGCCTGCTGTTGCATCGCGCTGCACAACCATTCCCCATTGGTCGTAGGCGAGGGGCTGTGGAGGCCATTTACGACTATCGTCTACACCCGGCGGGATGAGGCTTTAACGGTGAATGCGGCACACTGGACCGCTCGCCTCCCGGGCGCAGCCGGCCGCGGCCGCGCCGCCCCCGGGCCCGGACCGGAATCCCCGCCTCAACCCCGCCAGACACCCCGACAGAACCTTGTCCCGGAGCACGCCATGAACCACCCCGCCGTCGTCCATCCAGTCGATCCCGAATTCGCCGCCAGGTCACGGGTCACGCGCGAGGCGTACGAGCGCATGTACGCCGAGTCGGTCAGCCAGCCGGATGCGTTCTGGGGCAAGGTCGCGCAGCGCCTGGACTGGTTCAAGGCGCCGACCAGGGTCAAGGACGTCAGCTACCAGCTCGACGACTTCCATATCCGCTGGTACGAGGACGGCGAGCTCAATGCCAGCGTCAACTGCCTCGACCGCCACCTGGCCCAGCGCGGCGACAAGACCGCGCTGATCTTCGAGCAGGACGATCCTTCGAAGCCTGCCGAGCACATCACCTACCGCGACCTGCATGCGCGCGTGTGCAAGCTCGCCAACGCGCTGCGCTCGCTCGGCGTGCGCAAGGGCGACCGCATCACCATCTACCTGCCGATGATCCCGGAAGCGATCGTCGCGATGCTCGCCTGCGCCCGTGTCGGTGCGATCCACTCGGTGGTGTTCGGCGGCTTCGCCCCGAACTCGATCGCCGACCGCGTCGCCGACTGCACCAGCAAGCTGATCATCACCGCCGACGAAGGCCTGCGCGGCGGCAAGAAGGTGCCGCTCAAGGCCAACGTCGATGCGGCGCTGAAGATGCCCGGCACCAATACCGTGGAGACCGTGCTGGTGGTGCGCCATACCGGTTCGGCCGTCGACATGCAGATGCCGCGCGACCGCTGGTACGACGCTGTCGTCGACGGGCAATCGGAGGAGTGCGCGCCCGAGCGCATGAACGCCGAGGACCCGCTCTTCATCCTCTACACCTCCGGCTCCACCGGCAAGCCCAAGGGCGTGCTGCACACCACCGCCGGCTACCTGGTGTACGCCAGTTACACCCACGAGATGGTGTTCGACCTGCGCGACGACGACGTCTACTGGTGCACCGCCGACGTCGGCTGGGTCACCGGCCACAGCTATATCGTCTACGGGCCGCTGGCCAACGGCTCCACCGCGGTGGTGTTCGAGGGCGTGCCGAACTACCCGAGCGTGTCGCGCTTCTGGGAAGTGATCGACAAGCACAAGGTCACCATCTTCTACACGGCACCGACTGCGATCCGCGCACTGATGCGCGACGGCGACGAGCCGGTGAAGAAAACCTCGCGCGCCTCGCTGCGCCTGCTCGGCACGGTCGGCGAACCGATCAACCCCGAAGCCTGGCGCTGGTACTACGAAGTGGTGGGCGATTCGCGTTGCCCGGTCGTGGACACCTGGTGGCAGACCGAAACCGGCGGCATCCTGATCACGCCGCTGGCCGGCGCGATCGACCTCAAGCCGGGCTCGGCGACCAAGCCCTTCTTCGGTGTGCAGCCGGCGCTGGTCGATGCCAACGGCAAGCTGCTCGACGGCGAAGCCGAAGGCAACCTGGTCCTGCTCGATTCCTGGCCGGGCCAGATGCGCACCGTCTACGGCGACCACCCGCGTTTCATCGACACCTATTTCCGCACCTACCCGGGCATGTACTTCACCGGTGACGGTTGCCGTCGCGATGCCGATGGCTACTACTGGATCACCGGCCGCGTCGACGACGTGATCAACGTCAGCGGCCACCGCATCGGCACGGCCGAAGTCGAAAGCGCGCTGGTCTCGCACCCGAAAGTGGCCGAAGCGGCGGTGGTCGGGTTCCCGCACGACATCAAGGGCCAGGGCATCTATGCCTACGTGACGCTGATCGCCGGTGAAGCCGCGACGGAAGCCCTGCACAAGGAACTGATCGCCCACGTGCGCAAGGAAATCGGGCCGATCGCCACGCCCGATCACCTGCAATGGGCCCCCGGCCTGCCGAAGACGCGCTCGGGCAAGATCATGCGCCGCATCCTGCGCAAGATTGCGGAGAATGCACCCGATCAACTCGGCGACACCAGCACGCTCGCCGATCCGAGCGTGGTCGAAAGCCTGGTCAACGAACGTCGCGTGCCCTGACATCAGCCGATGCCGACCCTGCTGATCGCCGACGACCACCCGCTGTTCCGCGAAGCCCTGCGCGGCGCGGTCGCGCGGGTGCTGCCCGAGGCACAGCTGCGCGAGGCCGACAGCGTCGAAGCCCTGTACACGCTGGTGGAAGCAGAGCCCGACGCCGACCTGCTGCTGCTCGACCTGAACATGCCAGGCGCGCAGGGCTTCAGCGCCCTCGTGCACCTGCGCGGGCTGCACCCGCAACTTCCCATCGTGGTCGTGTCGGCGCGCGAGGAGCCCACGGTCATGCGCCGCGCGCTCGACCACGGCGCGGTCGGCTTCATCCCCAAGTCGGCCGATGCGGCGACGCTGGGCGAAGCGATCACGCGCGTACTCGACGGCGACCGTTGGGCGCCGGCGGCGGCGCTGTCGGCGCCGGCCGCGCACGCCGACGAACACGACGCCGCGCAGCGCCTGCGCGACCTCACGCCGCAACAGTTCCGCGTGCTGCAGATGCTCGGCTCCGGCCTGCTCAACAAGCAGATCGGCTACGAGCTGGGCGTGTCGGAGGCGACGGTGAAGGCCCACGTGACTGCGATCCTGCGCAAGCTCGGAGCCAGCAACCGCACCCAGGCCGTGCTGATCGCCGGCCGCCTCGCCCTGGACCCCAGCGCGATCGTCCCGCCCCCCGAAGAAGTCGAGTAACCCACCCGTAGCCCGGGTAAGCGAAGCGCACCCGGGATTCACGCGTGTCGCCCCGGAAGAAGTCGATAGCCCTGCCGTAGCCCGGGTAAGCGAAGCGCACCCGGGGTCCGCACGCATGAACCCCGGGTGCGCTTCGCTTACCCGGGCTACGGTGTACCCTGCGGCCATGAGCCTGCGGCGTCCCCTGCCAGCACTGCGACCGTATGTCGAAGCGGTCTGGGCCAGCGCTGCGCCGGCGCAATCGCTCGCACCGCGCGAGCACGTGTTGCCCTGCAACGGGATGCACATCGCCGTCCGCCTCGACGGCCCGCTGCGGTTGTATCGCGACGTCGACGACCTGCGCGGCGAGACCCTGTCGGCTGCGGTCGTGGCCGGCGCCCGCGCCGGCTTCTACGTCAAGGACACCACGCAACCCTCGCGATCGGTCGGTGTGATCCTGCGACCCGGTGCAACACAGGCCCTGTTCGGTTGCGACGCCGACGAACTGGCTGCCAGCCACACGCCCCTGGACGCGCTATGGGGCGCTGCCGCACAGCGACTGCACGCGCAGCTGCTTGAATGCGACGACGAGTCGCGCCAGCTCGACCTTCTGCAAAGCGCACTGCTGGCGCACCTGCGCCCGGTGCGGGCGATGCACCCGGCGATCGCGCAGACGATGCAGGGCCTCGGCCAGGGTGCTCCGGTCGCATCCCTGGCCCGGGCCAGCGGACTAAGTCATCGATTGCTGCTGGCGCGATTTCGTGCAGCCACGGGCCTTGCACCGAAGGCCTATGCCCGCGTGCTGCGCTTCCGCCATGCGCTCGGGCTGCTCGCGCGCGGACAACGCCTGGCCGAGATCGCCTTTGACGCCGGCTACAGCGACCAGGCGCACTTCAACCGCGAGTTCCGCGAGCTGTCCGGCATGACACCGCAGGCCTACAAGCGGGCGCCGGTGCGTGGCGAAGCCCACGTCGCCGTGGTCAATTTCCTTCAAGACGCCGGTGCCCCGCGGATCTAACGTCCACGCACACCCACTGCCGCGAGGCCGCCATGTCCACCCGCGAACTGTTCGCCTACCTCTGTGTCTGCAATGCGCAATCGGCCATCGACTTCTACCGTGAGGTCTTCGGTGCCAGCGAAACACTGCGCCTGGTCGACGCCGGCGGCCGCATCGGTCATGCCGAAGTCTCGATCGCCGGAACCACCCTGATGCTGTGCGAGGAATACCCCGAGTACGACATCCTTGCACCCGATCCGGCGGCGTCCAGCAGCGTGACCCTGCACGTGCACGTCGACAACGCCGATGCGGTGATCGAGCAGGCGGTATCGGCCGGGGCGACGCTGGTGATGCCGGCGCGCGACCAGTTCTACGGCGAGCGCTCCGGTGTCGTCCGCGATCCGTTCGGCCACCGCTGGAATATCGGCCACAGCATCGAGGACGTGACGCCGCAGGAGATGCAGCGCCGTTTCGCGGCATTGACCGCGGGACCGTGCGACTGACGCGCCTGCACGCGACGTCGACAGATCTGAACAGTAGCCGCCACCCCAATTGCGATATCACGTTCGGACGACGACCGCCGGCGTAGTGCTTGCAACCGCATCACATGCGCGCACAGGAGGCTGCATGCACTCATCAATGCGCTGTGCCACTTGCCTGGGCCTGGTTGCGACGTTGTCGGCGTGCGCCGGCCAGGCCTCGCTGTCGTCGGGCGAGGACACCGGACCGGATCCGGTGATCGCCAAGCCCGCGCCATCGGCGATCCCGACCGTCAACATCGCGCCCGCCCAAGGATGGCCCGCCAACACCACGCCCACGGCCGCGGCCGGGCTTTCGGTCCAGGCATATGCCACCGGCCTGGATCACCCGCGCTGGCTGTACGTGTTGCCCAATGGCGACGTACTGGTCGCCGAATCCAACGCACCGCCGGGCCGATCCGGCATCGGTGGCATCAAGGGCAAGGTCATGGGCGCGGTGAAGAAGCGCGCCGGCGGCGCGGTGCCGAGCGCGAACCGCATCACCCTGCTGCGCGACCGCAATGGCGACGGCGTCGCCGAAACCCGCAGCGTGTTCGCCAGCAATCTCAGCTCACCCTTCGGCATGGCCCTGGTCGGCGACACGCTGTACATCGCCAACACCGACTCGCTGATGCGCGCGCATTACAACGCCGGTGATACGCGCCTGTCTGCAACACCCACGAAGGTCGCCGACCTGCCGGGCAAGGCCGGCGACAAGTTCAACCACCACTGGACCAAGAGCCTGCTGCCCGCGTCCGACGGCAGCCGTTTCTACATCGGCGTCGGATCCAACAGCAACATCGCCGAGAACGGCATGGAGGCCGAGGCCAATCGCGCCGCCGTGCTCGAGCTCGACGCCGCCAGTGGCAGCCAGCGCGTATACGCCAGTGGCCTGCGCAATCCGGTCGGCCTGGCTTGGGAGCCGCGCAGCCACCAGCTGTGGGCGGTGGTCAACGAGCGCGACGAGCTCGGCAACGACCTGGTGCCCGATTACCTGACGCGCGTCGACCGCGGTGCCTTCTACGGCTGGCCGTACAGCTATTTCGGCCAGCACGTCGATACGCGGGTAAAGCCACAGCGTCCCGACCTGGTGGCCAGCGCGCGTCGACCGGACTACGCATTGGGCTCGCACGTCGCCCCGCTCGGGCTGACGTTCGCCAGCAGCGACGCACTGGGCGGCGACTACGCCGAGGGTGCCTTCGTCGGCCTGCACGGCTCGTGGAATCGCAAGCCGCTAAACGGTTACAAGGTGGTCTTCGTGCCGTTCCGCGACGGCATGCCCAGCGGCGCGATCCGCGACGTGCTGAGCGGATTCCTCGACGACGCCGGCAATGCCCGCGGCCGTCCGGTGGGTGTGGCGACAGACCGCAGTGGCGCATTGCTGGTCGCCGACGATGTCGGAAACGTCGTCTGGCGTGTGACCTCTACGGCGTCCAGGTAGCGCTCACGCCTGCACCGCCTGGCGCTGCGCCGCCAGGAAAGCGCGTAGCGAGGCCGGCTTGATTGGCTTGGTCAGCACCCGGCAACCGCGCTCGCGCGCCGCCAGCTTGAGGGCGTCGCTGCCGTCGCCCGTCAGCAATGCCGCCGGCAGGTCGCGACCGCACTGGACGCGCAGTTCCTCGATCACGCCCAGGCCATCGAGGCGGTCGTGCAGGTGATAGTCGACCAGGGCCACGTCCGGGCATTCGGTCAGCAACGCCAGTGCTTCATCGGCGGTGGCCGCGGTCAGTGTGGTCACGCCCCAGCGTTGCAGGAGGCTGCGCATGCCGTCGAGGATCTCGCGGTCGTTGTCCACGCACAGCACGCGCAGGCCGGCCAGCGAATCGCCACCGACCATCAGGTGCGGTTCCGGCAGCGGCGCCGCGTACATCGCACGGCCGAACGGCACGGTGATCGAGAACACGCTGCCAACGCCGATCCGCGACCGCACCCGCAGCGGATGCTCCAGCGTGCGCGCGATGCGCTGGCAGATCGACAGGCCCAGGCCGAGGCCGCGTTCGCCGCTGGTGCCGGGATGATCGAAGCGGCGGAACTCGTCGAAGATCTGCGCCAGATGGTGTTCGGAGATGCCGGGCCCGGTGTCCCACACCTGCAGTTCGACGGCGCCGTCGCGCACCCGCGCGGCGATCAGCACGCCGCCTTCGCGCGTGTAGCGCAGCGCATTGGCCAGGAAATTCTGCAGCGCACGGCGCAGCAGGCGGCGATCGCTGCGCACCGGCCGTGGCCGGTCCGGCGCGCGCACGCGCAACTGCAGGCCACGCCCGGAGGCCACCGGCGCGTACTGCGCCACCAGCTCGCGCAGGAGTTCGTTGACGTCGAAGTCGACGATCTCGATTCGCAGTGCGCCGGCGTCCAGGCGCGAGATGTCGAGCAGGCCGTCGAGCAGGTCCTCGGCGGCGCGCAGCGATGCGTCGACACGTTCGGCCAGGCGGTTCTGCTCGACCGGGTCGGGCGTCTCGCGCAGCGCACTGGCGAACAGCCGCGCAGCGTTGAGCGGTTGCAGGACGTCGTGGCTGATCGCCGCCAGGAAGCGCGTCTTCGACTGCTGCGCCGATTCGGCCTCGCGCGTGCGCAATTCCACGCGCAGCTCCAGCGTTTCGTTGACCTCGCGCAGCCCCTGCTCGGCGCGCTTGTAGTCGGTGACGTCGCTGTAGGTGGTGACGTAACCGCCGGGCAGCGGCCGTCCGCGCATCTCGATGACCTGGCCATTGGCGCGCACGCGTTCGAACACGTGCGGCGCACCGGCACGAAGGTGCGACAGGCGCCGCTGCACCTGCGCCTCGGTCTGTCCCGGCCCCATCTCGCCGCGTTCGGCATTCCAGCGGATGAGGTCGCTGACCGGGCGGCCGACATAGAGCATGCCGTCGGGGTACTCGAACAGTTCCTGGTAGCGGCGGTTCCAGGCCACCAGGCGCATTTCCGCATCGACCACGCTGACGCCCTGGCTGATGTTTTCCAGCGTCGTCGACAGGATCTGGCGGTTGAAGCGCAGCTCCTGGTTGGCTTCGTCGAGGAGCGCGACCACTTCGCCCAGCTCCATCCCCGAGCCGCGCAGGGCCGTGGTCAGGGTCAGGCGCGCCGAGGCGGCGCCGATCGCCGACGCCAGCAGGCGCTCGGTGAACTGCGCCAGCGCACGGTCGGCCGGCTGTTCGGGTTGCCACGCCTGGCCCTGCTGCTGCGCGTACTCCTCGAAGGCGCGGCGTGCATGGCGCTCGCCGACGATGCGCTCGGCCAGCGCCAGCAGTTCGCTGCCGCGCACGCTGCCCGCCCAGCCACCCGGGCCGAGCGCGGGCCGCTGCACGTAGGGATCCAGGTAGGGCGACGCCAGCAGCTGTTCCTGCAGGCGCGGCCGCTGCCGCACCGACACGAACAGGAACACGCCGACGTTGAACAGCAGCGACCAGAACGTGCCGTGGGTCAGCGGATCCCAGCCGTGCAGGCCGAACAGCTGCTCCGGCTGCAACCAGTCCACGCCGAGCGGCCCGTGCTCGAGCCAGCCCGCGCCGAACCAGCCGCCGCGCGCCAGTGCCGGCAGCAGCAGCGTGTACAGCCACAGCACCGTGCCGGCGAACAGGCCGGCGAACGCACCCGACCGGCTGGCGCCGCGCCAGTACAGGCCGCCGATCAGTGCCGGCGCGAACTGCGCGACCGCGGCGAACGCGAGCAGGCCGTGCTGGGCCAGGGTGTCTTCGGCGGCACGTCCGTAATAGGCCGAGCCGCGGTGGTAGGCGTACGCCATCATCGCCAGCGCGAGGATGGTGATGCGACGCACCCACAGCACCTGACGGTCGATGCCCTGGCCCTCGTGCAGCGCGCCACTGCGCAGCAGCAGCGGCACGATGAGGTCGTTGCTGACCATCGTCGCCAGGGCGACGCTGGCGACGATGACCATGCCGGTGGCCGCGGAGAAGCCGCCGACGTAGACGATCAGCGCCAGCGACTCCTGCTTCAGTGCCAGCGGCAGCGCCAGCACATAGGTGTCCGGCGACGCGCCGGTGCCGGCGAGCAGGGCCTGGCCGGTGAGCGTGATCGGCACCACCAGCAGCGAGATCAGCACCAGGTAGGCGCCGAACATCCAGCGCGCCGAGCGCAGGTCGGACGGGTCCTGGCACTCGACCACGGCAACATGGAACTGGCGCGGCAGGCAGACGATCGCGGCGAAGGCGAGCAGGGTCTGGGCAACGAAGCCGGCCGGCACGCCGGGCGCGGTCACGATGCTGGCCGCCTGCACCATGCGTTCGGGCAATGAGCCGATGCCCGGCAGATGGAACAGCGCGAACAGGCCGATGGCGAGGAACGCCAGCAGCTTCACCAGCGATTCCAGCGCCACCGCCAGCACCATGCCGCGATGGTGCTCGGTCGCATCGATCTGGCGCGTACCGAACAGGATGGCGAACACCGCCAGCAGCAGGGCGACATAGAACGCCGGGTCCTTGAGCAGCCCGGCGTCGCTGGGCACGTTGGCCAGCACTTCCACGCTCATCGCCACCGCCTTGAACTGCAGGGCGACGTAGGGCACCGCCGCGGTCAGCGCCACCGCCGCCACCAGTGCCGCCAGGCCGGGCGCGCGACCGTAGCGCGAAGACAGGAAGTCGGCGATGGAGACGATGCGGTTCTGCCCGGAGATCAGCACCAGGCGCTCGAGGATGCGCCAGCCGAAGGCGAGCATCAGCAGCGGGCCCAGGTAGATCGGCAGGAAGCCCAGCCCGGTGCGCGCGGCGGTGCCTACCGCGCCGTAGAACGTCCACGACGAGCAGTACACCGCCAGCGCCAGCGAGTACACGGCCGGCCGCAGCCAGCGCGCTTTGGGCGCGATGTCGCGCTGGTCGCCGTAGTAGGCAACCACGAACAGCACGCCGACGTAGCCCGCCGACACCAGCAGCAGGATCCAGCCTGGGATCACCGGTATGCGCCCTTTGCAGCCATGCCGGCAGTGTAGACCCGCGCTGGCGCGGCGGCTCTACGACCAAAGCGGGGCAGGGCGAGCGCTAGATCAGCGAATCGGCCAGCCGGGCGATCCCCTCCACGCTGCGGCGCCAGGCCGGGCGGGCGCGCCAGCTGTCCAGCGCGAGGATCTCGGCATCGGCCAGGTAGTCCTCCTCGATGCCGCGCAGCCGCTCGACCACGGCGCGGTCGTAGCACAGCAGTCCGACCTCGGCGTTGAGCGCGAAGGAGCGGATGTCGAGGTTGATCGAACCGATCAGGGCGATGTCGTCGTCGACACTCAGGTGCTTGGCGTGGAGGAAGTGCGGCCGGTACAGCGCGATGCGCACGCCGGCCTCCAGCAGCTCCTCGTAGTAGGACCGCTGCGCCCACCGTGTCAGGTTCTGGTTGTTGCTCTGCGACAGCACCAGCTGCACTTCCACGCCCGACAGCGCGGCCAGGTGCAGCGCGCCGAGGGTGACGTCATCGGGAACGAAGTACGGCGTGGTCAGCACGACCCGCCGGCGCGCGTGCTGGATCAGTGCGACCACGACGTTGCGCGCGTTCTGGAACGGGTAGGCCGGCCCGCCCGGCAGAAGCTGCGCCGGTGCCGCGCCGGTGCCGATGTAATCGCCGTCGGCCTGCAGGCGCCCACCGGTCTCGATCAGCCAGTCGCTGGCGAACAGCCCCGCCATCTGCCGCACCGCCGGCCCTTGCACGCGCGCGACCAGTTCGCGATTGGGACGTTCGCGCACGAACTCCGGCTCCGCCAGGTTCTGCGAACCGACGTAGCCGACCCGGCGATCGATCACCGCCAGCTTGCGGTGGTTGCGCAGGTCCATGCGCGACAGGCTGCGCCAGGCCAGGCCGCCGGCCAGCATCGCGTGGACCTCGATGCCGGACTCCCGCAGCGGCCGCGCGAACGCACGCAGCCCCGGCTTGGCGCCGACCGCATCGAGCAGCACCCGGCAGCGCACGCCGCGCGCGGCAGCACGCTGCAGCGCGGCGACGACCGCAGTGCCGACGCGATCGTCGAACATCAGGTAGTACAGCAGGTGCACTTCCTCGCGCGCGCCGTCGATGTCGGCCAGCAGCGAGGCCAGCGATTGTTCGTAGTCGTCGAGCAGCTCGATGCCGTTGCCGCGTGTCGGCATGAAATCGCCCAACCGCTCGGCCAGGCGCGGAACGTCAGCGCTGGCTTCGCCTTCGCCTCCCGGCGGCAGCCAGCGCCACTGGCGCAGGCCGTCCTGGCGTTCGCGGATGACACGTGACGCCAGCGCCTGGCGCTCGCGCCTTTGCCGCGCCAGCCAGGGATGGCCAAGCACCAGATACAGCGGCAATCCGAGCAGCGGCACGAAGCCGACCAGCAGCAACCAGCTGCGCGCCGCCGCTGGCGGGCTGCGAACCGGAATCCAGGCCAGCGCGGCCAGGCGGATCAGCCAATCCAGGAAGAACAGCCAGTAACCGGCATGCAGGTCGAAGGGCATGGCGGCATTGGATCACGTGTGCGTGATGACGGCATGGACCGGGCGGAGTTCTCCGACGCCCCGACCCCGGTCACCCGGCCGCCGCCGTCGCAGGTCAATGCCCAAGGTCACTTTGAGAAGGTTCTTATGTACTCATCGGCCACGCCAAGTGAGCCTGAACACCCTCACACGTCAGTCAGATCCTATGGAACGAGCAAAGTGGGCGGACCGCGGTCAACTGTTGCGGGTTGGTCCGGCCGAAAATCAGTGGGCGAGGTGCGTCGGCGCATCGCGCCTGGGAAGTGTCGAGTTGTCCAGCCAGGACCTGTCGATCTGGGTGCAGATGCGCGCCGGTTCCTGGGTGGAAGCCAAGGAAGGCCGGTTCTACCTGCACACCGGCGACTGGATCGCGTTCGCGAAGGACTCGATGCCACAGATCCAACCCGATCACGACGGCATCTGCATCGGCCTCACCATCACCGAGGACGCGTTGCGGGCGATGGGCCGCTTCTCCGATTTCGGCCTGTATGTCGGCCGCGGACGCCTCAAGCCGTGCCAGGTCAGGGCGGTGGCGCGCATGTGGTACCGGGCATCACGCAACATGGACCATGACGGCCGCACCGGCCGCATCCAGGCGCCGCTGCGCTCGATGCTGCTGTTCCTCGAGGAGATGCAGGCCGAGTACCGCGCGCGGCTGGGCCTGTGCCCGGGTGCATCACTGGGGCGCAAGCGGCAGGTGTTCGAGCGGATGCAACGCGCCAGCCTGTACCTGGAAGGGCATTGCCATCGCATCGTCCGCATCAGCGAACTGGCCGAGCGTACGCGCTTCTCGACCTGGTACTTCTCCAAGCTGTTCCACAAGCTCTACGGCGAAAGCCCGCTGGCGGCATCGGCTCGGATGCGACTGGACCACGCCGCCAGCCTGCTCGCGTCGACGCTGATGACCATCGGTGAAGTCGGCGCTGCCAGCGGCTTCGACAACAGTTGCAGCTTCGCCCGCAGCTTCCGCGCGCGCTTCGGCATGACCGCATCGGAGTACCGGGCTGCACGACGCGACGCAGACCTGATTCTGCAAAGGCGGCGGGTTTCCAATGCAAAAGAACTGAACGCCAATAGCGACGCTGTCAGATTCCTGCGGAAAAACGCGATCAAGAACTCCGGAATAAGGTTGGTAGGCGCTTAACGCGCCCATAACAAATATTCGGAGATTCACTACATGGAACACCGCAACCTGCGCACCGCGGTGCGCGTCGGCATGCTGCCGGCAGGTATCGCGATCGCACTGGCGCCGGCAATCGCCGGCGCACAGGAATCCAGTGACAAGGGCGCCACGACACTCGACCGCATTGAAGTGACCGGCTCGCGCATCAAGCGCGCCGACATCGAGACATCGCAACCGATCTTCTCGCTGAGCCGTGAGGACATCAGTGCACAGGGGCTGACGTCCATTGGTGATGTGATCCAGAGAATCAGCGCTGGAGGTTCGACCCTCAACTCCAGCTACAACAACGGCGGCAACGGCGAGACCCGCGTCAGCCTGCGCAATCTCGGTTCAAGTCGAACCCTCGTGCTGGTGAACGGAAAGCGCTGGGTCGGCGGCACCGGCCTGGGCGGCGCCGTGGACCTCAATACGATCCCAACCGCGGCAGTGGAGCGGATCGAAGTACTCAAGGATGGCGCATCGACGATCTACGGTTCCGACGCCATTGCGGGTGTCGTCAACGTGATCCTGCGCCAGGACTTCGACGGCGCCGAAGCCAACGCCTACCTCGGCCAGTACGACAAGGGCGACGGCGAGCGCCAGTCCTACGACTTCACCATCGGCTCCTCGGGCGATCGCTGGAACGCGATGCTGGGCGTCGGGTATGTAAAGGAAGAGCCGGTCTTCGCCGGAGATCGCGAGATCTCCGCGGTACCGTTCTTCGGTGCGACACCCGGCACGGGCAACAGTTCGACATCGCCCGCGGGCCGCTTCGGCATCCTTGGGTCCAACAATGGAAACGCCGCGCCGGTGCGTCCGGACGGAACGCCAGGATTTCTCGTGGCAACGGGAACCGGGGCAGGCGACTGGCGACCCTTCGGCACGTCGGACTCGTACAACTTCGCCCCGGACAACTACCTGCGCACGCCGCAGGAGCGCACTTCGCTGTTCGCCAGCGGCTCGCTGGACCTGACCGACAACGTCCGGTTCAAGGTGGCGACGACTTACAACGAGCGCGAATCCAGCCAGCTCCTGGCTGCTGGCCCCCTGGTTCTCGGCCGCAGCAACCCGGGCTCGCTGTCCGAGAACATCGTCATAAGCTCGAACAACATCTACAACCCGTACGGAAGCGATCTGAGCTACATCCAACGGCGCGCGACCGAGACCAACGGCCGTCTCTTCCGCCAGGACGTGGATACGTTCGCCTTCAATGGCAACCTGGAAGGCGAATTCGAGGCAGGCAAGAATCTGTTCTCCTGGGAGGCAGGCTACCTCTACGGCGAGAACAACCAGAAGGACACCGAGACGGGTCTGTTCGATGTGCGCGCGCTGCGCCATGGTCTGGGGCCCTCGTTCCGTGACGGCAATGGCGTGGCGCGGTGTGGCGCGCCGGGGGCAGAAATCGCAGGTTGCGTGCCCCTGAACTTCCTGGGTGCGAATACGCTCACGAAGGAAATGCTGGAATACGCCAGCTTCACCGGCATAAGCAGCTTCGGCTATGAGCTGAAGAACTACTACGCCAACATCGGTGGTGAACTGTTTCCGCTGCAGGGCGGAAAGGCCGCATTCTCCTTCGGTGCCGAGCATCGTAGCGAGTCGGGTTTCGACCAGCCCGATCCGATCACTGCATCAAGCAACAGCACGGGTAACAACCGCACCGCCACTGCGGGCGGCTACAGCGTGGATGAAGCCTACCTGGAACTGAGCCTGCCTTTACTGGCTGATCTCCCCGGCGCCAGGTTGCTGGAGCTCAATGTCGCAACCCGCTATTCCGACTACAGCACGTTTGGTGACACGCTCAACAGCAAGTTCGGCTTCAAGTGGAAGCCCATTGACGACCTGCTCGTTCGCGGCAACTACAGCGAGGGATTCCGTGCGCCCTCGATCCAGGAACTGTACTCCGGCGTCAGTGACACCTTCGAACAGGTGGCAGATCCCTGTGCCGGTGTTGTCGGGGGTACCGCCCAGCGGCCGCCAGCGTCCTGCGCGGGCGTCCCCGCCTACGATCAGGCCAACAGCCAGATCCGAACGACGGTAGGTGGTAATGCCCACCTGGGCCCGGAGACTTCGACCAGCAAGACGCTGGGGTTCGTCTATAGCCCAAGTTTCGTCGAAGGACTCGGCCTGGCCCTGGACTGGTGGAATGTCGAAATCGACGACGCGATCTTCTCCCAGACGGCACAGGAAGTGCTGGACCGTTGCTACCGCGCCAACGACGCATCGGCGTGTGCACTCCAGACGCGTGCCAGCGACGGCCAGATCTCCAACCTGCTCGTAACGTCGTTGAACGTGGGCACGTACGAGGTCGAAGGCTTCGACTTCAACGTTTCCTACCAGTTGCCGGAGACGAAATTCGGCAAGTTCGGGATCGACTGGGACAGCACCTACCTGACCAAGTACTACGTCGACGTAAACGGCGACGGCGAGGTGACGGACGACCCGGTGTCGGGGGAGGGTGGAAATCGTGTCGGCGAGTACAGGAATCGCGACAACCAGTGGCGCATCCGTTCCAACCTCGCCACAAACTGGGCGTACGGCGACTACGGCCTGACGGCGAACTTGCGCTACTACTCCAGCCAGACGGAGAGCTGCGCCTCGCTGCCGGTGTCGTCAACGCAGATTCCGCTGCTCTGCTCGGATCCTGGCCGCATCACCGCTGCCGGTGCCCGCCCGGAGAACAGAATCCCGAGCGTCACGTACACCGACGTCAGTGGTTATGTGAACGTTCCATGGAACGCTCGCATCACGCTGGGCATCAACAACATCTTCGATCGCGATCCGCCGCGTTCGGCGAGCACGTCGGCCAACAGCTACGACCCGCAGTACGAAGTTCCCGGCCAGTTCGTCTACATGCGCTACGCCCAGAAGTTCTGATCCTCCTCGGTGTGTGATGCACCGTTTCGGCCCCGCAAGGGGCCGTCTTTTTATGGCATGCCGGGATATGGATGCGCCAAAGAAAAACCCGCCTTTCGGCGGGTTCTCTTTGAAGCTTGAAGGCGCTGGATCCCCGCCTTCGCGGGGGTGGCCTGCTGACAAATCCACGCGCGTGGCGCGTGGGTCAGAAGGTCACTTGATCTTGCCTTCCTTGTACATCACGTGCTTGCGAACGACGGGGTCGTACTTCTTGACCTCCATCTTGTTCGGGGTGTTCTTCTTGTTCTTGTCGGTCGTATAGAAATGACCGGTGCCGGCAGAAGAGATGAGGCGGATCTTGTCGCGCTTGGAAGCCATGGTTCGATCCTCCTCAGATCTTTTCGCCGCGGGCGCGCAGGTCGGCGAGAATGGCGTCGATGCCATTCTTGTCGATGGTGCGCAGGGCGGCACTGGAAACACGCAGCTTCACCCAACGGTTCTCGGAAGCGACCCAGAAGCGGCGCTCATGGAGGTTGGGAAGGAAACGGCGGCGGGTCTTGTTCATGGCATGCGAGACGTTGTTGCCAGTCGTCGTTCGCTTACCGGTTACTTGGCATACACGGGCCATACGCACCTCGAAAGGTAATGGTGCTTCCCTTGGCCAGGGAGGCGGCGGCCCCTCCGCTGTCACACCGGGGTGTGGGCGGTGCGCGATACGGGTAGGAAATTCTCGCGGCACGAGGCGGGCCGGAATCGCGCTTCCGGGTTCCGCCCGGTCAAGCCCCTAAAGGCCAGCCGGACGCAGCGAGCCGCGCATTATGCCCGGGAAAAGCAGGTCGGGCAAGTAGTTATCCACAAGCTGGGGCCGGGCATCGCCGCCATCCCGGCGAACGCCGGGATCCATGTTGCGCTTGGGCCTCAGCCACAAGGGGCAACGTCCATGGATCCCCGCCTTCGCGGGGATGACGGTGGACGGGAGCGGCGGAAATCAGCCCGCTTTCGCCGTCTTCTCCGCCGATTTGGCGATGAACGCGCGGACCTGCTCTTCCAGCACCGGCAGCGGCACCGAGCCCTGGCTGAGCAGGGCGTCGTGGAAGGCCTTGATGTCGAACCGGCTGCCCAGGGCTTTCTCGGCCTCGGCGCGCAGGCGGACGATGGTGATCTCGCCCAGCTTGTAGCTCAGCGCCTGGCCCGGCCAGGAAATGTAGCGGTCGACCTCGGTGGTGACTTCGTGCTCGCTCAGGGCGGTGCGGTCGCGCAGGTAGGCCAGGGCCTGGTCGCGGGTCCAGCCCTTGTGGTGGATGCCGGTATCGATGACCAGGCGGCAGGCGCGCCACATCTCGTAGGTCAGGCGGCCGAAGTCCTCGTAGGGCGTCTCGTAGATGCCCATCTCCTTGCCGAGCCTCTCGCTGTACAGGCCCCAGCCTTCGCCATAGGCGGAGATGTAGGTCTCACGGCGGAACGCCGGCAAATCGCCCTGTTCCTTGGCCAGCGAGCCCTGCAGGGCGTGGCCCGGGGAGGACTCGTGCAGGGTCAGCGCGGGCAGGTTGTAGAGCGGGCGCGAGGGCAGGTCGTAGGTATTGAGCCAGTACGTCCCGGCACCGCCGCGACCGCTGGTCCAGAACGGGGCGATGTCGGCCGGCACCGGCACGATGGTGAAGCGGCCGCGCGGCAGGGTGCCGATGAACTTGCCGATCTCGCCGTCGACGCGCTTGGAGATCCAGGCGGCGCGATCGAGCAGCGCCTGCGGGGTGGTCGCGTAGAACTGCTTGTCGGTGCGCAGGAAGCGCAGGAACGCCGCGAAAGTGTTTTCCTTGGGCGGGCCCTTGAACCCCACCTGCTTGATGATCGTCTCCATCTCCGCCTGGATGCGTGCGACTTCATCCAGCCCGATCTGGTGGATCTGCTCGGGGTCGAGATCGAGGGTCGTGTACTCGCGGATCTGCTGGCGGTAGTAGGCCTCGCCGTCTGGCATCTGCGACGCGCCCAGGGTGGTGCGCGCCTGCGGGACGTATTCCTCGCGGAAGAAGGTCAGCAGCTTGGCGTAGGCCGGGACCATGCGATCGCGGATCGCCGCCGCGCCGGCGGCACGCAGGCGTGCCTGCTCGTCGGCGGGGATCGTCGCCGGCATGCGCTTGAACGGCTCGTAGAAACTGGACTGCTGCGGATCGGTGACCTCGGCCACCGCCGCGATCGAGACATCGCGGCCGTCCAGCACCGCACGCGGCACGCTGAAGCCGCGCGCCAGGCCGGCGCGCATGTTGTCGATCTGCTGGTCGAAGTAGCGCGGCACGTCGGCCAGGCGGTCGGTGTAGGCGCGGTAATCCTCGGCGGTGCGCATCTGCCGCCGCGTCATGAAGCCCAGGTTCGACCAGAACGAGGAGTCGGAGTTGAACGGCATCTCGTAGCCGTGCAGGCGCACGTCGGCGGCCAGGTTCTCGACCTGGGCCTTGTAGACGGCGAAGTTGATGCGGTTCTGCGGGCTGAGCCTGGCGGTGTCGATCCCGTCCAGGCGCTTGAGCACGTCCTCCCAGACCTTCAGGCGTGCGCCCTGGCTGGCCGCGTCGACCGAAGGCAGCTTGTGCTGGTCGGACGAGCCGTCGTTGTCCTCGTCGGCGGCGCCGGTCTGCTCCTGGCGCCACTTCCATTCCTGGTTGTAGATGGCTTCAAAGCGGGTGTCGGCGGGGCCGGCATGCGCGGCCAGGGAGGCAAGGGCGAGGTGGCCGGACAGCAGGGCCGCGAGGAGTGGTTTCACAGATAAGGACCGGGTGGTGGCACGAAGCCTCGATCTTCGCATTCCCGGAAGGCGCAGCGTTGGCCGGTTTGGCTGGTTCGACGATCCGGGCGCGGCCATGGTCCCCGCCCCACCCCGTAGCCCGGGTAAGCGAAGCGCACCCGGGGTCTGGCGGTCGGGCGCTGTGCGGTGGCGGTGCGGTGGCGGCAACGGGACCCGGGTGCGCTTCGCTTACCCGGGCAGCGTGCTCAGTGGCTGGCGCGGTCGCGGTGCCAGCCGCGGTGCTTGATGTCCAGGTACAGGCTGTAGGCGGCGGTGAAGGCCGGGAACAGATTCTGGATCACTCCGACCGAGTCCTGCTTCTGCGAGAACACGAAGTAGCTCAGCGTCATCACGCTGCCGACCAGGCTCATGTACCAGAACAGCCGCGGGATCACCGGCTTGCCGTGCTTGCGCGAGGC